>CAYYHB010000152.1:0-12828 GCA_964471395.1 uncultured Burkholderiales bacterium | reverse complement strand
CCTGGACGAAGCGCGTCGCCACGTCGAGGTCATCGAGTTCTTGCTGGAATACTACTGCCGGGCCGCAGGCATCTCCGCCGTCCGATAGTAGGGCGTCCAGCCCGACATGTCCTGGAAGAGCCGCACGCATTGAATGCAGCGGTCTTCCTTGAGGTCGAACCAGTGCCAGGTGCCCTCGGGAACCATCAGCAGGTCGCCCGGGCCGACGTGCACTTCGAAGGTGCACTCGTCCGGCTGGCTCTGGTGGATGCCGAACATTCCGTGACCTGAGATAACGAAGCGCACCTCGTCCTCGGTGTGGTAGTGCTCGGGGCGAAACTTATCGAGCATGGTGTCCAGGTTGGGCACGGTCTCGTCGGAAACAGCCAGAACATCGGCGGTCTGGTAGTCGTTCGAGCGCATCAGGCGGTCGATCTGATCGCCCCAGGTGGCCAGCAGCTGGCGCTGCTCGTCCTCGGTGAGCTTGCGAAAGGTGCGCAGCTCGGCGGGAACCTGCGAGACGTCCCACTCCTCGTAGCCAATACCGCGCGAAGCAAGGAACTTGAGGGCTTCCTCACCCTCGAGACGACGAGCGGGCTCTTCTTTAACGACGACGTAGGCCAACGGTCTACCTCCTTTGATTCGATGACAATGCGGACCTCATTGTAGCACCTCAGGCGCAGGAGATCCACCATTTCCTGAGGGAATGGCTCTCCATGAAAGAACGCGTCCTGATCACCGGAGCTTCCAGCGGCATCGGACTGGAGCTGGCCCGCCTGGCGGCCGCCGATGGCTGCAACCTGGTGCTGGTCGCCCGCAGCGCCGACCGGCTCGAGCAACTGGCCGCCGAGCTACGCCAGAGCCACTCGGTGGAGGTGACCGTGCTGCCTTCCGATCTGACCCGCCCAGAGGCCCCGGGCGAGCTGGCCGCCGAGGTCGAGAAACGCCAACTTCCCGTGGACATCCTGGTCAACAACGCTGGCTTTGCCACCTACGGCCCGTTCGCGGAGACCGACCGCAAGGCAGAGCTGGACATGCTGCAGCTCAACATCGTGGCCCTGACCGATCTGACCAAGCTGCTTTTGCCCGCGATGATCGCGCGCGGACATGGACGCGTGTTGAACGTGGCCTCCACGGCTGCCTTCCAGCCCGGACCGCTGATGGCCGTCTATTACGCCACCAAAGCCTACGTTCTCAGCCTTTCGGAAGCCCTGGCCAATGAGCTGAAAGACCAGGGAGTGAGCGTGACGGCCTTCTGCCCCGGCCCCACCGAGTCCGGTTTTCAGGCCGCTGCCGGAATGCAAAAGAGCCGACTGTTTCAGCGCAAGCTCCCCACCTCCCCGGAAGTGGCTCGGGTCGGCTGGGAAGCCACCCGCCGGGGTCAGACGGTCTGCATCCCGGGAACCATGAACTGGGTCATGGCCACCGCCATTCGCTTCTTGCCTCGCTCGCTGGTGACCTCGCTGGTACGCAAGGCCCAGGCCCCTTCGTGACCGCGCTCAGTTCAGGTAGCCGTCCTGGCGCAAGAGTCGCTCGGCCGTGCCTACGAATGCGCTCGCGTCTTTGAGAGCGTCGGCAGCCATCCCCGGCGTGACCACTGCCGCGACGTCATACGTGGCCTGAAGTCGTTGCGCCTCGAGCAATGAGAGCAGCCGTGCAACTTCCGGCTCCAAGCGACCCCGGCGCACGAAATGAAAGTTGGTCCTCGGCTCCTCCCCTTCAGTAAGAACGAGAGCCCGCGCGACGTGGAAGGCCGCATAGTAAGCCCCGGATACCGATCCGGCCCAGCGGCTCCCGCGTTGAACACTTCAGGAATTGGCGCGGCGCCGTTCAACAGCTAGCTAGGGGAAGGGCTGGGTCGTGAAGTCGCGTGCCTCGGGAAAGGGATGCGGCCCGGGGTCGGGGTTGCCAGGGCGCCGCAGGAGCACGACCTCAAGGCCTGCCTCGTGAGCGGCCTCGGCCTCGGCCACCACGTCGGTGGCAAACAGCAGCAGGTCTCGATCCAGGCCGAGGCGGGCGGCGATGCGTCGGTAGCTCTCGGCTTCGCGCTTGGCTCCCACCTCGGTGTCAAAGTAATCGGAGATGTAGCGAGTCAGGTCGCCTTCGCTGGAGTTGCTGAAAAGGAGCCTCTGGGCGAAGACGCTGCCAGAGGAATAGATGGCCAGCTTCAGGCCCGCCTGGCTCCAACGCTTAAAGGCCGGCTTGACATCGTGGAAGACTTCGCCCTTGAGGTTGCCGTCCCGATAGCCCTCTTCCCAGATCAAACCCTGCAGCGTTTTTAAGCAGGGCACTTTGAGGTCCTGATCCATGTAAGCCAGGGCGTTGTGAATCAACGACTCGCGACCGGTAACGGGTCGCAGGGGATGATCGGCAACCAGATCCTCGGCCGCCTGCTGCTGGAAGGCCTGGATGACCTCATCCAGTCGCTCCCAATTGCTCTCGACGAAGTTCCTCAACCGTTTGCGCGCATACGGAAAGAGAGTCTCATAGACGAAGCTGATGGGGGTCGTCGTGCCTTCCACATCCAGAACCAGAGCGCGCATGCGCGAGTGCATTCTACAGGACCGGGCTGAGCGACCTGCCGAGAGGAATCTTCAGGTGAGGAGAGAATGAGCGGGCTTCGGTTCATTAGGATCGGTGCAACAGCACCAAAAGCTTGTCAGAGCCAGGTTCTGGCAGCTTACAACAGGCAAGGAGGCCGGTGAAGGCCGGCCTCGCAACATAGGGAGCTTTAGAGTGAAGAACGGTACAATGGTGGCGCCCTCCAACGGCGCCAAGACGACGCTGACTTTGGAGAACAAACCCAGCATTCAGGTGCGTGCCGATGCCACCGGGCAGAGCCTGGGACAACCCCGGGTCTACATGTCCCGACTGACCATCGAATCGGCCACCGGTCCACAGTTCATCGATATCACCGATCATGTCGAGTCTCTCCTGGCTCGAGCCGGCATCCAGAACGGTCAGGCGCTGGTCTACTCCCAGCACACCACGGCGGCCATCATCATCAACGAGAACGAGCCCCTTCTGATTGAGGACATGAAGAATTTCCTCTGGAAGATGGCCGACCCCGCCTCGCTGTATCAACACAACGACTTCACCATCCGTACCGTGAACATGTGCGAGGACGAGTGCGACAACGCCCACTCCCACCTGCAGCACCTGACGCTGGGATGCTCGGTCACCATGCCCATCCAGGACGGCCGCCTGACGCTGGGCCGCTGGCAGCGGGTCTTCATGCTCGAGCTCGACCGGCCCCGCACCCGCAACGTGCTGATTCAGTTCATCGGAGCCTGAAGCTCCCGCTGAGCGACCAGAGAGGGCGTGCCCGGTGGGCCGCCCTCTTTTCATTTCACTCGTCGCGCTTGCCCAGGCGCACTCCGCCCACCACCAGGTGCAACTCGCGCTCCTCGATTCCGGTCTTGCCCTTGAGCTCCTCGGGCATGATCTTCAGGGCATCCTCGAGTCTGGCGCCCTCCAGGGTTACCTTGCCGATCAGGAAGGTGGACATCCGCTTGAGCATCACCCCCTGCAGACGCCCGTCGAGCTGGCTGGCCTGCAGGTCGCTAACCAGTTTGACCCAATCCTCGGCCTTGGGAACCAGGGCTCGCAGCTCCACCGCGGCCCGGGCGGCCCGCTGAATGCCCTCGGAGGGCTCGAGCCAGGTCAGCAACTGGTGATAGACCTGGTGGGCCAGCTTGCCGTCCCCCGCGCAGCCCTCCAGCAGATCGAGATAGGCCTGCCGGCGCTCGCTGAGACTTTCGTCATGGATGGGAGGGGCCACGGCCTGCCAGGCCAGGTCGGCTGACTCAACGCCCGCCCGACTCTGCACGGCGCCCACGAACTCGACCGAGGAGGCAGGCGTGGCGTCCTGGCTCTCCCAGCGAAGGCGTTCACGCAGGCGGGCAAAGTCCTCCGTGGAGCGTCCTTTCCGCAGGCGGGCCAGGGCGGTCAGGCTCTCGCCCGGCGCTCGTCCCTTCTCGAGCTCAGCCAGTAACTCGACCGCGGGGAGCAGGGCCTTGACCGCTCCCACCCGGTCCTCAAAGTCAGCCGAGCCAACGTGGGGCTCGAGCATCGGCCAGGCCTTCCAGGCTGCCTCCAGGTCGTCGCCCAACAACTGCAGCCCCTGCAGGGCGCTCAAGCGCTGCTCGGGCCGGCGCGAGGGGTCGAAGGCCAGAGCCAGGACCTCCTCGGCCACGGCTCCGGAGCCCCCCACCAGCGGGCGCATCGTGGTCGAGCCCGGGTCCTCGCGCAGTTGGACGAAACGCGGGCGAGCAGCATTGCCGCTGTTGCGAAACCGAAGATAGAGCTTCTTGCCCCGATAGGCCGACAGGTCGGACTTCACCAACCCCCCTTCCGGACGACTGAGGGGCAGGCGAACCCAGTTGGAGCCGTTGTAAGTCTCGATGGTCAGCGACTGGCCTCCCAGGCTGGCGCAAAGCTGCGTGGTGGCCGTGGAGCTAAGCTGCACCGGCTTGGAGAGCTGCCCGTCGGAAGAGCTGAAATCGCTGGTGGCAAGATCGGTGCGACCGACCGTGGGGGTTGTGTCCAGTCGCAGATTGGTGAGCTCGAGCTTCTGCTGCAAATCGGTCCGGGTGCACTCCAGGCGCAGGCGAATCTTCTTGCCGCGCAAGGAAGAGAGATTGACCACCATATTCTGACCCGAATTTTCCAGAGAGGCCAGCACGACCGGTTTGTCAGCACCCTCCACCAGAGCCACCAGACGCGATGCCTGGCCAGCCACGAAATCAAAGCTGAGCGTGCTCTCGCCGTCGGAGGCAAGCCAGAGAGGGCTGGACTTGATGGCCCCGACATTGCTGGCCCCCTTGGGGAGATCCAGGCGCAGGCCGGGGGGGTCACCGCCCACCGTCCAGCCCGGGTGCGGGGTCCAGTGCAGGCGAGAGCCCAGGAGAGAGCCCAGTTGCTCCAGCCCTTGCGGGTCTAAGGGCGCAGCCAGGTGCCCGGCTGCCAGTCTGGTGCGCAGCCTGGGCTCGAGGCCCTGCATGGCATCCTGATGGCCCAGCACTTCCTCCAGGCGGCTGGCCGCCTCCTCGGGTGTGAGCCGCACCACCTGGTCGAGAATTTCGCGCGCCCCGGCCAGCCCGTCGGCAAAGCGCAGGGCTTTGAGGACTGTGCTCTGGTGCACCCCCAGCTCGGGCCGTCGCTCCAACTCGACGTAGGCCATGCGGGCCTCGGTCGGTCTCAACCCGGTCTCGATCAGGGTAGCGAAGAACTCCACGGCCATCGGAATGTGCTCGTAGTCCTCCAGCCGGGTGGCCAGAAACAGGTAATCCTGGAAGCCCTCCTGCAGGTTGCCCCCGCGCAGCGCTCCCAGGCGCCCCACCAGCTCGCAGCGCCGGCTCTGAGGCAGCTGGGCTCCGGGCAGATCGTTACGTCCCACCCGGCGGGCCATCTCGGTGGCCTCCTCCAGGTTGGCGCCGCCTCGCACCAGGTGGGCCAGCAGCTCGGAAGAGCGGCTCTGGTAGACCTTTTCGAAGGCTTCCACGGCTTTGGTTGGCTCCTTGGGCGTCTTGCCCAGCAGCACGGACAGGGTTTCCAGCACGAGATCGGGCTCGGCCGATGGGGGGACGGCAACCATGAGGCGGTCAGCCAGGGCCGCATTGGAGCCCAGCTTGACCCGCATCGCCTTCCACAGGCTCACCCGCTCGCGCGCCTCCTCAGGCAGTCCGTTGAACACCTTTTTCCAGCTGGCGACCGGCTCTTTCAGCCCCGGCTCGGCGGCCAGGCTCAGGAATGCGTCCTCGCTGCCGGCGGGCGCGTTCGCGACCATGGCCTGGTAGAGAGCCAGCGTGGGGATGCCTTCCAACCGGGCGGCATCAGCCTCCAGGCGATGCCTGGCCACCGCCTCCAGAACAAGCTGCGGTCCGTGCTTGATGCCCGCGGCCTGCAGCTGGTCACAGGTTGCAAAGAACAGAGCGTTCTGCTCGGGCGGCAGGTTGGCCGCCACGGTGGCCGCCTCGCGGGCATTCTGAGAGCGCTGGTAGTGCTCCAGGAAAGCCTTCTCACGACCGGAAGTCTTGCGCAGCTCCGAATAGAGATCGTAGTAGCTCTTGGGCGCCAGCTCGCGCAGCTCGAGGGCCGGTCCGACCAGGTCGGTCAGCTTCTCCCCTTCCCGCCGCGAGCGGGCCATGGCCTCGGTCAGGGCTACCGCCTGAACTTCCTCCATCCCCGCCCCGCGCAGCGAGCGGTAGACCTCGACCCCGGCGGGGTCGGGGCAGGCGGCCAGCAGCCGCGTGGCCGAGGGCAGGCTCATCTCCGCGCGGCTGGCCTGGAGAAGCTGTTTGCGCCCCTCGACGTCGCCCTTGAGAATCTCGTCGCGGGCCTGGAAGACTTCGCGCGCGGTGGTGCCCGGGGCAGCCAGTCCAGCCACCAGCGAGCGCTGCTCCACCAGAACCCCCTGCTCGGCCAGGCCCACAGCCAGCTCTTGGGCTACCGGCCGGTCGATCGACTTGAGGTCCTCCAGCAGCCCGAAGAGCTGCTGCTCCTGCTCGACCGGGACCGCGGCCACCAGGCGGTCGGTGACCTTGAGGTCGCCGGTGCGCTCGAGCAGCTCGGGATAGAAGGCGCCGCGGCTCTGGTAGCCGCGGTAAACCTGCACCGCCAGAGCGGGGTGAGAGGGGGCCAGGGTCACCACCTCCAGGGCCTGGACGACCCGGCCGTCCAGCTTTTCCCCTTCTTTGATGGTGGCCAGGACGGCTCGGTAAAGCTCTCGCCCCCGAGGCTCTCCCAGGCGCTCCTTCAGGGTGGCCATGGCGGACAGTCGCTCGGAGAACGGCAGGGCCGCTCCAGCCCGGTCTTGCAGAGCCTCCCAGCAGACCCGAGCGTCCTGGCCCAGGCTCTGCTGGGCCTGTTTCCACTCCTGGCAGAGCAGCTCGGCCTTACCGGGGTCGAGCTGCTCGAGCGGCATGCTGCCGAGCACCTGGTTGCCCATTGTCAGGGATAGGCTGCCTCCCGAGCGCTTTTGGGCGAAGAGCCTGAACGGATCCACCTGGAAGCCCAGATCCTTCAGTTGCTTGAGCTGAACCGCTCGAGGGGCCACGTCGGCCTGCTCTCCCACCCCGGCCATGAGCCAGGCGGCCGTCTCGGCATCGCTCGGACCGTTCAGATGGAGGGTATCTCCCTGGTGGGTGAAGCGCACCTCCTGACGCTCGTGATTGGGATCCTGCAGCAGCAGGTTGTAAGCCTGATAGGCCGTCAGATTGCCCGAAAGCCCACTCAGGATGCCCTGCTTGGACAGGGCCGCCACGGCGCGGGCCAGCCTGGGCTGAGGTAAAGCGTCCACCTGTCCCGAGTCGAAAGCCGCCAGCTCGACCAGGTCCGACTTGCTGAGCACTTGGTGGGTATCCTCGCCTTTGACGAGGCGAACCTCGGCGTCCTCGCTCAGACGCTGCAGGCCCTCCTCGCGGTCGACCTCGCGCCACTTGACCTCCGAGAACGGCCACCAGCTGCCTTTGTAGGCCTGGAAGCGATAGCCTTCCTCCTGCAGCCGCTGAGCCGTCTGCTCGAGCTCGGCGCCGTCTACCGGGGGTCCGCCAGGGGCGCGGGAGGGCAGGGAATAGGAAAGAGGGTCGATCCGCATGCCGGAGCAGAGTAACAGGCCGGGTTGAAAAGAGCCTTAAACCTGTTGAGAATTCATCGCCCAGTCTGTGCCAGGCGCATCTAAACGCGCTTGTACACCAGCGCCGAGCCGGGAGCAACCCCGCCCTGCAAACCGCTCCCGCCGTACTGGCGATCGTCGGAGCTGAGCACCAGCTTCCAGTTGCCCTCGGGCAGGGGAACCTGGCGCGGCTGATCGGAAAAATTCGCCAGCACGCAGAACTCCTCGCCCCCGCCCTTGCGCACATAGCTGAGGGTGCGCTCGGCGTTGTTCACGCTGCCGGGCCGGATTTCGCTGGTGGAGGTGAAGGCCGGGCTGGAGCCGCGCAGCTTGATCAGATCGCGATAGAAGTTGAAGTGCCCGCGCTTGAGGGCGGCTACCCGCTCGTCGCCAGACAGGCTGTCGGCCTGAGCGGGATCGACCTGGTGGCCCAGCCAGCTCATGTCGTTGCCCCAGGTGGCCGTCACGCCGTGCTTGTAGTCGGCGTTGTCCAGGAACTCCTCGCCCTGGAACAGCATGGGAACCCCGGCCGCCAACAGGGTGAGCGTGGCCGCCGTGCGGGCCAGGGCCCGTGGCAGGGGCTTGAGAGTGTCCTCGGTATTCTGGCTGCCGGCCGCCACCCGGGCCGCCCACTGGCCCGAGTTGCCCACTTCGTCGTGACTGTGGGTGTAGACCACGGCCTTGCTCCAGTTCTCAACGTCCACGTGCCGGGTGAGCGCCTCCATCAGGCGGTCCATCGAGGCCCGTCCCGCCAGGGCGTCGATCATGTCGTCGTGGAAGCGATCGTTCCAGACCGCGTCGAAGCCCATCCCCTTCTTCTCCATGCGGTGCTCGTTCTCGCCCACCCACGAGCTGCGGTCGTAGTCAGCCGCCACCAGCCACGAGCGCGAGAAGTCCTCGGCAACCGTGTAGGCGCCCGGACGCACGTGGTCGATGGCCCGGTTGATCATGCGCAGGGTTTGCATGCCCTCCCACTTTTCCTGGGTGGTGCCGGTATCGTGTAGCACCTGGGTGAAGTCGAAGCGAATCCCGTCCAGCCCCAGCTCTTCCAGCTGCTGCACGGCGTTGTCCACGAAGAACTGCTTCACCCCGTCAGCCCCGAAGTTCGGCTTGGCTCCCCAGTCGGTATTACTGATGTATTGCCCGTTCCACTTGAAGAAGGAGCGATGGTCTCCATCCAGCTCCCACATCGGGTTGTCGGCGTCGGCCTTGCCCGAGGTGTGGTTGTAGACCACGTCGCCCAGCACGTTGAAGCCGCGCCGGTGGGCCTCATCCACGAACACCTTGATGGCCTCCAGTCCGTGCACCCAGACCGTCTCGCGGCCCTCGGCCTCACGCGCGGAGACCAGGCCCTTGCGCAGCGCCTCGGCAGCGTCGAGCTCGAACCCGTAGGCCTCGGCTCCGGCGAAGTAATAGTCAGGCGTGTAGCCCCAGTCGCGCTTTCCCCCGAACTCGTTAAAGGGCATGAGCTCGAGCGTGTTGACCCCCAGCTCCTCGAGGTAGTCGAGGTTGTGCATCAGGTCCTTGAAGTTGGAAGGGTTGGCGTTGTCCTTGGACCCCATGAAGCTGCCCACATGCAGCTCGTAGATCACGAAGCGAGTGGGATCGCTGGTCTTGCGCGGAGCGTTCTGGTGCTGGAACGAGAACTTCGACTCGCGGATCAGGCTCAGCCGCTCGCTGCCCGGACGGCTCGAGATGCGGTCGCTGAGCGGGTCGTTGAAGGGCGTGCGCACCCGCTCGGACTTGCTCAGCTGTCCGTCGCCGTTGGAATCGCCCACCAGGCGACCGTTCTCGTAGACCCGGAACTCGTAGCGCAGGCCGGCCAGCCCGGGGAAGTTGTTGACCGTGGTCACCCAGGCATTGCCCAACTGCTCGAGGTCGATGGCGCCGTTCTCAGCCGTGCGCTCGAGCCACTGGTAGTCGGTCACTTTGGCGTCCGAGTCCACCCCCCATCGGTTGAGGATGTCCACGTCCCGCTTGTCCTTGGGGGGGGCTTCTTCATAGCTCAGCAGGCGAGGCGCTCCCAGCCGCTGCAAAAGCTCGCTCTTGCTCAGCTGGCGACCGTTCTCATCCTTGATGACCAGTTGCACCTTCTCGGCATTGGGGCGGTCGTCCACCGTGAAGCGCCCCCAGGTGGGGTTGTCGGCGTAGTTGGGCCCGCCCTTGCCGCTGTCGTCGTACCAGCCGGTCTCGATGCCCAGCACCGGATCCACGAAGATGCGCTCCACCCCGCGCTGCTGGCCCTGCAGGAAGCGGGCCCGGGGGTCGGAGTAGGCTATGTCGCCCGTGGCATAGCGATAACCCAGCCCCTCCAGCGCGCTCCATCCCTGGCCCAGCTCCAGCTTGAAGGTGCCGTCGGGCTGCTTCTCCATGCCGTGACGCGACTTGAGGCTGCCATCGCGGTTGAAGATCTCCACCGCCAGCTCGTCCGTGGCCGGGGCCCAGGTCGCAAACAAGACCCCGTCCTGGCCGCGCCGATGCACTCCCAGCTTGTGGTTGGCGATAGGCGTGTAGCTCGGGTTGCGCTCCTCGGTGTCAAAGCGCAAATTTCCGTCTTGCAGCGGCAGCCAGCGATTGCGGCCGGCCTTCGTGTCGGCCACCACGCCCCACTCGTAGCTGCGGGGCTCGGTCTTGAGCGAGACGGTGGCCGTGTAGACCCCGTCCCCGGCCACTTCATCACCTTCCAGGCCGTCATCGCGCATAGGGATGGTCTGGCCACCGTTCCACTGCGGGTCGTATTCGCCGGTAGCCGGGTTGAAGCTGCCCTTCAGGCGCAGGTTGGTCCATTCGGCGCGGGCGCCGGTATCGACGGTGAATCGGAAGGGTGCCCTGGTTTCCACGAGGACCAGTGTATGCAACATGCCCCCGGGGGTTGTTTTGGGAGCGTTAACTTTCGGTCGCGTAGAGCTGGCAGAGGGCCAATCCCCAGGTGACGGGCAGGTAGAAGGCGGCCCGACCCTCCAGCGGCAAGCTCCAGTCCAACGTGGCCAGCAGGGCTCCCGGGGGCAGGCCGCTCAGACGCTCCAGCAGACGTTGCCGGGTCTTCTGGCCGAAGGCGGTGGAGGCCAGGTAGTAGAGCTCACCTTGAGGCCAGGGGTCCTCCACCAGGTCGCCCTGAGTGAACCGGGCCGACACCCTCAGCTCGGCGGCCACCCGGTTGGCTCGCTCGACGTACTCGGGAAAGAACTCCAGCCCTTCGGCCGGATACCCCAGGCTGGCCGCGCTCAAGGCCGCAAGCCCGCGGCCCGAGCCCAGATCGACGAAGCGTGCCCCCGGGGCCAGGCCGCTCACCTGCAGCAGGCGCCGAACCGAGATGGCCGGAGTCTCGCCGTAGGCCAGCGAGTCGCGCTCGGGATGGGTACGCTCGAGCCGGCCCGGCCGGATGCCCCGATAGTGGCGGGGCAGGGCGCGATGCAAGCGCCACCACCAGCCGTGCCGACCCAGGGCAGCCAGCTCATAGACGGCCAGCGAAGCGTGCCAGGCCAGCTCGCCCAGCGGGCCGTACCAGACGCGTCGCGAGGCTACTCGGGTGGGGTTCCCTTCAGGTCGAGCTTGATCAGCACCTCATCGCGAATGAGGTTATCGGCCTTGCCCGGGTACATGATCTTGAAGTCGAAGCGCTTGATGCTGAACTCGGCTTTGGCCGTGGGCCCCTCGGGAGTAAGCGCGATTTCGGCCGGGAAGCTGATCGATTTGGTCTCGCCGTGCAGGCTGAGATCGCCGGTCACGGTGTAGCCTTTGTCGGACTTGGCGATCTGGGTCGACTTGAAGCTGGCCTCGGGATACTTGGGCGCGTCGAAGAAGTCGGCGCTCTTGAGGTGATCGGTCAGGTCGGGATCGTCCGCCTCCACCGAGCCCATGTCGATGGTCACCTCGACCCGCGAGCGGGTGGGCTCCTCTTCGACCACCTCGATCAGGCCCCGAAATGTCTTGAACTTCCCTTCGTGGGAGCCCGTCACCTTGGAGCCCACGAACCCTATGCTGGAGTTCCAGGCGCTGATCTCGAAGGTGCGTGATTTGGCGTTGGGATCGGTCGAGGGAGAGGCGGCCGGACTTGCGCTGGCCGGGGTGTTGACCACCGCAGCGGGGCGGTCGGCGGCCGGGTTGGCGGCGCAGCCAGCCAGAAGCGAGCCTGCCAGCAGGGTGATTGCAAGAATTGTTTTCATTCCCGGAGGTTCGACTTCAGCCCGGGGCACCCTTCCCAGGGGTCAAGCGGGCGGCTCCGAAGCAATCGCCTGTGCTGAAGAATCTGTTCCGTCGCCCTCCCGAGAGCCCCACCAACCCGATGGTCAAGCCACCCCCACCGCTCGCCTTCGACGTGGCCGACCTGTATCGTGGCCCGGTCGACCCCGGCAGCGAGGTGTCCGAAGAGGACGAGGCGCTGGACGAGAAGCTGCGCCAGGCCTACTTCTGGATCGTCAACAACGCGGTCATCAGCCCCCACTACGACCTGGAGTACAACGACGGACCGCCCCCGAGCTACACCTTCGGGGACACCCGCTCGCGCCTGGTCCTGCCCACGGCCCAGAGCTACTCCAGCTTCGTGTTGCTGCCCCTCTTGAACTTCGCGGTGCGCCGTCGCTGCCTGCTGGTGGGAGGGCCGGGGCGCGGCAAGACGGCCAGCGCCGTGCTCATGGGGGTGCTGGCGGGCTACTCGCTACAAGATGTGCGCCGGGCCATCCAGCACGGACAGCCCCAGATGACCATCTCCGACCTGCTGGGCAATCCCCTGCCGGCGGACCTGATCCAGGCCCAGAGCCTGGATCAGATCCGCATCTCCTGGCGGCGCTGGCTGGGCATGCGGGTCAAGATCATCGACGAGTACAACCGCATCCCCACCCGCACCCAGTCGGCTCTGCTCACCGTGCTGGCCGACAACTACGCCGAGATCCTCGACCACATCTACGAGTGCCCCGAAGCCGCCTGGTACCTCACCGCCAACGACGACCAGGGAGGCGGGACCTACCAGGTGGTCGAAGCCCTGCGCGACCGCATCGACGTGGTGGTTCGGGCGCTACACTTCAACACCCGCTTCTTCTCCGAGCTGTTGACCCGGGTGGAGGAGGGCATCCGGCCCGAGGAGGTCGTGCCGGCCGAGCTCGTCTTCACCCCGGCCCAGAGCGAGCGGATGTACCAGGAGATCGCCCGCCTGCCGGTGCCCACCGAGGTGCTGCGGCGATTCGAGTTCTTCGCCAGCCAGTTCGAGTTCTTCGAGGCCGCCGGAGCGCAGCTCG
>CAYYHB010000151.1:0-12876 GCA_964471395.1 uncultured Burkholderiales bacterium | reverse complement strand
CCCTGGAGAACGTCGTGTCTGAAGTCCGTCTGGTCAACGTCAATAAGGTTTTTCAGGGCAAGACCCCGCTCAAGAAAGCGTGGTTCGAGTTCTGGCGCCCGGGCCACACTCCCAGCGAGGTCCACGTGGTCAAGAGCGCCAACCTGCAGATCAGGGATGGCGAGTTCCTGGTGCTGGTCGGGCCCTCGGGTTGCGGCAAATCCACCACGCTGCGAATGATCGCCGGCCTCGAGGAGGCCTCCAGCGGGGACATCTTTATCGGCGACCGGCGGGTCAACGACGTCTCGCCCAAGGACCGCGACATCGCCATGGTCTTCCAGAGCTACGCCCTCTACCCGCACATGAACGTGTATGAGAACATGGCTTTCGGGCTGAAGCTGCGTAAGTTCGCTCCCGACGAGATCGACAAGCGCGTCAAGAACGCGGCCGAGTTGCTCAGTATCGGCCACCTCCTGCAGCGAAAGCCCAAGGAGCTATCCGGCGGGCAGCGCCAGCGCGTTGCCATGGGCCGGGCTATCGTACGACGGCCCCAGGTTTATCTGATGGACGAGCCCCTCAGCAACCTGGACGCCAAGCTGCGGGTGCAGATGCGGGCCGAGCTGCAGAAGCTGCATCGGACGCTGGGGGTGACCACGGTCTACGTGACCCACGACCAGGTCGAAGCGATGACCCTGGGTGATCGCATCGTGCTGATGAAGGACGGTGTGATCCAGCAGATGGACACCCCCCTCACCCTCTACGAGCACCCGGCCAACAAGTACGTAGCCGGGTTCATCGGCAGCCCGGGCATGAACTTTTTTCCTGGCAAACTGGCCCAGAACGACGGACGCATCGAGGTGGTAGCCTCGGGCTTCACTCTGGAGGTGCCGGCTGAGCGCCGCGAGGGCCTGGAGAGCGCGGTGGGCACCGAGGTGGTGCTGGGGATGCGACCGCAGGACATTCACGAGATTAGTTTTCAGACCGACGGGCCCAGCTCGCAGGTCTCAGCCTCGGTGGAAGTGGTTGAGCCGCTGGGCTCGGAGATCTACCTGTATGCCGCCAGTGGTCAGGATCAGTTCGTGGCCCGGGTGGATGCCCACTCGGGCGTCAGGGTGGGGGAGACGGTGCAGCTCCTCTTTGATACGCGCAAAATGCATCTTTTCTCGGCCAGCACCGAGCAGTCACTGCTGCGGGCGCCTCAGCCTGAGCCCGCGCGAGCGTAGGTGAGCGTGGCTTCTTCCCAAGCCCGGGCCGAAACCCGCTCGGCCGAGATGGTCGAGCCCACCGACTTCTTCCAGATCGGTCAGGACGGGGGCTCCGAGCCTCGTATCTACCTGCGCTACGATCTGTTCCGGGCCATCGAGGAGTTCGCCCTCAAGGATACCTCGCGCGAGCTGGCCGGGCTGTTGCTAGGCCGGACGGCCCGGGACGGGACATTCATCCTGGTCGAGGAGGCGGTGGAGTGCGGCATCACCGAAGAGGCCGGTCGCTTCACCTCGCGCGTTTTCCAGTATGCTCG
The DNA here is from genome assembly GCA_964471395.1 of uncultured Burkholderiales bacterium. Classification (GTDB taxonomy): domain Bacteria; phylum Vulcanimicrobiota; class Xenobia; order Xenobiales; family QWHO01; genus QWHO01. The sequence continues at coordinate 11,378 of CAYYHB010000151.1, read as the reverse complement.
CCGCATCGCTCGCCACCGCTACCCGGACCTGCAAATCCTGGGCTGGTTTCACACCCATCCCGGCACCGGCCTCGAGCTCTCCAGCGAAGAGCGCGAGGTTCACAAGGCGCAGTTTCGCGACTCCTGGCAGATGCTCTACGTGGAAGACCCCATGCAGCGCGACCGAAGCTTCTACTCGGACGTGGGAGGCCAGCTGACAGCCTGTCCAGGTTTTCGCATTTACGGCAAGGAGACTTTTAAGGAAGTGACCCAGGAGTCCGTCCCGGTCCGTGCCGACGAGCACCTCAAAGAGCGCTATCTCGAGCGTTCCCTGGAGAAGATCCAGCGCATGCTGCGGCGGCCCTCCTGGCAGCCGCGCGATACGGTGATCGTGCTGCTGCTGCTGGCCAATTTGCTGGCTCTGATCTTCCTGCGCCCCGGGGCCACGGTGGTGCAGGGGAGCAGCCCGAGCTCCAGCGACAAGGAGGTCATCAAGCGCCTGGACGCCCTGTCCAAGCGGTTGACCGACCTCGAGCAGCACCTGGCGGCCATGCAGGTCATCGACCAGGAGCTGATGAGCTCGCCCACCCCCGAGCCCAGCCCGGTGGCAGCCACCTCGCCGCCCCCGGCTACACCGGGCAAGACCCGCAGCCACAAGGTAAGGGCCGGCGACACGCTGGGGCGCATCTGCGAGAAATACTACGGCACGAGCGACCCTAAGATTCTCAAAGCCCTGGCTCGCGCCAATGGGCTCAAAGGACCCAATTACGATCTCTTCCAGGGTGAGATGTTGAAGATTCCAGACAAGAAGGACTTGAAATGACCCGGCGCACTCTGCTCTTTGCCTGGATCTCCTTGCTCGGGTGCCTGACGGTGCAGGTGCAGGCTGCCCGCGGGCAGGAGGCCCGGGTGGCGGTCAGCGTAGCCAGCGTGCACGCCTCTCCCTCGCACGGCTCTGAGCGGGTGACCCAGGTTTTGATGTGGGATCGGGTGTTGATCCTCAAGACCTCGGGCGAGTGGGCCCGGGTGCTGGTGACCGAGCAGTATCGCACCCCCGAGGGCTATCCGGGCTGGATTCTGCGCAAGCACCTGGTGACTGGCACCCAGGCCGAGCTCCCCCCGGTGGTCACGGTGCGGGCGGCCAAAACACCGCTGCGCGAGCAGCCCGGCAAGGACGGCAAGGTCGTCAGCTGGGCCTACCTGGGAACCCGCCTGGTCAAAGCCCCCAGCGAGGATCCGGCAGCAGAGTGGCTACCCGTGCTCATCCCGGGCCGCAGCGAGCCGGTCTACGTCAAGGCAGTGACCGTGGCACTGGACGGCGTATCTCCGGCCCTCGACGGGCGCACCGTGGTGGACAGCGCCGCCCAGTTGACCGGTACCCCCTACCTCTGGGGTGGCATGTCCAGCCAGGGGATCGACTGCTCGGGCCTGGTGTACACCGTCTATCGCCTGCACGGCTACGAACTGCCCCGCGATGCCGACCAGCAGTTTGAGGTGGGGGCTCCGGTGGGCCGCAAGGAGCTCGCCCCCGGCGACCTCCTCTTCTTCGGCAAGACCCAGAGCGACATCACCCACGTAGGCATCTACATGTGGCAGGGCAAGATGCTGCACGCCTCGGGCAGCCTGGGGGTGGACTCCAGCCCGTTGACCGACTACGACTACAAGTTCCAGGGAGCCCGGCGGGTTCTGGGCGCGCCCCAGGCAGAGCGGTTGAGGATCTCTGCCCCATGACGCCTTCCATGCCGCCCACTTTTGCCGAGAAGGACCTCAATTACTACTTGCGCATGATCCGGGGTGACTTCGCCGAGCTCGAGGAGACCCAGACCGCCAAAGTCTCCCCTGCCAGCTCTCAGAAGAACATTGTTGTGTTGCTGGGCTCCAAAGTGCTCGGGCACGGCAACCCCGAGTTGGGCGAGCGGCTGCTCAAGTTCTTGTTGCAGGCCATGGTGCACAACCGGGTCAAGCCGCGCTCGCTCATCTTGATCAACGAGGCCGTGCACCTGGCCGCCGAGGGCTCCTCGGTGCTCAGCGACCTGATGGTGCTCTGCGAGCAGGGCGTGCGCGTCATGGTGTGCGTGCTCTCGGTGGACGAGTACAAGATCGAGGAGTCCATCAAGGTGGGCGCCATCGCCGACATGGACAACATCTGCGAGCACCTGCTGACGGCCTGGAAGGTCATCACCTTGTGAAGATTTCCCTGGTCATCCCCACCTACAACGAGCGCGAAGGCTTGAGGGCGATGGTGGAGGGCCTCAGTGGCATGCTCGAGCCCACCGGAATCGACTACGAGCTGGTCATCGTGGACGACAACTCCCCGGACGGCACCGGAGAGCTGGCCGACGAGCTGGCCCGCACGCACAGGGTACTCCCGGTGCATCGCAGCGGTAAGCTGGGCCTCTCCTCGGCCGTGATTGAAGGTTGGAAACGGGCCACCGGCGACCTCCTGGCCGTCATGGACGCGGACATGTCCCACGATTGGAGCATCCTTCCCACCATGGTGCGCATGGTGGCCGAGGGAGGCGCCGATGTCGCCGTGGGCTCGCGCTATGTGCCCGGCGGGGGGATGGGCGACTGGCCGCTGCGCCGCCAGATTATCTCCCGGGTTGCCTGCTTTCTGGGGCAGGCCATCTGCCCGGTGCGCGACGTCACCTCGGGCTACCTGGTCTTCCGCCGCGAGGTGATCGACGGGGTTACGCTCGACCCCATCGGCTTCAAGATCGGCCTGGAGGTGCTGGTGCGCGGCCATTACCGCACCTTCGTCGAGGTGCCCTACGTCTTTACCGACCGCAAAGCGGGGCAGAGCAAGCTCGACTTCAAGGTGATCCGCCAGTACCTGGTGCAGCTCGGTCGGCTGGTTGCCTTCAGGTTGCGCCACCCCGCCCAACGAGTGCGCATCAGCCCGTCCTGAGACGGTGAGCTCGCTCAGGGATCAGGGCATCTGGTATAGTGTGGGCATGGTGCCCCGCTACATCCCTCACTACACAGTCGAGGATTATCGGCTCTGGGAAGGGCGATGGGAGCTCTGGTCCGGGGTCCCCGTCGCGATGAGCCCATCGGCGGATCGTCTTCACCAGCGCACCAGCGGCCGACTGTTCCAGCGGCTCGACGAGGCCTTAAGAGTGGCGGGATGCCGCTGCTGCGAGGCCCTTTACGAGATTGACTGGGTGGCGGCCGAGGACACGGTTTTCCGACCCGACCTCCTGGTCGCCTGCGACGAGGGCACCTCGAGATTCATCACGCAAGCGCCGGCCCTGGTCGTGGAAATCCTTTCCCCGTCCACCCGCTCGAAGGACCTTCTCTACAAACGGGAGGCCTATGAAGGTCTCGGGGTGGCCTACTACCTGATCGTCGATCCCGAAGCCCGTCAGTCGAGCCTTCTCGTACGAGAAGAGGGACGATTCGTGGAGTGCCGGGAGGTGCGCTTGAATCTGCACCGCGACTGCCAGATCGAGCTCAGCCTGGACGGGCTCTTCGAATGAGCTGATCAAGGTCGTTTCGAGCTATCAGCTACTTGAGGCGCAACAGGCAGAGGGCCTCGATGTGCGGGGTCTGAGGGAAGAAGTCGAAGCACTGCAGCCGCTCCAGCCGATAACGCTGGCCCAGCACCTTCATCTCCTCGGCCAGTCGGGCCGGGTTGCACGAGACGTAGAGCAGGGTTTCCGGGCCTTCGGCGGCCAGCCGCTTGATCAGTTTCGGATGGCAGCCCGAGCGGGGCGGATCGAGCACCAGCAGATCGCACGAAAGGTCGGGCCACTCCTCGGCCGGGCCAACCTCGAAGCGCCCCGAGCGCTGGTTGCGCAGGGCGTTGGCCCGGGCGTTCTCGATGGCCTCGGGAACCGACTCCACCCCGGTCAGTTGGCCTGGCTCGAGGAAGAGGCCGATGGTGCCTATACCGCAGTAGAGATCGAGCAGCCGCTCCACCGGGCCAACCCACCTTTTAGCGGTTTCGAGCAGGCGCAGGTAAGCGGGAGGATTGGCCTGATAAAACGAGCGCCAGGAGAGTTCGAAGTTGAGCTCTCCCAGCCGCTCGATCAGCTGATCATTGCCGGCCAGAAGCTCGACGCTGTCGGGCTTCACCGCTCCTGCCGTGGAGCTTTGGCGAGCCAGCAGCACTCCCGTGGCGCCCCGCTCCGTGAGCTCTATCGCAAGCTCGGCCGCGGGCACCTCGCCCTGGGTCACCAATACGGCCAGCCACTGGCCGGTCGTGCTGGAGTGGCGCAGAACCAGCCAGCGCAAGAGACCGGTCTGGTTCCGGGCGTCCCAGCCGGGCAGGGCGTGGAGGTGTTGCCATTCGCGCGTGGCCTGGAGGGCAGCATGGTTGCAGGGCGGACCGATCAGGCAGCGATCCACCGGGCACACCTGGTTCCAGCGCCCCTGACGCATGAATCCCAGCTCTCCGCTGGCTCCGAAGCTCAGCTCGACTTTGGTACGGTACAGCCAGGGGCTGGGCGAGGCCACCGGGGGGGGCACGCTCTCGGCCGCCAGCATGCGGTGGACGGTCTCGGCTTTGTAGGAGAGCTGGGCCGGATAGCTCAGATGCTGCCAGGAGCAGCCTCCGCAGTGGCCATAGTGGGGGCAGGGGGGCTCGACCCGGGCCGGATCGGGGTGGTGCACCTCCAGCAGCCAGCCTCGTCCGCGCTTGCCCACGAAGCCTCGGGCCCGGTCGCCGGGGGCCATCAGGCGGGCGTCGGTCTGGCCGCAGGTGATCTCGCACAGGCGGGCGGGTTTCATGCTGGGGCGGGCTCGGCGCGCGTGGGGAAGCTCAACAAAACAGGCCTCGCGGAGTAGAGCGGATGTTGCTCACCGCTGCCCCTATTCAGCACGGGACGCCGAACATGCTATAGCTCGGGACGAAAGAGCTGGGTTGAGCCGTGGAAGTGTTTGTCATAAATTTTCTGGCATTTCTTGATGGACTCGACGTGCAGGTCCGCGATGTGGTTGACCTGCGCCAACGCCCTACGAAACTGTGGTTCTTGCTGAGGAGCCTCCTTTTGGAGCACCCTGGCGTAATCGATACTGGCACGGAGCTCCTCTTTCACCACGATGGCCAGCTCCTCTGTCGCCAGGCGATATTCGTCCCCGTATGAAAGGGGCGACTTACTCGTGGCTCTCTGGGCTTCTTCAAAGTCTTTGAGCTGTTGGGCCAATTGAGTCTCAAACTCGCGGGCAGCCTTCACGCGCTGTGCGACGTCGCTGTCAGGATTGGAGTTGGGGCTCACGTAGAATGCCGCGAGGGCAGGGATTGTCTTCTTGTGGAGGTGGTCGTGAAAGGCCACAAAATCAGTCCTGACCGAAGACGAGTGGGTCGAGCAGCCAATCAAGAGCAGGCAGATCACCAACCAGCGCATGAGAGTTTAGCTTCCCGGGACCGGGAGTAGACTCCTGGAAAGCGGGTGCTGTCAGAAGGAGCACGTTACGTGAGCTCGCACCTAGGTTTCCCACCATGGAGCAAGAACGTCGCGTCATGCTCGCCTCGGCTGGAGTCATCCCGGTGCGCTCGGGTCGCGTATTCTTGCTCGAGCGCAGCCCCTCGCTGCGCTTTCTGCCGGGCTTTCATGCCTTCCCGGGCGGAGTGCTGGAAGAATCAGACCATGCCACCGTCGTCGAGAACGGCGACGAGCTGGCGGCCTGTGCCGCCCGCGAGCTGCTCGAGGAGGTGGGTCTCTTGCCGGACCGCCTGGCCTCGCCCGAGCTGCGCCGTGCGGTGCTCGAGCGGAGCGCCACCCTGGAAAGGCTGGATGCCTCGCGCTTTCTCAAGGCCGGTGTGCGTATCACTCCGCCTTACACGCCGCGGCGTTTCCGCACCCAGTTCTTTCTGCTCGAGCTGACCGACGAGGAGGAGCCCGACGTTTGGCCGGGTGAGGCCAGCGGGGGGCGCTGGTGGGCGGTGGAGGAGGCGTTGCAGGCCTGGCGAGAGGGCTCCATCTTCCTGGTGGCCCCCACCCTGTCCGTCTTGCAGACGCTGTTGACGCACTCTCCGGTCGAGGCGGCGGCCGTTCAGGAGGCCATGCCCCCGGGTACGGGCATCCCCGGGCCCACCGTTCCGCTCTCGCCCGTGCTGCGCTGTCTGACCCAGGAAAGCTCCACCCTGCCGCCGGCCCGGACCACCATGACCTGCCTGGCGGGCCCGGTTCTGGTGGACCCCGGCTCAGCTCTCCCGGGTGAGCTCGAGCGCCTCCGCCAGGCGCTCGAGGAGTTTCCAGTGCAGGAGGTTCTGCTCACCCACCACCATCCCGACCACGTGGCCGGGGCTCTCGCGGTGCGCTCCTGGGGGCTGCCCCTGGTGGCCCACCCTGAGACAGCAAGACAACTCAGCTTCGCCGTCGATCGCACGGTGGAGGAGGGTGAGCGCTGGGGCGACTGGGTGGCTCTGCACACCCCCGGCCACGCTCCCGGGCACCTGTGCCTCTGGCACGAGGAGCGAGGCCTCTTGCTGGCGGGCGATCTGACGGCCGGCCATGGGACGATCCTGATCGACCCCGAGGATGGGGGCGATATGGCGGTCTATCTGGCCAGCCTCGAGCGGATGCGCGCCTTGAAGCCCCGCCTGGTGGTGAGCGCCCACGGCCCCCCCTTCGGCCCGGGCTCGGACCTGCCGGGCAAGCTGCTGGCCCACCGCCTCGAGCGCGAGCGCAAGGTGCTGGAGGCCCTGCCGGGCTCGCTGACAGAGCTCCTGGGACGGGCCTACGCCGACGTGCAGGGGCCTGCCCTGGAGCTGGCTCGAAGGTCGCTGCTGGCTCACCTGCTCAAACTCGAGCGGGAGGGTCGGGCGTTCCAGGAAGGCAGCGCCTGGCAGATCCGCGCCTGAGTCGCCCCGAAGGCCTGACACTCCTTGCGTTGAAAAAAGACAGGTGAGCGAGGAGGACGGTCCCAGCGTCGTGGCCGACCGGTTCGAAGATGGCAGCGTCGCGGTCAAGATCTCGATGCCTGAGTTCGAGATCAATGTCTGGATACCGCAGGAGGAGTTGAGCAGCCTCGAGCAGGTGCGCACCACGGCCTGGGACACGGGGTCTCTTCGCATCGGGAAATCGGCGGGCGAGGCTGCCTGGTGGTCGGCCGACATCCGGGAACAGACGTTGTCGATCGTGATCGGGCACGACGATGAAACCTGGGATGTGGGAGTATCGCTGCCGCTCGCGACGCTGGACATGATCCTCTCAGAGGTCAGAAGCTGCTGACCTCTGCACGAGACCTTCAGACACCGTCGTCAGAGGTTGTTTGGCGCGCTGTCAGGCCCGCTGGGCCAGCTGGCTGGCGACTGCCACCGCTTTCTGGGCATTCAGCACGCCAGCGCCCTGATCGTTGGCCCGCACGCCCGGCAGGCGGTCGGAGGTTCTCATCAGGATCGTCTTGACCTGGTCGGGACTCAAGTTCGGGTTGGCCTCCAGCACGGCGGCGCAGACGCCCGCCACGATGGGGGAGGCCATCGAGGTGCCGTCCATGGCCATGTAGGCCGCGCCGCCCTCGTTGCGGCCGTGGGTGGCGTGGGTCTGCATGCCCTCGAGCATGTACTCGCGCAGATCCTCGGGGTGAACGCGCAAGAGCTCGGGCGGAGCCATGCCCGCGCGCACCAGCTTGTAGGCCATCATCTGCAGCTGGCGGGCGCTCATCGACTCGACTTCCTGGCGGATCATGGCGATCTGCTCGTTCTGCTGCTCGATGATGCTGCCCGGCGAGTTGGCCGCCATGATGTTGACGCCCGGGGCCAGGATGTCCGGCTTGACGCGCCCATCGGGGGTGGGTCCGCGGCTGGAGAAGTCGGCCACCCGGTCATCGGAGCGGTCGCGGGTGTTCTGGGTATCCAGCGCGCCCACCGTGATCACGTTGTCGTTGATGGCCGGGGAAGCGTTGATGGTGCCCGGGTCACTGCCGTCATTGCCGGCCGCGACCACCACCGTGATGCCCGCTTCCACGGCCCGGTTGATGGCTGCACCGATAGGGTCATAGAGGGTCGCCGGTCCGAACCAGCTGCGCTGGTACTCCACCAGCGGCAGCCCCAGCGAGAGGTTGGCTACCTTGATGTTGTACTTCTCCTTGTTCTCGACCATCCAGTTGACGCCTGCGGTCAGGTTCTCGATCACTTCCGACATCGAGCCCTCGCCCTCGCCGTTGAGCACCTGGATGCCGACCAGGTTGGCGTCCGGGGCCGGGCCCCTGAAACGACCGCCCGAAAGCTTGCCGCTGCCGGCCGCGTCGGCGGCCACGTGGGTGCCGTGGCCCATGGCGTCGGGATGAAAGCGGGCCTCGCCGGTGGCGCTGACCAGGGTCAGCACGCGATCCTCAAAGTCGGGGTGGGGATAGAGCCCGGTGTCCAGCACCGCGATGGTGACCCCCTTGCCGGTGGTGGGCAGCTGGCCCACGAAGTCGCTGGGTCCCTCGCCCTGCACGGTGCGCTCACGGCGGATGAAGGGCTGGAAAGGGCGGAAGCCGGGCTGCTCGTCGAGGCCCCAGCGGATGGGTGACTCGGCCGTGGAGAGCCCTTCCGGCTTGCTGTAGGTCAGCGGCTCGGACATGTCCACTTTGCCTTCGAGGGCGGCCTTCGAGGCTTCTCGGGCGGCGTCCAGACCGTTGAGGAGCCAGCCCGGGGCCAGCGGCGTCTTCGGGGTGGGGCGCTGGGGGAAGGCCTTGACGGTCGTGTCCTCCATCACCCGGAACCCCGCCTCTTGCAGCTTCTCGCGGGCAGCCCCGTCGAGCCGGGCTTTGACCGCGCCGGTGGCGGGCAGGTCGCGGGTGACGCGGCCGCCCAACTCTTTCATCATGGCGCGGGCCTTGTCGATCTCCTGGCGGGCCTCTTCCAGCGAGCGGGCGTTGGCGGGAAGAACCACCACGTCCTGGGCCTGCGAGTCGGTCGCTTCCTTGCGAGGCTTGCTGGCGGCCGCCTGGGGCAGGCTGCTGAGGCTGGAGATGGTCGACATCGGGGTTCCTCCTGGTTAGTGTCGCAGGCATCCTAACAGGTCGGGGCGGGGGCGATGTGTCCGGGGTGTAAAGGCCTGTAACCGATGTGTGTACAACAAGACAAGCCATGTGGGGAGACTTCCCTCAAGAGGCTCTGGAGGCCCTGCGCGGGCTGCTCGACCGGCACGGCTACATGGCCACTGCCCGGCTTGCCCTGTTTCGCACCCGCCGGGTGTATCCGCTGCGCGACCTGGCCCACGCTTACCAGCGTTGGCGGGGGAGTCCGGCCAGCCTGGCGGCGGTCAGCTATCCGCTGGCCTCTCTGCGAAGCCTGCCTTCGGGAGCGGCCGGCCTGCACGCCCTGTTCTTGCGCCATCAGCCTCTGTGCTCGGGCCTTCTAAGCCCTCCCGAGCACGAGGCTTTGATGGCTGCCGGCATTCTGGGCCCGGAGGGGGCGCAGGTGCAGGTGGCGGCTGCGGCGGGGCTCTACCTGATGAGCTCCATCCCGCGCCGCTCGCCCGGCGAGTTCGTCTACCTGGGCGACGATACCGGGCTCTTGCTGGATCAGACCGCCGCGGCTCGCGGTGCTCGGGCCCTGGACATGGGCACCGGCTGCGGGGCGGTCGCCCTGAGCCTGGCCCGACGCTTTGGCGAGGTGGTGGGAACGGATGTGAACCCCACGGCGCTGGCCCTGGCACGCTCGAATGCCACCTTGAATCGTCTCTCAGCCAGCTTTGTGAGCTCTGATGTCTGGGATGGTGTGCAGGGCCGATTCGACTTCGTGGCCGCCAACCTGCCGGCGCTGCCCATCAGCCTGACCCCCAACCTGGCCTTCGCGGCCGCCGGGGAGAGCGACCCGACCGCCCTCACGCGCCGCTTCTTCGAGCGCCTGGATGAGTACCTCGAGCCGGACGGAGAGTGTCGCATGTTGACCTTCGCCCCTGTGGACGGCCAGGGAGACCGGCTGCTGCGCGAGGCGGGCGAACGCCTGGGCAGGATGTCCATGGAGTATTGCGTGCGCGATGAAATGGGATTGGCTTCGCCAGTTTTTCGCCGTCTGCGTCACGTCCTGATCTGCGTGGTCAAGGATGGCCGCGGGCTAAGGAGAGTACGCACTGCGCCCTGGTGGCAGCGGGTGAGCTTGCCTCTGGTGGCGCCCGGCGCCCCTGTGCAGGGGCTGACGGTGGCTCGTTGCTAAGGCGCCGCGCGTTGAGTACTTCAGGAATTAGCGCGGCGCCGTTCAGCAGATTGTCTACAGTCCCGCGCGTTCTAACTCTGAACAGGTCAACGCGCGGGAGTGTAAGGAAGAAGCCCTCCCGGGGGAGGGCTACGGGGCTGACCACACCTCCGAGCGCCGCCTCTCTTGCGTAGCCCGGAAGGTGCCCAACGTCAGGCTTCGGCCACGGGACGGTAGGCGTCTACCTCCAGGCCAAAAGTCCAGGCCACCGCCTCGGCGCAGCCTCGGGTCTGAGGTGGGACGCGCAGGTGGTGCAACCGGTGCGTGCTGGTGCAGCGCACCTCCACCAGCACCAGGGGCTCGTCCTCGGATAGGTCCAGACTGAGCAGCCGGCGACGATGGCCGGCTGCATCGCGGTCCAGGTCGAGCACTCGCGCCCAGCCGGTCTCCACGGCGCGAGAGTGGCCCATGCGAGGCAGGAGCGTGCGTCGAGCGGGCACTGAGCGGAGGCGCATCAAGTCTTGCAGCGTCTTGCGTTGCGGAGCCAGCACCCAGATCGGATCGACCTGCTCGCCGCAGACCCAGTATTCATGTCCACGGGCCGGGCCGTGCAGCGAGTGAAGCCGCCCCTCCTGGTCGCGTAGCTCCTTATCAGGCCCCACCGCCAGGGCCAGGCGCACGAAGCCGGGGGTTCGATGAAGGCCGCCCGAGAGGGCCTGCAGCAATCCCTCCAGCGCCATCAGTCGGCGCACCAGCTGGCTGCCGCCCTGGGTCGTGCGCTGCTCGGCCAGGACCGTGGCAGCCCCCGGGTCGAGCTCTTCCAGGCGCATCAGCCAGCCCCAGGCGCGGGCTACTCGGGGCAACTCGGCCAACTCCTCATAAGCCTGCTCGGCACGCGCCAGAAAGCTGGGATCAACCTCGCTCAGGCGCAGGATGGGCAACTCCCCCAACTCGTCTTGCCAGCTCAAGGTTTGTACTCCCTCTGGCGCACCACTCGGAAGGTGCCCGCTGGCAGGGCCAGGCGATGGTGCTCAGGGTGCCAGACGAAGGTGGGTTGCTCGGCCTCGAGATACAGGAAGTTGCCCGACTCGTAAAGCTGCCCGGGGCCGTCGAGCAGGTGCAGATGCTCGTCCGGCTGGCCTCCGGCCAGGATGGGGCCAGGGTGAGGCCGGGCCGGACGGGGCAGGGTGCTCTCCAGGCAGAAGAGCAGATCTCCCTGGCGGAATTGCAAAGACGAATCCTCCCAGCAAGTGACGGCCGCGCTGGCAGCCGGAGAGGCGGCGGGCGGGGCGCGATCTTTGTCGTTTGGCCCCGTGAAGTATTCTAG
>CAYYHB010000150.1:8154-12891 GCA_964471395.1 uncultured Burkholderiales bacterium | reverse complement strand
TGGAACCCACTGGCCGGATGGCGAGCCCCAAATTCTTTGCCCTGCTGGTTCTTGGTGTGCTGATCCTCGCGCTGGGAGGCTGGCTACTGCGTCCCGCCCCTGCCGTCCATGTCGTGCTGCCCCGCGAGCGTGAGGTAGTCGAGTTGATCCTGGCCAGCGGTCGCCTCCGAGCGGTGCGCCAGAGCCAGATCGGCAGCAGCGTGTCGGGCAGCGTGGCCAGGGTGCTGGTGGAGGAGGGAGACCAGGTGAGCAAGGATCAACTGCTGATCCAGCTCGATGACCGCGACACTCTGGCCCAGCGCGACCAGGCCCGTCATGTCATGGAAACGGCCGCCAGTGAGCTGGCCCGGGTCGAGCGCGGCGCCCAGCCGGAGGAGATTGGCCGCGCCCGAGCCGAGCTTGAGCAGGCCAGCCGGGTCAACCGCGCTCGCCTGGAGCAGGCCCGCCAGAGACTCGAGCAACTCGAGCGCGGGGGGCGGGCCGAAGAGCGGAGGGAGGCCCAGGCCAACCTGGCCCGAGCCCGGTCCGATCGCGAGCAGGCCGACCGCGACCTGGCCCGGACCCGCGACCTGTTTGCGCAGGGAGCCATCTCGCGCTCGGAGCTCGAGCAGTCTACCCTCACCCAGAACAAAGCCGTGGCCAGTGAGCAGGCCCTGCAGGAGCGCCTGCGCCTGGCCAGCCAGCCGGCGCGACCGGAGGAGATCGCCGGGGCGCGAGCCGAGCTCGAGGCCGCCCGGGCCACTCTCTCCACCAGCGAGCGGGTGGCCAGCCAGAATCTCAGCCTGCTCGCCCGACAGCCCTATCCCGAGGAGCGCAGCCTGGCTCGAGCCCGCCTGGCCGAGGCCGAGTCGGCCTTTAGAAATGCCGTGGAACAGGTCGAGCGTCGCCAGATCAAGGCTCCGATGGCAGGACTGATCACCCGCCGCAGCGTCGAGCCGGGCCAGAGCATCACCACCGGCACGACCCTGCTCACCCTGGCAGCCATGGAGCGCACCGAGATCTACGTCGAGACCGACGAGACCAACCTTCCCCGCCTCAAAGTGGGACAGAGCGCCACGATCTTTCCGCCCGCCTTCCGCGACCAGCCATTCTCGGCCCGCGTGAGCCAGATCGGACCCGACGTCGATGCCACGCGCGGGGTGGTTCCGGTGCGGCTCAAGCCGGACCAGTTGCCCGACTACGCCCGTCCCGACATGACCCTGGACGTGAATATCGAGGTCCGACGCCTGAAAGCCCTCAGCCTTCCTCTCTCCTGCCTGATCAACGAGAATACCTGCCAGATCATTGAAGGTGGCCGGGTGCGCGCGCTGACCATCAAAATTCTGGCTCGCGGCCAGAACTGGGCCGCCATCGAGGGCCTTCCGGAGAGCCAGGCAGTGGTGCTGAACGCGACCGCCGTCGAGCCGGGCCAACGCGCTCGAGCCAGGACGGTCGAGCCCCCCGAGCTTGAGTCGGGGCCGCCTCCCGCCAGCAACGACCTCGATGGCAAGACCAACTACGAGCCGGTGGGCGAGTGATCCCCGACTACTTCACGTTCACGGTAGCCATGCGTCACCTGCGCTTCGGACGCGGCGAGACGCTGCTGACCACGGGGGTGGTAGCCATGAGCGTTACCCTGATCATCTTTCTGACCGGCCTGATCGGCGGCCTTCAGCGTCGACTCATCGCCACCGTAACGGGAGCGGTGGCTCACGTGACCGTCGAGCAGCTCGAGCGGCCGCCGCTTGCGCTATGGGAAGAGTCGCCCGAGTCGGGCGTGCTCTACACAGGCCGCACCGTCAAGCTGCCCCAGCAGAAGCAAAAGATCGAAGACTGGCAGGCCTGGCTCCCTCGACTCGAGCGCTTTGATCCCGAGGTCATGGCGGTTTCCCCCATGGTATCCGGTCAGGGCACCCTGGCCCGAGGCACCAGGAAGATCACGGTGCAGATCTACGGGGTCATCCCCGAGCGCCAGGACCGGGTGGTCGCGGTGCAGAGCAACCTGGCTCGGGGGCGCTTCTTCGGGCTCAACGGGGGCGAGCTGGCCCTGGGCTATCGCCTGGCCGAGGAGCTGGGAGTGGACCTGGGCGACAAGCTGCGCCTCACCAGCACCGAGGATGTGGTCCGCACCTACACCGTGGCGGGCATCTTTGACACCGGCTTTCGCGCCCTCGACTCGAGCACCGTTTACCTGCCCCTGCGCGACGGGCAGTCGCTGTTCGGGTTGGGCACCGCGGTCACCTCGCTGGGAATGCGCCTGCGCCACGTCTTCGAAGCAGACGAGCTGGCCCGGAGGCTTTCGCTCCAGGTTCCCTACCAGGTCGAGCCCTGGACCAAGGACAACCAGAGCCTCCTGGTCGCTCTGAAGGCCCAGTCGGGCTCCTCCAACATGATCCTGGCCATCACCACACTGGCTGCGGCTTTTGGCATCGCCAGCATCATGATCACGGCCGTCGTCAGCCGCTACAAGGAGATCGGCATCCTCAAAGCCATGGGAGCCACCGACGGCCAGATCCTGGGCGTGTTCGCCCTGGAGGGTTGCCTGCTCTCGCTGCTGGGCGGAGTGCTGGGCAGCGCCGCCGGCCTCTTTCTGGTGAGCCAGCTCAAGAAGGCCCGCACCCTCTCGGCCAGCGGCCGCAGCATCGAGCTCTTCCCGGTGGAGCTGACCCCCGAGATGGTGCTCGGAGCGGTGGGATTGGCCCTGGCCGTGGGCCTGCTCTCCTCGCTCTATCCGGCCTGGCAGGCCGCCCGGGTCAATCCCATCGAGGTGATCAGGGGGAGCTGATGGCGGTCGCCGAGCTGATCAAGGTCGACAAGACCTATTCGGGAGAAGTGCCCACCCGGGTGCTCTTCGAGGTCAACCTGACCGTCGAGCCCGGCGAGTTCCTGGCGATCCAGGGCGCCTCGGGCAGCGGAAAGTCGACCCTGCTCAACCTGCTCGGACTGCTCGACAGCCCCACCAGCGGCGTGCTTCGCCTGGGAGACCGGGACACGGCCGGCTTCACTCCCCGCCAGCGAGCCGAGTATCGGCGCGACTACCTGGGCTTCATCTTCCAGTTCCACTACCTCTTGCCCGAGTTCACCGTGCTCGAGAACGCCCTCATGCCCTGCCGCCTCAAGGGTCGCGAGGCCGAGCAGGCAGCCCGTCCCCGGGTGCAGGCACTGCTCGAGCAGGTAGGTCTGGCCGACCGGCTGCACTATCGCCCCTCCCAACTGTCGGGCGGACAGCAGCAGCGAGCTGCCATCGTCCGCTCGCTGGCCAACGACCCCGTGCTGGTGCTGGCCGACGAGCCCACCGGAAACCTCGACTCCAAGACCGCTCGAGCCGCCTACGACCTGATGCGCGAGCTGAGCCGGACCACCGGCAAAAGCTTCGTGATGGTGAGCCACGACGAGTTGTTCGCCCGGATGGCCGATCGGGTCGTTCGCCTGACCGATGGGCGAGTTCAGCCGGCTTGAGCAGCCACCCGGTCAGTCGCACTCGCAGACGGGCACGTCGCCCGGTGGCAAGTAAAGGGGCCAGTAAAACCAGGCCTGGCAGCGGTCTTCCTGCTCTCTGGCGCCCAGGTAGCCGCGCTCAAGCGCCGCTTCCGGCTCCAGGCCAATGGCCTGTCCCACCAGGTAGGTCGTAAAGTCGTTTGCTCGGAACGACTCCAGTCCCGGGCCGGGAAGCTCCAGGCTCCAACGCAAAAGCTCGGGTCCCTGGCGGGTGACGCACAGCTCGGCTGCGCGCAGGCGGGCATCCACGAGTCGGCGCACCAGATCGTACAGCAGTCGGTCAAGCGCCGAAGTCTCCAGACAGCGAGCCGAGATGGCACCCTGGTAGTCGGTGCGTACCTGGATGCTGGTGCCTCCCTCCCAGCGCACCCGGTGGATCTTGGCGAGCAGGGGAGCCAGCAGGTGGGCTCGAGGAGCCTCGTCGGCCTGGCGCAGAGGCACATCGAGATCGAGGAAGGCGTTGCGCATCATCTTGGCGTGGTCGCGAGCAAGCAAGATGGCGGTGCGCAGCTCGGCCTGCGCCGGGCTTCGCCGCTCAAACTCGCGAGCATAACCCGTTAAAGCACCCACCGCACCCCAGCGGGTGTGCTGCAAAGCTGCCTGGACCAGCATGGAGCTCGAGCGGGTGGCCCCTCCGAGCCGGCCCAGCCCGTCGACCAGGTCGGGCTCGTTCAGGCTACACAAACGTTGGACAAGCAGGTGGTCAGCGGTGCCTTCCCCCAGATACATAGACAGCTCATAGGTACGCTTGAGCACCTCGTAGAGGCGCAGCACCGTCGCCAGATCGGACGTAGCCAGCTCGCGCAGCTCGATTCCCAACCCCTCTCCCTGAAAGCGGTCGTGTCGGAGCAGGGCGAAGTGGTCACGGCCCCCGGCGGGCAGAGTCAGCAGGGCCTCCCGGCCCATGGCGGCCAGCTCCCCGATGCTCCTGCCCTGATCGAGAAGCTCACGGACGCGCAGCAAGACCCGCAGATCCTCGTCGGAGTAAAGCCGGTGACCGCCTTCCAGGCGTGCCGGCTCGAGCAGCCCGTAGCGTCGCTCCCAGGCCCTCAAAAGGCCAGGGGGAAACCCGGTGCGCTCGGAGACAGTGCGGATCTTGTGATGATTTTCCACCGAGCACTGGTTGGACAGAAACGATACAAACCCTTTCACACCTGGACTATTCGTGGTCGTACGGGCATTCGCCATACAACCACGCCCGACGGGCAGGAATCTCCCCCTCCTCGGACCAACCGGGGCAAATGCTCAAGCGCTTTCTTC
>CAYYHB010000150.1:0-8144 GCA_964471395.1 uncultured Burkholderiales bacterium | reverse complement strand
CACCCTGGCTCCGGTCTCGGCCGAGCCCGACATGAACGCCATCCTTCCCAGGTTCCGCCAGCTCTGCCAGGAGGCGCTCAAGGCCAGCGGAGTGCCGGGCTGCTCGGTGGCGGTGGTCTACAAAGGCAAAGTGGTGATGCTGGAAGGGTTCGGGGTGACCAACGTGGATCAGCCCACGCCCGTCACGGCCGACACCGTGTTCCACCTGGCCTCCTGCTCCAAACCCATCGCGACCAGCGCCGTGGCGGCGCTGGTGGGCGAGCAAAAGGTGAGCTTCGACACGCTTATCGCCGAGCTCGACCCCGCCTTCCAGCTCAACGACCCCTGGGTCACCAGCCACCTCACCGTGCGCGATCTGCTCTGCCACCGCAGCGGTCTGCCGGGCCAGGCCGGCAACGAGCTGGAGGAGCTGGGCTTCGACCAGGCCGGCATCCTTCACAACCTGCGCGAGGTGAGGCTGGACAACCGTTTCCGTTCCAGCTACAGCTATTCCAACTTCGGCATCACGGCGGGCTGCGTGGCGGCCACCCGGGGGCAATTCGACCAGGTCTGCAAGACGAGAATCTTCGACCCCCTGGGCATGAGATCGACCAGCACCCGCTACGCCGATTTCGCCAAATTCAGCGACCGCGCCCGCGAGCACGTCCTGGAGGATGGCAAAGCCGTGCAGCGCTACGACCGCAACCCCGACGCTCAGGCTCCGGCCGGCGGGGTCTCCAGCACGGCCCGCGACCTGAGCCGATTCCTGCTCTTGCACCTGGGCGAGGGAACGGTGGACGGCAAGCAGATCGTGGCCCGCGAGGCGCTGCTGGCCACCCACCAGCCGCTGATGGTGACAGGGTTCAACCCGGCCACCTTCAGCACCGGATTCTACGGGCTGGGCTGGGCCTCGTCTTACAACCGCCACGGCATGCTCGAGGTCAAGCATTCAGGAGCTTTCTCCACCGGTACGCGCTCGCAGCTCTTGCTGATTCCTGAAGCCGAGCTGGGCATCGCCATCTTGTGCAATGCCTTCCCCAGCGGCCTGCCCGAAGGTCTATCCAGCGGCCTGGTGAGCCTGGTGCTGGACGGAAAGGGAAGCCTGGAGGAGGTGATGGCCACCGAGCGCAAGGTCGGCCAGGGCATGGCGGGCATGGTGGACGGGGGACTGAGCTGGTCGCAGCGTCCCGCTCAGGGTCAACCGCCCCTGGCTCCGCAGGCCATCCAGGGCAGCTACGACAATGCCTTCTTCGGCCCGGCCCGGGTGGAGGGCACCCAGCTGAGCTTCGGCCGCGACCTGAAGGTCACCGCCCCTCTGCGGCCGTGGGACGGGAGCACCTTCTACTATGAAGCCGACCTCAAGGACGGTCCTCTGGTCACCCTGGTGCGCTTCGAGCTGGGGGCCGACGGCCAGGCCACCGCCTTCACGCTCGAGCAGCTGGACGACTGGAAAACGGCGCGCTTCACCCGTCGATAAATGGCCACTCTGCTGGTCGGGCTCAGCAGGCTCTGCTACCGCGCTCCCCGAGTGATCCTGGTGCTGGTGGCCCTGTCCGTGCTGCCGGCGGGGTGGATCAGCCTGAAAACGCTTACCTTCTCGGCCGACCGAACCGAGCTGCTGCAGCCCGAGCACCCCGTGCAGCTCAATTACCGTCGCTTCAAGCAGCTCTTTCCGGGCGAGAACGACATCGTGGTCTACGTGCGAGGCGGGACCGAGTCCGAGCGCGAGCAGGCGGTGGACGAGCTGGCCGCCCGCCTCGAGCAAGAGCCGGCCCTCTTTACGAAGGTGCTGACCAGCTTCGAGCTCGAGTTCCTCAAGGACCGCTCTCTGCTTTACCTGACCTCCGAGGAGCTGCGCGAGCTCGAGCTGGAGCTGCGCCAGGCGCGTCCCTGGCTGGCCGCTCTTGGCCAGGACAGCCGGTTGGAGGCGCTGCTCGCGGCCCGTCCCCAGCTCAGCGCCACCCTCGACCGGGTGCTCGACCAGCTCATCGCCAGCTTCGAAAGCCGGGGACGCGCGCCCTACGTCTCGCCCTTCCGGCGCCCTGAGCCCGACCCTGGCCAGGGCGGCACGCGCCACGGCACCCGGGTCTACCTGACCTTTCCGCGCGGTGAGGTCAACCTGCTGCTCGTGCGCCCCGCCGACCGCCAGGCCAGGGCCGCCGCCAAGCGCCTGCGCGAGCTCGTCGGCCAGGTGCGCGGGGTGCAGGTCGAGCTCACCGGCGAGCCGGTGCTGCAGGCCCAGGAAGCGCTGGATACGACCCGGGGAGCGGTGATCGCCACCATCAGCTCGGTCATGCTGTGCAACCTGCTTTTAGTGCTGGGCTTCGGAACATTCTGGCGGGCCCAGATGATCGTGCTGGTCATGGGTGTGGGGCTGACCTGGTCGATGGCCTTTGCCGGGCTGACCGTGGGCACCCTCAACCTGGTGACCATCAACTTCCCCTGCATCCTGGTGGGGCTGGGAGTGGACTTCGGCATTCACTGGCTGCTTCGCTACGAGGAGCTGCGCGGCACCGGCCTTGGTCCGCTGCCGGCCATGGAGCAGACCATGCGGGGCTCGGGGGTGGAGAACCTGACCGGTGCCCTCAGCACCGCGGTCGCCTTTCTGGCCCTGCGCTTCACGACCTTTCGGGCCGTGGCCGACCTGGGTCTCATCTCAGGAGTGGGGGTGATGCTCTCGTTTCTGGCCATGGCTGTGGTGTTGCCCTCGCTGCTCTTCCTGACAGACCGGCGGCCCACCGTTCCGCCCGTGCCGCCTTCCCGCTGGCTGCCGGCCGAGCGCTGGGTGGCCGGCCGACCCGGCACCATCCTGGTGCTCACGGCCCTCCTCACCCTGTGGAGCGCGCATTACATCCCCCGCCTGCACTTTGACTACAACCTGCTGCGCATGCACGCTCCCGGCTCGCCCCCCGTGCAGGCCGAAAGGTTGCTGCAGCAGGTCGGGCGCACCAGCCTGGTGGCCCTGATCGCCGCTCCCGATGCGGCCGAGGCCCGCCGCCTGGTGAGCGAGCTCAAGCGGCTGCCCTCGGTGGCCCGGGTGGAGTGCCTGGTGACCCTCCTGCCCGAGCAGGATCGCTCGCGGGAAGTGGCGGCCGCTCTGGCCCCAGTGCAGGGATTGAAGCCCCCGGGCTCGCCCCCTCATCGCACGGTGGAGCAGTTGCTCAAGCTCGAGCCCCTTTTTGCCGGACTGGACAAACGGTTGCGCAAACTGCTGTCCGCGCGTCCCCCCGAAGAGCGCAAGGCCGGCCTGGCCCGCCTCGACCGCCTCAAGTCGACCCTGAAGGACATGGGTCCGGGACCGATCGAGGAGGGCCTGGAGAGCTTCGAGCAGCACCTGATGAAGGACGTGCGCTCATCTCTCTTGCAGCTGCAGAGCCAGCGGGCCGGCCCGGCCATCGGGGTGCAGGACCTGCCCGACAAGCTGCGCGAGCGAGGAGTGGGCCCTGGCGGCGAGCTCCTGATCTCGATCCACCCCCGCGAGAACGTGTGGGAGCGTGAGGCCCTGGCCCGCTTCGTGGGCGAGCTGGAGCGAGTCGAGCCCTCGGTCACGGGCAGCCCGGTGCTGATCTACCACTACCTGGGCGAGCTGAAGCGAGCCTATGAGACCTCCTGGCGAAACGCCCTGGTCATCATCGTGCTGCTCTTGCTGGTGCACTTCCGCTCCTTGAAGCTGGCCGCTCTGGCCCTGCTTCCCAAGCTGCTCGGGGTGGTCTGGATGCTGGGGCTGATGGGCGCTTGCGGAGTCAACTTCAATCCCGCCAACTTCATGGCCCTCCCTCTGACGCTGGGCATCGGGCTGGTCTACGGCGTGCACGTGGTGCACGGGCGCAATCAGGGCTACCTCTTCGCGCACTCCACCGGACCGGCCGTGGCCCTGGCCGCCATCACCACCATCGCCGGCTTCGGCTCGTTGATGCTGGCCGACCACCGGGGCATCGCCTCGCTGGGCTTCGTCATGGCCAGCGGCGTGCTGGCCAACCTGATCGGTGCCGAGCTGGCCCTGCCCGCCCTGCTGCGGCTTACGAAGCGGCCACGCCCTCCAGGATGAAGTAGAACCCCACCGAGGGGATCACGCGGGCCAGGCGCAGGCCGGCCGCCTCGTACAGCTGTCCGATGTGCTCGGCGGTGCGCTCGCAGCCCCCGTTGAGCACCATCATGTTGAGGTCGAGCAGATCGCCGATGCCCGGCTCTTCGTCGAGCAGCATCTCCAGCACCAGCACCCTGGCCCGGGGCTGCATGGCCTGGCGAATGTGGCTCAGCATCTGGACGCACTTTTCATCGGGCCAGCCGTGCATCACGTGCTTGATCAGGTAGCAATCGCCCGGGGGGGCGAAGTCGAAAAAACTTCCCCCCACCTTCTCGGTGCGCTCGAAGATGCCGTGCCGGCGCAGGTCGTCGTCGGCCTCGGCCACAACGTGCTCGAGGTCGAACAGGATGCCCCGGGCCTCGGGGCGAGCCGCCTTGAGGGCAGCCGCCAGCATCACCCCGTGGTTGCCGCCCACGTCCACGATGGTCTCAAAGGGGGTGAAGTCGTAACTCTGACCCAGCTGCCGGGCCCACATCTCGCTCATGTGGGCCATGGCCCGATTGAAGTTCTGGCCCTGCTCGGGATGCTCTTGCAGGTAGTCGAAGATGCGCTCGGTGTGCAGGCCCGGACCCACGCCCGTCTCGCCGGTGCGGATGCAGTGGGGCAGCTGGCCCCAGCAGTTCCAGTGGCTGGGGTCGCTGAGCATCACGGCCATGGGGCCGAGCGAGTCGGGGGTGTTGGAGCAGAGGATCTGCCCCAGCTCGTTGAGCTCGTAGTTGTCGTGAGAGCGATAGGTCAGCACCCCCACCGCCGCGCAGGCGCGCATTAACCGGCGCAGCATGGGCTCTTTCAGGTCCAGCTTGCGGGCCAGCTCGCTCACGCTGGCCGGCAGGCCGTCGAGCACCCCCAGCCGCACCGCCGTGGCCAGGGCCTGGCTGGCCCAGTAGCTGGAGATCATCTGCAAGACGCGCACTTCGGGGGGGAGGCCGGTGGTTTCCATGGAATTCGGCCTTCGGGCGGGGGGACGGGCTTCCTGGTCGTCGGGGTAACAGAACTGCACCACGCTGGCTTCCCGAGACATCCGTGCTCAAGATTTTGTAACACGTTTCGACCCCTGCTCAAACTATCTTCATAATCCCCATGGTAGTGTAACCGGAGAGTTCGGAGGAGCGATGCACACAGTAAGACTGAGTTGGGGTCCATCAACCACAGAGCGCACCTTGAGTCTCGAGCCAGGCATGACCAGGTATGAGATGCCAAACAGCTCCGTTGACAAGCTCGTCAAAGTGGACGCCGAGTCCGGGGTGGGAGAGGCCTTCAACGGTCGTGAGTTCTCCAATCTCTCGACCCTGGAGAAACAGTTGCGGGCTTCAGCCGAGAGTCATTCCGCACGCTCCACCATCCTGAAGGTTGTCACCATCGGCCTTCAGAGCGCCACCTGGGTGGCGTTGGGGGTTGCCGCTTCGGCCGGAGCCCCCATCCTGCCCCTCGTTCTGGGAGGGGTCGCCACCACGGCCCTGGCGATGGCAGGAATCGGGGCCGCCAACAAGAGCAGCCAGAAGGCCGAGCAGTTGCTCGACCACAGCCACGCGGTGGCCCGACTGGATGCGGCCAGCTTCGCGGTGGATACCGAGCAGGTGCCTTCCAACCTGATGGAGTGGAGGCTCGGAATGCCCCCAGCGAGCCCCGCCCCCGAGCGTCATCCCGAATCCGGATTTCACCCGGGCAGACGACCGGTCGGCTTCTAATCATAGTCACTGGGGCGGATCGGTAGGGACGGCCGCAACCGCCCTGCTCGCGAACTGAAAAAGGCTGGAGTGCGGCCCGGGTCGAATCGCTCTCAAGTGGACCTGGGCGTTCCCCCTGTCTTGCAGCGACTCGCCGGCGCGCGCCGGGTGCTGATCTCAGGCGCCGGCGGGGGCTTTGACCTCTACGTTGGCCTGCCCCTCTACTTCTACCTCAAGCCGCGCGTGGAGGCGGTCTTCCTGGGCAACATGTCCTTCGCCTCCCTGACCCCCGAGGTGGGCAAACGCCTGGCCCTGGCGGTGACCGAGGTGAACGCCGACACGCAGGGCTCGGATGAGTATTTCCCCGAGCGGGTGCTGTGCCAGTGGTTTCGCCAGCGAGGCGAGGAGGTGAGCATCTACTGCTTCCAGCGCACCGGCGTGGTGACGCTGCTCGACGCCTGGACAAAGCTGGTGGACCGGCTCGAGGTCGACGCCGTGGTGCTCGCCGACGGGGGCACCGACAGCCTGATGCGGGGGGACGAGGTGGGGCTGGGCACGCCCCAGGAAGACCTGGCCAGCATCGCCGCGGTGCACAGCCTCAAGCTGCCCTGCAAGGTCTTGAGCTGCCTCGGCTTCGGGGTGGACACTTTCGACGGCGTGTGTCACGCCCAGTTCCTGGAGAACTCGGCTGCCCTGCAGAAAAAGGGCGGCTTTCTGGGAGCCTTCTCGCTCTTGCCGGAGATGGCCGAGTCGCGCCTCTTCCTGGAGGCGGTCGACTACGCCACCGCAGCCATCACTGGCTCTCCCAGCGTGGTCTCCAACTCCATCGCCTCGGCCCTGGAAGGTCATTTCGGCGACCACCACCGCACCTGGCGCACGAAGGGCTCGCGCCTCTTCATCAGCCCGCTGATGAGCATGTACTGGTCCTACGAGGTGGACGCGGTGGCGCGCCGCTGCCTCTATCTCAAGGAGCTGCTCGAGACGCGCAGCTACAGCGACGTGGACCGGGTGGTGCACGAATTTCGCAAGCAGTATCCTCCCCTGCGGGCCTGGGAAGCGATCCCCTACTGATGAGCTGGAAGGCGCTGATGCAGAGTTTGCTGGGGGCGGCCCAGGGCGAGAGCGACGCCTCCCAGGCGGCCGAAAAGGCCATGCAGACGGTGCGTGGGCGCCAGGCCGGAGCCAGCTGTCAGGAGTACCTGGTGGCCGTGCGCGAGGCCCTGACCAACCACGAGAAGATGGCCGAGTTGGTGGCCGCCCACGGGCTTTCAGAAGAGGAGCTGCGGGCCTACCTCGGCTCGCTGCAAGCCAACCTCGAGCGCGAGCTGACCACTGTCAGGAGCTACCTATCCGCCCTGCAAAAACGGGTCGAGGAGCTGACCGCCGGGCCCAGGCTGAGCTTCGAGCTGACCTGCTCGCAGTGCTCGCATGTCAATCCCCTGTGGGTCTCCAACTGCGAGCAGTGCGGGCGCCACCTGGCCATGGAGCGGGGGCTGTGGGAGCAACGTCAGCAAGAGGCTCAAGCTCCGTTTCGGCTCGGCCAGAGCAAACGCCATACCGCCTGCCAGCGCTTCGAGGAACTGTGCAAGCAGGTAAAGTCCCAGGAAATCAACACCATGGTCTTCTCGCAGCAGATGAAGGCCCTGGGTCTGGACGTGGGCAACGAGATGGCCGATATGACCCACCTGCCGCGCTTTGAGATCGAGCACTATTTGATGGGCCTGGATCAGGTGATCAGCGGGCTGCGCCAGCTGCAGGAAGCCTGTCGCCTGGCCCGGGGCTACAACCTGGACCCCTATATTCTCGGCCGGGCGCTTCCCATGGTGGCCGAAGCCGAGCAGAAGATCACCTCGGGCACCGTGCTGCTCGAGCACGCCCGCCAGGAGTACGGGCTCTCCTGACATGCACGAAAGCCACCTCGAAGGGTGGCTTTCGTGGCCCGGCTCCAACCTCACCGGACACTCCTGGTGCAACCTTCAGTCGGTGGCCGGCTTGCGCCGACGCTTCTCCTCGCGGTCCCGACCTGGTTCCAGGCCCGCCTCGATGGTAGCGCAGTCGAGACACTGCGGCGCGCTGCGGTGAGCACGCACCCCTGTCGGTATCGGACCCGACAGCCCGCCGGACTTCTCGCAGCCCGGAGCGCGCTTCACTTTGGTTTCGCAGTCGAAGCCTGTCTGCGACGTCACTGAGGTCGGGACGCATACCCCTGTCGGTCACGGCCGACAGCCCGCCGAGTCTTTCGCTCTTCGGAGCGCCCGCAACCGAAGCTGCGGGGTCTCAGCCCGACTTGCGCCGGGCAGCCGGCCCCATCCTCACCGGCCCCTCCTGGTTCGTTGCCCCGGGGACACCTTGCGGTGCTGCTTCTCCTCGCGGTCCCGTGGCCTCGTCCAGGCCTGTCTCGATACTCTCGC
>CAYYHB010000149.1:0-13087 GCA_964471395.1 uncultured Burkholderiales bacterium | reverse complement strand
TCCCAAGTCGATCGGGTGTGCAACACAGAATACCGTTATCCAGTTGTCAGTGACCCTTGAAGTCTCTGGCTTTTTTCTTTGCCAGGATCCCCTCGCAGCAACGGCGAACGCCGGTTACCTGCAAGTTGGCCCCCCGTGGCCCGCAGTGCTCTAAGAAAGGCGGATCCTCACTTGATCACAACCTATGAAGCCCTGGGAATGATCGAAACCCGGGGGCTGGTCGCGATGGTCGAAGCGGCCGACGCAATGGTTAAAGCGGCCAACGTAAAGCTCATCGGCTATGAGAAAATCGGAGCAGGCTATGTCACCGCTCTCGTCCGAGGCGATGTGGCCGCGGTGCGCGCTGCCACCGACGCCGGTGCCGCCGCGGCCCGCAAGGTCGGCGAGCTTATTTCGGTGCATGTCATCCCGCGCCCTCACAAGGACCTGGACGACGTTCTGCCCATCGCTCCTCCGCGTGACCAAAAGACCCCGTCCGGCAAGTAGGGGGCTGAGCTCCCACATCGCCTGTGGACGCGCTGATCGAATCCATCACCGAGTTGGTGCTGGCCGAGCTCTCTCGCGAGCATCCGCTTCCAGTCGCTTCGCCGCCTGCCGAGCGCAAGCGCAAGCTACTGCTTTGTCCTGTCCCGGGTGGCGAGCTGTCAGCTCCCGTCTGGGAAGCTCTTCGTGGCCTGGATGTCGCCTGGTCCGTGGTTGTTTGGCCTGGCTTTCCAGCCAGCGCAGTGGATGCCAGTCTGGGCCACAAACCCTGGAGGCCCGCGACCGGTGCTCCCGATGACTTGGTGCGCCAGTTCGAGGCCGTGGTGCTGCCCGTGCTAAACCTCGACATCCTGCCAAGGCTGGCTTTGCTGCTGGGGGATACTCCGCCGGTGCAACTGGCTGTGGCCGCCCTGGTCCAGGGAGTGCCGCTCCTGGCCGCTCCCGAGGAGGTCGACCGCTTTCGGCGCCATGCCGCCCGACTGCCAGCTGGTCTCCTGGCCGTCGTGCAGCAGCACCTGCGCGCCATCGAGGCTCTGGGTGTGCGTCTTCTGCCCGCCCGAGCCCTGGCTCAAGAGCTGTCCGGTTCTCTCTCTGGGGGCTCGGCCTCCCGCGGCCGCGATGTCATCACCCAGGAAGACCTGTTGTTAGCCGTTCAGGCCGGCCAGCAGCTCTTGGAGGTGGCCCCGGGTGCCATTGTGACCCCTCTGGCTCTTGAGACCGCCAGGCAACGAGGGATCGAGGTGCGCTACCGATGATGTTGGGCCGTGTAGTCGGAACCGTCGTCTGCACCCAGAAAGACGAGCGACTCGAGGGCGTCACCCTCCAACTGGTGTTGCCGCTCAGCCTGCAAGACCTTAAGCCCGATGGCAAGCCGGTGGTGGCTGTCGACACCGTTGGCGCCGGCGAGGGGGAGGTGGTGCTGGTTGTGGCGGGAAGCTCCGCCCGCCAGACCGACCAGACCCAGAATACCCCTACCGACGCCGTTATCATGGCCATCGTCGACAGCCTTGACCTTGAGGGCAAGCGCATCTACAGCAAGAAGGACTGAACGCATGGATCGCGAGCACATCCGGAAAATCGTCGAGGAAGTCGTGCGGCGCGTGCAGACCGTCGAGCCGCCAGAGCCTCTACCCACGGCTGCCGGCGGTATCTTCGAGCAAGTCGACGATGCCGTCGAGGCTGCTCATCGCGCCCAGAAGGCCTGGCTGGCCCTCACCCTCGAGAAGCGCGCCGAGTGCGTGCAGGCCATGCGGCGCGTCTCCCTCGACCATGCTCGCGAAATGGCTCAGCTCGCCCATGTCGAGACCGGCCTGGGTCGTCCCGAGAACAAGCTGGCCAAGAACATCCTTCAGGCCAACAAGACCCCCGGCCCTGAGGACATCGAGCCCCGCATCGCCACCGGCGATCATGGCATGACCCTTACCGAGCTGGCTCCCTTTGGGGTCATCTGCTCCGTCACCCCGACCACCAATCCCGTCGCCACCATCATCAACAATTCCATCTCTATGGTTTCGGCCGGCAATGCCGTCGTCTTCAGCCCTCACCCGCGCGCCAAAGGCTGCTGCGCCAAGATGATCCAACTCCTCAACGGAGCCATCGCCTCCGCCGGCGGCCCCTCCACGCTGCTCACCGCCCCTTCCAATCCCAGTCAGGAAGTCAGCCAACAGCTCATGAAACACGCTGGCATTCGCTGCCTGGTCGTCACCGGCGGCCCCTACATCGTCAAGCTTGCCATGACCAGCGGTAAGAAATGCATCGCTGCCGGTCCTGGCAACCCTCCCGTCGTGGTCGATGCTACCGCCGACCTGCCTCGGGCTGCCCGGGCGATCGTGGATGGTTCTTCGTTCGACAACAACATCATGTGCACGTGCGAGAAGGAGGTCTTTGTCGTCGATTCCGTCTTCAAAGAGCTCAAAGAGCGCATGCTGGGCTACGGCTGCTACCAACTCACCTCGCGCCAGCTCGGTCAGTTGACCGGAGTCATCTTCAGCCCTCCTCCCGTGGGCAAATCCCGCCCCGTGCTCAACACCGACCTGGTGGGCCTGTATGCCAGCGACATCGCCAAGACCATCGGTCTAGACCTGCCCCGGGAGACCCGCCTGTTAATCGCCGAGACGCCCCCTGATCATCCCCTGGTCGTGAACGAGCAGATGATGCCCGTTCTGCCGCTGGTCGCTTGCAGGAACGTCCAGGAGGCTATCGACCTCGCCGTCCAGGCCGAGGGCGGCCGTTCCCACACCGCCGTCATGCACTCGCGCGACATCGAGCACTTATCCTGGATGGCCAGAGTCTCCAACGCCAACATTTTCGTAAAAAACGGTCCCAACTACGCCGGCCTTGGCTTTGGCGGAGAAGGCACCACCACCATGACCATTGCCGGATCCACCGGTGAGGGCGTAACCACCGCGCGCACCTTCACGCGCCAGCGGCGTTGCGCCCTCATCGACTCCTTCCGGATCATCTAGGAGGCCTATGCGTGTAGTCATCGCCAGCGATCACGGCGGGTTCGAGCTCAAGCAGGCATTGCTGGGTCTCATCCGGGAGCTCGGCCACGAGCTCATCGACTATGGCACCCATTCTCCCGATCCGGTCGACTATCCCGACTTTGCTCTGCTGGTGGCCTGTGCCGTCCAGAAGAGCCCTCATGACACCGTAGGCATAATGATCGACGGCGCCG
The DNA here is from genome assembly GCA_964471395.1 of uncultured Burkholderiales bacterium. Taxonomy (GTDB): domain Bacteria; phylum Vulcanimicrobiota; class Xenobia; order Xenobiales; family QWHO01; genus QWHO01. Next base: position 9,927 of record CAYYHB010000149.1, on the reverse strand, counting down.
GAACCGGCTCCGCCATCACCGCCAACAAGGTGCCCGGCGTGCGCGCCGCCGCCTGTTATGACCCTTTCACCGCCCGTAACTCCCGCGAGCACAATAACGCAAACCTGCTGACCCTCGGCTCGCGCGTCACCGGCTCCGAGCTGGCCAAAGAAATCGTGCGGGCCTGGCTCTCTTCCAGCTTCGGCGGCGGGCGACATCAGGGTCGCTTCGAGAAAGTCTTGCAGGTCGAGCGCTGCTTCCTGAAGGATCCGTGTTCTTAGGCGTAGTGAAAGGCACCGTGGTGGCCACCCGCAAGACCCCTTCGCTTCGGTGCGCCACTTTGCGAGTCGTCCAGCCCGTCCATCATGACGGCACGCAGGCCGGCAGCTGGCTTGTGGCCGTCGACACCGTTTCCAGCCGGGAAGGCGACCTCGTCTATCTCGTCAAGGGCCGCGAGGCCACTATTCCCTGGAAAGCCGACCTGGCCCCCATCGATGCGACCATCGTGGGCCTGGTGGACGGATTGAGCCTCTCATGATCCTTGCTCGCGTAGAAGGCTCCCTCTGGTCCTCGACCCAGGACCCTGGCTTCGACGGCCTGTCCCTCAAGCTCGTGCAGCCCGTCGATGCTCGCAATGGCAAGCCTGAGGGAGCCAGCATCCTGGCCGCTGACAGCGTGGCCAGCCGGATCGACGACCTGGTCATCGTCGTCTATGAGGGCTCCTCCAGCCGCATGGTACTGGGGAATCCCGCCACTCCTTGCGAAGCTGTCATCGTAGGCATTGTAGATCGCATCGACATGATGGAGGAAACCTGATGGACATCGAAGCTCTGGTCGCGCGCATCACCCAGGAGGTCATGCAGCAGCTCGACAGCCGCTCGGACGATCCCCGCGTCCCTCCTCCCGCCCGTCATCCCCGGCCTGCTCGCTCCGACAAGACCTGCTACAAGCGGGCCAGCGGCGAGTGTGCTGGAGTCGGCTGCTGCGCCGAGCTCATTCCCCAGGATGTCCGTGCCATCGTCCATTCCGGTGCCGAGCGCGTCGGCAATCTGCTCGGGGGGCGGGTGGTCCATTCCGATCTCGCCCGCCTTATCGACCACACCCTCCTCAAACCCGATGCCACCCGTGATCAGGTCATGCTCTTGTGCCAGGAAGCCCGCGAGAACCTTTTCGCCTCGGTGTGCATCAACCCGTCCTGGGTAGCGTTGTGCGCCGAGCAACTGCGCGGATCCGGCGTCAAGGTGTGCACCGTCGTCGGTTTCCCCCTGGGTGCCACCACTACCATCACCAAGGTCATGGAAACCCGTGATGCCGTCGCCAATGGTGCCGACGAAATCGACATGGTCGTCAACGTCGCCGCCCTCAAGGACGGCCAGGACGACTTCGTCGAGCAGGACATTCGCGAAGTCGTGGGCGCTGCCTCCGGGCGCATCGTCAAGGTCATCCTCGAGACCGCGCTTTTGTCCGATGAGGAAGTCGTGCGCGGCTGCCATCTCTCCAAGCGCGCCGGGGCCGACTTCGTGAAGACCTCCACCGGCTTTGGTCCGGGCGGTGCTACCTCCCATCATGTCTCTCTCATGCGCAAAACCGTCGGCCCTACCATGGGCGTTAAGGCCTCCGGCGGCATTCGCGATCTCGAGACCGCCCAGGAGATGGTCAAGGCCGGTGCCACTCGCATCGGCGCTTCCGCCTCCGTCAAAATCGTTCGCGGTGAGAAGGGCACGGGCACCTACTGAGTCGCCTCTACCGGGCCGACTTGCTTATTTTGCGTCGCCGTCCCCTGGGCGAAGCCGACGAGATCGTGACCTGTCTTTCCCCTGATGAGGGCAAGCTGGACGCTGTCGCCAAAGGCTCCCGGCGTTCCCAGAGCCGTCTTGTCGGGCTGCTCGAGCCCTTCACCTACCTTCACGCCCAGCTCGCTCGCGGCAAGACCCTTGACCCCATCACCCAGGCTCGACCCGTCAAGACCTTTCCCGCCCTGCGCACTGATCTTGTGCGGCTCGCTTACGGCAGCTACCTGCTCGAGTTGTGGTCGAGCTGCTTGCCCTTCCGGGAGCCTGCTGCTCGCGCCTTTTCCCTCCTCGTCCAGGGCCTGGACGCGCTCGATCGCGGTTGGAGTCCCGCCCTCCTGTGTCGCTGGCTCGAGCTCCACCTGCTCGACGATCTCGGCTACGGCCCCGACTTTTCCGAGTGCCTCAGCTGCAGGTGCCCCGTAAAGCAAGGCTGGTTCTCTCCTGCCGCTGGCCAGATCGCTTGCCGCGGCTGCGGACCCTCCGCTCCGGGAGCCCTGCTGGTAAGCCCCAGAGCCGTCTCCGCCTTCCATCACCTGCGCCGCATGGCCCTGAGCGAGCTACAGGGTCGCATCCCGACCCCGGATCTGGCTGCCGAGTTGCAGGCTTTGTTGCGCGCTCATCTGGCACACCACTGGCCTCACTCCTTGCGCTCCCTGAAAGTGCTCGAGAGCCTGGCCGGATGAGGCTGCTCGGTATCGACCATGGCAGGGCCCGGCTGGGTCTGGCTCTGTCCGACCCGTCTGGCCTGCTGGCCACCCCCCTGCAGACCCTGGATGCTCGTCGTCTCAAGCCATTGCTGTGTGACCTGAGGCAGATTGTCGAGCAGCACCAGGTCGAAGCCCTGGTGCTGGGCCTTCCCGTCCAGCTTCAGGATGGCGTCGAGGGCACTCAGGCTCAGGTCGTGCGCAAGTTCGCCCGCATTCTACAGGAGCAGCTCGAACTGCCCGTTCACTTTCAGGACGAGCGCTTGACCAGTCAGGAAGCCAGCAGGTTGGCTCGCCAGAACCTGGACAGCGTGGCCGCCGCACTCATCCTTCAGGCCTACCTCGACGAGAGGAAGCGCACGCCGCGCCGAGAACCCCCGCCCTCGTGAAGGGCCTCCTCAAAGTCGTCCGGTTCGGCTGCTTGGCATTCCTGATTTTGGCCTCGGCCTTCATGTACTGGCTGAGCCAGGTCTTCTCGCCGGCCAGGACCACCTCCGAGCAGGTGGTGATCGAAGTTCCCCCGGGTGCCACCGGGGGCGAGGTGGCCGAACTGCTTGAGAAAGAGGGCGTGATCCGCTCGGCCTTCGCTCTGCGGCTCTTGATGCGCGTCACCGCCGACATGCAGGTGCAGGCCGGTCACTATGAGGTGGATCCCAGCAAGTCCCCTCTCTTAATCCTGAAGGCTCTTTCCCACGCCCAGCCGCTGTCGCGCAAGGCTACCCTCCCCGAGGGCCTCACTCTGCCCGAGGTGTGCGACTTGCTGGCCAGGGAGAAGGTCGTGAGCGACGCCAAGAAGCTGCTGGCCTTCGTGCGCCAGAAAGGCCAGACCATCGACAAGAGCCTGCCCGCCAACCTTGAGGGCTACCTCTTCCCCGACACCTATGAATTTGGCTGGGACGCCACCGAAGAGGAGGTCGTCCGCCAGATGACCGGCCGTTTCCGCGAGGTGGTCGACCCGATGTGGGCCAGGCACAAGAAGAAGGCTCCTCTGTCCTTGCGCGAGACGGTCATTCTGGCCTCCCTGGTCGAGCGTGAGGCCCAGGTTTCTTCCGAGCGCCCGCTTATCGCCGGGGTCTACATAAACCGCCTCAATAAGGGGATGCTCCTGCAGTGCGACGCCACCGTGCAGTTCGCCCTGGGGACCCCTAAGAAGATCCTCACCTATGACGACCTTAAGCTTGAGTCTCCCTACAACACCTACCTTCACGCTGGCTTGCCCCCCGGTCCCATCGCGAACCCCGGCCAGGCTTCGCTGGAAGCGGCCATGAGCCCGGAGCGCTCGCCCTATCTCTTCTACGTGCGCAACGATGTCAAGGGTGACGGCAGCCACGTGTTCTCGCGATCTTATGAGGAGCATAACGATGCCATCCGGAAATACCAACGGTAAACCCCTGGTGATCGGCCTGGCGGGAGGCACCGGCTCGGGTAAGACCACCGTGGCCCGCAAGCTGCAAGACACCTTTCCCGACCAGCTTCAGCTCATTCCACAAGATGCCTACTATCGCGATCAGGCGCACCTGGAACTGGAAAAGAGGCGTTCCACTAACTACGATCACCCGCTTGCCTTTGACAACGACCTGCTCATCGAGCATCTCGACGCTCTGATCGCTGGCAGGCCCGTCGATCAGCCCGTCTACTCTTTCATCACCCACACCCGGATGAGCGAGGTGATCCCCGTGCAACCTGCTGCCATCCTCCTGGTCGAGGGGATCCTGGTCCTGGAGGAGCCCCGCTTGCGCGAGCGGATGGACATCAAGGTGTTCGTTCAGACCGATGCCGATGTGCGCTTCATCCGTCGGTTGCGTCGCGATATCGTGGAGCGGGGGCGCTCGGTGGACTCGGTCATTGAGCAGTATCTCGGTCAGGTGCGTCCGATGCACCTTCAGTTCGTGGAGAGCACCAAGCGTTACGCCGACATCATCGTGCCCGAAGGTGGATCCAACGAGGTCGCAATAGACCTTCTGATGGTCAAGATTCGCTCGGCTATCGATTGATGAGAGGATCAGCCCAGAAAACAAGTCATGAAGCCCGTGGAGGAGATTCTCTAAAAGGTGTGGAACGCATAGTGCGAGCCCCGGGGGAGGAGAGGCTCGTTTTTTTGGCCTGGAAGCAAGCCCTTTCAGGTCTCGAACGAGCCGGCCAGATGTCGTGTCCCAGGCCACGGCACTGTGCAGATCAGTGGTTTACGGAGTGATGGCCGCATGATCGCCAGGTCCAAAGAAGACATTGGGAAGATCCTGATCGATGAAGGAATTATCACCGCTCGGCAGCTAGACCGAGCCTACCAGCAGGCCGAGAAATCGGGCGAGCCCGTCCAGAAGATTCTGGTCGCCATGGGCTACGTCAATGAGAAAGAGTTGACGGAAACCATGGGGCGCCAGATGGGCGTTCCCTTCGTCGATCTCGACCAACTCGACCTCGACCAGCAGTTGGCCCGGTCGATTCCCGAGCATTTGGCCCAACGTTACAAGGTCATTCCTGTGGCTCAGAACGACAATCGTCTAACTCTTGCCATGGTGGACCCCCTGAACGTGATCGCCATCGACGACATTCGCCTGATCACAGGCTTTGACATCGATCCCGTCATCTCGACCGAAGACTCTATCATCAAGGCCATCGGGCGCCAGTTTGGCGTGACCGACCTGGTCGAGGTGGAGGAAACGGTGAAGGACCTGTCCGCTCAGGACTTTGGTCCTCTTGAGGTTGAGGATGCGATGGACGAAGAGATCGCGCTCGACAAGCTCAAGGAGTTGGTGGACGAGGCGCCTATCGTGCGCGTTGTGAACCTGATCATTTCGCAGGCCATCAATGACAAAGCCTCCGACATTCACATCGAGCCTGAGGCCAAGTCGGTGCGCGTCCGCTATCGCGTCGACGGCGTGCTGCATGACGTGATGAGTCCGCCCAAGCACATCCAGGCTCCCATGGTCAGCCGTATCAAAATTATGGCCAACATGGACATCGCTGAGCGCCGGGTGCCTCAAGACGGGAAGATCCACCTTCACCACGATAGTCGCGAGTTCGACTTGCGCGTCTCCACTGTGCCTACTGTGCACGGTGAGAAGGTGGTTATGCGTATCCTCGACAAAGGCTCGGTCATGCTGGGCTTGAACAAGCTCGGTTTTTACGAGGACAACCTCAAGCTGTGGGAAGAGATCGTTGAGAAACCTTACGGAATGTTGCTCGTCACGGGTCCGACTGGCTCAGGTAAGTCCACCACGCTGTACTCGTGCTTGAACAAGCTCAACAGCGGTGAGAAGAACCTGATGACCATCGAAGACCCGGTGGAGTATCAGATTCCCGGCATCAACCAGGTGCAGGCAAACGAAAAGGCAGGCTTGACCTTCGCCTTCGCCCTGCGAGCCTTCTTGCGTCAAGATCCGGACATTATCATGGTGGGTGAGATTCGTGACGGTGAGACCGCCAAGATCGCCGTCGAAGCCGCTCTGACCGGCCACTTGGTGCTCTCCACACTGCACACCAACGACGCCCCTGGCGCCATCTCTCGTCTCGTGGAGATGGGGGTGGAGCCCTTCCTGGTGGCCTCGGCGCTCATCGGGGTGCTGGCTCAGCGACTGGCCCGTATGATCTGTCCCAACTGTAAGGAGACTTTCACTCCCCCGGCCGAGGCGACCCGAAAGTTTGGTCTGGGAATGTTCTCCGATAACGACATTTCGTTTTATAGGGGTCGTGGTTGCGACCACTGCAAGATGACCGGCTATCGCGGCCGAACGGGCATTCACGAGGTACTGATGATTTCCGACCGCGTCCGTGGCCTGATCTTGCAGCGAGCCTCCACGGCTGAGATTCGCCAGGCTGCCATCGAAGGCGGCATGAAGACGATGCAAGACGATGGCCTGCGCAAGGTGCTCGATGGTGTGACCACCGTGGAGGAATGCCTGCGAGTGGTCTACGTTGAAGCGGTCGAGTTCTAGAAGGAAAGGATAGTGTCAAGGATCTTCGGATCATCGACCCGGGAAGAATAGAGCATGGCTGTTGAGGCACTTCGTTTTACGATGGATGACCTGCTCCGCACGACAGTGGAGCGGGGAGCGTCGGACCTGCATTTAACCGTGGGCTTGCCCCCGGTGTTGCGAATCAATGGGAAACTGGTTCCCACTGAGTTTCCGCGCTTGTCGCCGGACGAAACGAAGCGACTGGTCTACAGCATTCTAAACGACAAGCAGAAGGAGAAGTTTGAGAAAACCTGGGAGCTTGACTGCTCTCACGGGGTTCGCGGCTTCGGACGCTTCCGAGTCAACGTCTATCGCCAGCGCGGCGTGGTTGGGGCTTGCCTGCGCGCGATTTCCTCGACCATCGCAACCCGCGAGGAGTTGCATCTTCCCCAGTGTGTGGAAGATGTGGTCAACCGACCCCACGGGTTGATTCTCGTGACCGGCGCCACGGGCGCTGGCAAGTCCACCACTCTGGCTTGCATGCTCGACATCATTAACACCCAGCAAACCTACCACATTCTCACGGTGGAAGACCCGATCGAGTACATTCACCCCCACAAGAAGTCGATGATCAACCAGCGCGAGCTCGGCCAGGATACATTGAGCTGGTCGCACGCCCTGCGCGGCGCTCTGCGGGAGGATCCCGACGTGATTCTGGTGGGTGAGATGCGCGATCAGGAGACGATTGGGGGCACGTTGACGGCGGCCGAGACCGGCCATCTGGTGTTTTCGACCTTGCACACGTCCGATGCGGCTCAGACTGTGGACCGCGTGGTCGACGTTTTCCCACCACATCACCAGCAGCAGATCCGCGTCCAGCTTGCCAGCGTCCTGGAAGCGGTCTTCTCCCAGCAACTCATTCCTCATGCTTCCGGTGTGGGCCGGGTACCCGCCGTCGAGGTGATGATCGCCAACTCGGCGATGCGCAACCTGATTCGCGAGGGCAAGACCCACCAGATCTACAACGCGATCCAGACCGGTGCGAAAGTCGGAATGGCGACGATGGAGCAATCGCTTTACGAGCTCTGCTGTGCCAAAATGATCACAACAGAGGAAGCGCTGAACCATACGATGCATCCCGAGGACCTGCGCAGGATGATCGAGGGTGCACGGAAAAAGTAACCGGGTGGAACTTCCCCCTCCGGGGGTTGCATGAGTATGAGGATATCAAGGCAGGAGGTGAGATAAAGTGAGTGTCTTGTGGTGGTTGGTGCCGCTGGCGGCCATGGTTGTTGGAGAATTGACCAAGATCTAGAACCGGCGGTGTCTTTCGAGGCACCAGCACGGAGTTAATTGGAGGTTGGGGTCGGATGCCTGTATTCGTCTACGAGGCCCGTGATGCAACCGGCCAACTGAAGAAGGATACTATCGAGGCGCAGAACGTTCGGTTGGCGACTCAGCGGCTGCAAGAGCAGCGCATGACCGTCATCCATATCAAAGAAAAAACCTCGAACGTTGCGCAGACAGACCTTCTGGGCTGGTATCAAAAGATCCGCAAGGTCAACGAGCAGGCGTTGACCGTGTTCAGTCGCCAGTTTGCCACCATGATCAACGCGGGCTTGGCAATGGTGCGGTGTCTGGACATCTTGTCCGAGCAGACCGAGGACAAGAAGCTGCAGCAAACCCTGGTTCAGGTGCGCCGTGATGTGGAGGGCGGCTCGACTTTGTCGAACGCCCTCGGCAAGCATCCGACGGTGTTCTCCACGCTGTACATCAGTATGGTGAAGGCCGGCGAGATGGGCGGTGTGCTCGACGAGGTGCTGGAGCGACTGGCCGGCTTTATGGAGAAAGACTTTGGCCTGAAAAAGAAGGTCAAGTCGGCGCTCACATACCCGGTGGTCATCCTGGTAATGGCCCTCGGCATCGTGTTCTTCCTGGTCACGTACATCCTCCCAACCTTCGTGCAGTTGTTTGAAGGGATGAGCCTTCAGTTGCCTCTTCCCACCCGAATCCTGATCGGTATCACCAAAGGGGCCAGAAACCCCATCGTGCTGACGGTTGTGGGTGTGTTGGTAGTGGTCGGAGGCATCTTGCTCAATCGCTACATTCAGACGCCCGTTGGGAAGAAACAGTACGACCTGTTGAAGCTCAACATTCCTGTGTTTGGGCTTCTGAACAAGAAGGTCGCCATCTCGCGGTTCTGCCGCACCCTGGGAACCTTGCTCTCCTCCGGTGTTCCGATTATGCAGGCGCTGGAAATCGTGGGTAAGGCCTCGGGTAACGAGATCATCGCCATGACGGTTTCGAAGGTTCGCGAGAGTATCCGCGAGGGTGAAAGTATCGCTTCGCCTCTGGGCGCAAGCGGAATGTTTCCGCCGATGGTGACCCAGATGGTCGCGGTTGGTGAGGAAACCGGTAACCTTGACGCCATGTTGTCCAAGATCTCAGACTTCTATGATACGGAAGTCGAGTATCTCCTGGCTTCTTTGACGTCGATGTTGGAGCCCATCATGATTGTTGGTATGGGTGGTATCGTAGGCTTCATCGTAATCTCGGTGTTCTTGCCGCTCTACCAGCTTATCGGCAACCTCGGCTAAGAAGTCGTAGGTTTGTTTCACCTGGAAGGTCGAGGATGGGGAGCAGAATGCTCCCCATTTTTCTTGCCGGACCTGGTCCTAGTTAGGTAGAATCCATGAGGAGGGAGTCCGTTGTTCAAGAACCGCACAGATGAGCTTGACCCGGCGGTTGAGCTCGAACAGTTTCGCGCTCTGCGCTCGGGTCCAACTCCAGAGCTCCGCGAGAGCCTGGTTATGCGGTACGTTCATCTTGTGCCTTCGGTGGTCCGCAAGTTCCGTCAGGCGGGCGATCGCGAAGACCTGATGCAAGTAGGCTATCTCGGCCTGCTCAAGGCGGTCAACAACTTCGACCCCGAGCGCGGCAACCGATTCTCAACCTACGCCATCCACTGCATCGGTGGCGAATTGAGACATCACCAGCGCGACCATTCCTCGCTCATCCGACGCCCGCGGTGGCTGGTGGGATGGTCGCGGCAGGTGGCGGCCTTTATCGAGAAGCATCTGCTCGACCTGCAGCGATTGCCCACCATCGCTGAGATCGCTCGGGCACTGAACATATCCGAAGCCGGTGTGCTCGACGTGCTGCGCTTCAAGATCCCGCTCTCTCTTGACGCCCCTTCCGAGGACGTAGAGTTGAGCAAGATCCAGAGCCTTTGCTGCGAGGAGTATCAGCTGCCTCTAGAGGATCGTATCTTCTTGCTCGAGGCGCTGGAGGCTTTGCTCGAGGTGGAGCGCAAAGTCGTTTACCTGTTCTTTTATGCCGACCTGAACCAGAGCGAGATTGCAGGACGTTTTGGGCTCGCCCCCCGCAAAGTCTCTCGGCTGATGGGCCGGGCCCTGGAAAAACTGCGTGGGATTTTGGTTGAGTTTCGCCCCGAGTTCCGACCTGAACAAAAATATTAACAAATGTGCCCTGGATCACTGTTCAAAGTCCCGACGGTCATGTATAATGACCTACGTGAGGTTAGCGAGAGAGCAA
>CAYYHB010000148.1:0-13120 GCA_964471395.1 uncultured Burkholderiales bacterium | reverse complement strand
GGCAGCCAGAACGGTGATGGTTAGCCACGGCGGAATTCCTGAGTCGGTGAGCTGTGAAGGGTGACTATGCTTGACGAGCATTCTGACAAATCCATCGGGAGATAAGGACGGAGCTCCTACCCATGGTTCGAAATCAGGAACGTGGGTAAGTCGAGTGGTAAGTTGTTTGAAGGCGGGGTAAAGCGGATTGCCCGTGTTGGAGAAGGTTCGGACGACCCAGGCGGAGGAAACGGCGAGGCAACTCGCACTTCCCGCCAGGAGGCTAAATGGCCTAATCGCGCCGTGTGCCCAGTCAAAGAGGGCGAGGCCGACGATCGGTAAGAGTAGGGCTGGAGCGCTTTGCTTAACACCCCAGGCGAAGCCTGCGAATAGGCCGCACAAGACCATCCAACGCAACGAGTTTGCCTGACACTTTGTGGCACGCAAATATGCCCATAAGCAGAGGAGCACTCCCTGCGCAAGGAGCGTATCGACTCCTCCGCCTGTACTCTGATGTACGACTACTGGCAACGAGAGTCCAATGATGGCAAAACCTGCCGCCCAGCGTAGGGGCATGAGCTCGGTTCCGACCAGGAGGAGCGTGAAGCCAAAGGACACAGTCTGGACGAAACTCGCTACGTTTGCGGTAAGCTCACCCCCCATACTCATTGCCAGACTGTTAAGTAACTCGCTATTGAGATGGTTGAATTCAAAGTAACTCAAGCCGTGGGGAGAAATGTCTCGGTAGCGACGAAAGTTCTCGACTAGAGCGTAGTGATAACTGTGAGCATCGAAGAAGGTATTCGGTGCCGCGCAGACGATTAACTCGCCGGCGAGCATAGGTACCATTATAAGCCATAATCGGTCTAATCTGACTTTGAGGCTTCGACCAATGGTCCACAGGCAGGGAATCGCTATGAAGAGTGAGAGAGGGAATAGTGTGGAATCCTCGGAGAATCCAAGAAGGATGCTAATCAGAGCCACCAGGGTCAATGGCATCAGCCCTAAATAGTAGATGGCTCCCATCAATTCCACAGCACTCGGTCCTTTGCCGAACAGAGCTCTCCATATGTAGGTGCCAATTGCTCCAGGTATGGCAAAGACAAATGTGGCTATTAGCAGGTTGAACAGGAAGTGTGTCGCCAGATAGAGCGGTCCAAGCATCTCGGTCAGATGAACTTGATCTTTCTCGAGGCGAAAAGGCACATTTTTAGTAAAATTAATCCGTGTCTAAAGCGAGAGATGTTGGTCTCGCCATAGGTTCGCTCCCTATAACGGATGGGGACTTCCACGATCTGCAGATTCAGTTTGTGAGCCCCAAAGAGGAGATCATAGTCTCCAAAGGGATCGAAGTCGCCGAAATACTCCCGATTCTTGGCCAGCCGCAAGTAGTCCGTTCGGAAAAGAACTTTTGTGCCACACAGAGTGTCCTTCAGTCGTTGATCAAGGAGGAAGGTAAAGGCCGAGCTGAAGAATCGATTCCCCAAGAGGTTGAGGAACCGCATAGCCTGTTTTTCCATAGGATACACCAGCCGAGAACCATTCACAAAGTCAGCCTTTCCAGAGGCAATGACATCATAAAATTTCTCCAAGTCCTCAGGCGGGACGGTCAGGTCCGCGTCCAGGATCATAAGAATGTCGCCTGTGGCCATTGCGAATCCAGTCCGTACGGCGTCATTCTTACCCTTTCCTGGTTGCTTAGCAATTTTAATATCGTAGTCCTCAGAATACTTTTGCGCTAATCCGCATATTTTTTCCCAAGTATCGTCCGTAGAGTTTCCTTCTACAAAGATGATTTCTGTGTGGCAGCCCAGTTTGGGCATTCGCAGGATTGCAGCCTCGATGTTCCCGCTTTCATTGCGCGCAGGTATCACGACACTCACTGAGTAGCGTTTGCCCGCCGCGGCCTCTACCGCGTCCGGACGCGGTTTTGCAAAGGTGAAATTGTTAAGGGCGAACTTTTCGAAGAGAGGTAGTTTTGACAAGAACCGATTGAAGAAGCCTGAAACGAAGGGAACATAGACAGGGACGAGCATGCGACTGTTGTTTCGGTAAACATCAAAACCGCTTATGTAAAGAAGGTTCTGGATGTCGCTCAATGTTAACCAATTTTGGAGTGGGCCTTTGGATTTGAGACCCAGGAGTTCCGCCAGTCTCAGGATTGGCTCCCAAACCCAGTTGTAATAGGTAACGATGATCTTAGTTTTCTCATGGCAAACTCTATGAAGTTGACGGAAGGCCTTCTGGACGTCGGGCAGATAGCCTACCAGATTGGAAAGGATGATTAAGTCAAATTTCTCATTGAGGCAGAGGTTTTCAGCGTTCATGACGCGAAAATCAATGTGAGGGTAGCGCTTGAATGCCGCAGCGATCATCCTCTCGCTTGAATCAATCCCGGTTCGCTTCCGAACCTTCAGTTTCGCTAGAAGGTCGCCCTGACCACAACCGATCTCCAGAACAGAGAGTTCCTCGTGGACAAAGTATTGGCAGTAGCGGATGATGTCGTTCCAGTAATAAGAACTTAGAGGGTTCTTGTAAGCAGAGTCTGCACATTTGTCAAAAAAATCTTGGGTCGTAATCATTTGTGTCAAATTCTTTCTAGCTCAACGGTAATAAACATTCCGAAGAGATGTGATGGTAGAAGCCGTTCTATGCTCCGTACAACGTCGTAAGCGACGTACGGAGCGAACGCCTCCCGAGAAACTCCTCCGCTGAGCAGATAGAGCAATGGTGTATGTGGCCGCACGAAGTTCACCTGCATCTCGGGAAACTCTTGCTGGAAGCGTACGCGGTCTCTTTGGAAGATGATCCAGGGCAGCGCACCGTTGGCAGTGGAGAGCGGACCTCCGACGGGCAAATCCCAGTCTGCTGCGGGGATGAACGGTTCGTGATGAAAGTGTCTATAAATGAAGCGACTGAAGGGTGTGTTGGCTGGTTCGATCATAAGAACTTTGCCAGTTCGCCTCAGGGTGCGCTGGGCCTCATGAAAGAATAGGCGCGGCCGCTGAATGTGATGGAGAACGTTAAGCATAAAAATCAGGGATAGTTCTTCGTTGCCGAAGGGTAGTCGGTCCGCTGATGCTACGACATCACAGCATTTAAGCTCCATTATGTCAGAGGTAATCACGGCTGGCAGGATTTCTTTGAGAAACCCCCCCCCCGATCCGATCTCAAGATGTTTTCCCGGACAACTGCGTGCCGCCGCTTCGAATTGTTTGTACCAGTCGCAGTAGACTCGACGCAAGAATGGCTTGTTTCGGATGATCTCCCTTCGGGCCTCGGTGAGGCGAGGGTCATCGAGGGAGAAAGGTTGCTCGTACTTGCGGCCATAAGTTAAGATGCGGCTCACCTCGGTTCCTGAAATGTCTGGCCCGTGCGGCTGGCTTCTCTTTCTCCCTTGAATCAGAGGCGCTTCGTGGAAGCTGCCAGTGGCAAGGCGCCAACGAATCATTACTGGCTAGTGGTTGCCTGCAACGGAGCGCCGACTTCTTCGTTCCCCCCTCCCGGGGGACCTACTCGATCTGCTTGCGCTTTGCACCTCGCGCATCTCGGTGCGCGGGGCTAGCTACTACGGGGCTGCAACTAGCAACGCCGCTCGCCGCTCGCCGCTCTACCGGGTGGGCCATGCCGCTCGCTCTACGCGGTTCATCGACCTTTTGCTTGCGGAGAACGAGGATGTTTACGCTCGCAACCCCGACCTGCTCTACCTGCTCTACCTGCTCTACCGGGAGGCCCTGCAGTTGCCCGGGGAGATCGATACGATCATGGTGGACGCGATCCAGAAGGCTCCCCGGCTGCTCGACGTTATCCACCGTTTGATTTTCGAGACCCGACTGCGCTTTGTGCTGACCGGGTCGAGCGCCCGAAAGCTCCGCCACGGTGCCGCCAACCTGCTGGCCGGTCGTGCTTTCGAGCGGACTCTGCATCCCCTCACCGCGCGCGAGCTCGGGGATGACTTTCGGCTCGACGATGTGCTCGCCTGGGGGACGCTGCCGCAGATGCTCAGCCTGTCGGGCCCGGACCGTCGCGACTACCTGGTGGCCTACTGCCGCAACTATCTCAAAGAGGAAATCTGGGGTGAGCACCTGATCCGCAAGCTCGAGCCCTTTCGCAAGTTCCTGGAAGTGGCCGCTCAGTGCAACGGACAGGCCCTCAACTTCAGCGCTCTCGGTCGCGACGTGGGCGTTGACCCGAAGACGATCCGGGAATACTTCCAGATTCTCGAGGACACACTGGTTGGATTCATCCTTGAGCCCTATGCGCGATCGGAGCGAAAGCGCGTGCAGAAGGCTCCCAAGTTCTACTTCTTCGATCTGGGGGTGGCCCGCGCACTGGCAAACCTTCTCAGCGTGACCCCGGCCCCACAGACGAGCTACTATGGCCAGCTCTTCGAGCAGTTCTTCATTCTCGAGATGCTGCGTCGAGAGGCCTATGAGCCGCAGGACTATCGTTTCTTCTATCTGGCCACGGAGAGGACCGAGGTCGACCTGGTCATCGAGCGCCCCGGTCGGCCGCTGGCAGTCGTCGAGATCAAGTCCACCGCCGAGGTTCGGCCTGAGAAGCTACGGGGGCTGCAGGCAATGGAGAGCGCCCTCCCAGGCTGCCAGCTCTATTGCGTCAGCCAGGACCCTCGGCCTCAGCGATTGGGCACGATTCAGGCGCTTCCGTGGCGGGAGGCACTGGAGCAGCTCTAATGTTGGGCGTTCACCTGAAGGCTCCCCACCCGGGCACGGCGTTGGATGCGCCGTAGCTCGCCCTTGCTGGCTCGTCCCGACCCGGTACCGGGAAATTGCCCGGTACCGGGTTGATTCCGGGGTATACGCCGGAATGAGGGCGGTACGGGGGAACTCCCGCGGAATCGAGGGCTCGGACCCTCGCACTGTAAGCGGGACCCCCGGTACGGTCGAAGACGGTCTGCTCCTGATCCTGTGCTGGCCGGTATCTATCCGATGGTCTTGATCATCGGGCACGACTTTTGCCCCGCTGCCTCGGCCACCGAGACGGGTTGACGATGACCGAGTCCGCTCGGGGCCAGCTCGAGCTCGCTCTGCACGGCCGGTGGGCGGCTCAGCGGGATGAAGACGGCTGAGCGGGCCAGGAGAGAAGCCGGGGTCGGTCAGCGCAGAGCCTGCAGGAAGTCCTCCAGGCAATCGACCGTCGCAGCCCGGACTGTGAGACTGGGAAGTTGCTCCGGGTCATGCAGCTCTTCGATTTTCCGGTGGACCTCGGGGCTCAGAGAGCCGAAGCGGCTCTCGAGGACAGCCGTAAGGGAACGACGGAGATGACGCATCATTCCCTTTCGTTCCTCCTCGCGACCCTCCTCGCGGCCTCTCTGGAGGCCCTTCTCCAGCCATCGGTTGGGGACGGTTAGCTCCATCTCGTTCTCCAATTCGCGGACTTGCTGCTCGAACCGCTCTTCAAGCTCGGGCTCCAAGGCCAGTATAGCGTCCAAAACCAGGAAAAGTCCATCCAGCTCGTCTCTCGAGAGCCCGATGCTCAGCAAGTTGCGGCAGAGCCTGAGCTTCTCCCGGAGTCGCTTTTCCGAGCCCGGCCCAGCCTCCTGGCTGCGCAAGTGAGAGGCCACTACCAGCGCGAAGGGGTTGCTCGAGCCCTCGAGTTGCTCCAGCGAGGGTCGCAGCTCCAAGAGCTTCAGCACCGGGAATTCGAACATGACCCGGCAACCCCAGTGGCTGGCTTCCCAACGGCTCGGTCGCCAGCTCGGGGAGGAGTCAGCCAGGATCGCCAGGCTCAATACCGGACGACGGTACAGGTCGTAGGCCCGATAGTGGTAGACCCACATCCGATGCTCGAAGTCCGGGTCCTTGCGTGACTGTACCTCGACGTGGACCAACAGCCAGGTCTCGCCGCCTTCGCGCAAGGGCAGCTCCACCAGGACGTCCACCTGACGGCTCCCCACCCGGGCACGGCGCTGGATTCGGCGAAGCTCGGTATCCAGAAAACGGGGGGGAAGGGAAGGGTCCCTCTGGGCCGCCAGCTCCGGGACAAACTGCTCCAGAAAGGCCGGGAAGAAGAGCCGGAGAGAGTCCTTCCAGGCGGCGTCGAGCGGGCGGGGGTGTCGTCGAGGCACGAGCCCGACGGTTCGAACAGCGCTGACGATGTCCTGCGGTGGGGCAATGGGCTCCTTCAGCGCAGAGCCTGCAGGAAGTCCTCCAGGCAATCGACCGTCGCAGCCTGGATAATGAGACGGAAGAGTTGCTCCGGGTCGTCCAGCTCATCGACTTGCTGGTGGACCTCGGTGCTCAGAGTGCCGAAGCGAATCTGGAGGATAGCCGGAAGGACGGAGATGACCCATCAGCTCCTCTCGGGCCTGCCTGCGACCCTCCTCGAGCCCCTCCTTGCGACCCTCCTCAAAACCTTCTTTGAAGCCCTTCTGGTAGCCCTTCTCAAACCACCGGTTGGGCACGGTTAACTCCATCTCACTTTACGCCCCACTTCCTCCCCGCATCAACCGCACCACCGCTGGCAGCAAGCCCAGCGAGGCCACCACGCTCATCCCCACCGTGCACGCCACGATCGCCCCCAGGCTCTGCACCCCCACGTGGGCCGATCCCAACAAGCTCCCAAACCCCGCCATCGCGAGCAAGGCCGAGAAGATCACCGCCGGCCCGGTCGAGAAGCTCAGCATCGCCTCCTCCCCCTCCTCCCAGGCCCGGGCCACCACCTGCAGCCCGAACGAGGCCCCGATACCCACCAGCAGCGGCACGGCGATGAAGTTGGCCGGGTTGAACGCCATCCCCCACCAGCGCATCAAAGCCAGCATCCAGATGAGCGAGACGGTCACCGGCAGCAGGGCCAACAGAGGCGCCACCGGACGCCGGAAGTAGAGCACCAGCAGAATCAGCACCGAGGCGAACGTGTACCACCCCACCTTGTCATACGTGCGGTGGATGACGCGGTTGAACCGCAGCACCAGCAGCGCATCCCCCGTGACCTCGGGGTCGACGGTGCGAAGCTCGGCCACGAAGCGCTCCAGGTTGCCCCGCTGCCAGGGGTCAAAGCGCGGGATGATGCGTAGCTGAAGCTTGCCGGTCGTGCCGATGGCCCGCAAGCGCAAGGACGGCGGGATGGCGGCCAGGGTGGGGGGCTCGACGCTCTGCTCGCGCAAGAGCTGAAACAAGCTGTTCAGGTCGTCCTGGCAGGCCTTCTGGAAGACCTCGAGGGCGCCCTCGATGGCGCCGGGGCCCATCTCCTCGGAAACCCGGCCCAGCTCGACCCAATTGGTCCAGAAGCGGTCCACGCCCTCCTCGCGCTTGAGGGCGGGCAAGAGGAAGCCGAGCTGCTGGTCGACGTCGCGGATGCCGCGTTGCAGTTCGATCAGGGCGTCCGATCCTTCGATGGCCTTGAATTGCACCTCGGGAAGGCGGGCGATCTGCTCCACCAGGCGCTGCACGTCGGGACGCCGCCCCTGAAGGTGGGGGACACCAGGGGGGGCAGCGAGTCCACCCGGGCCACGCTGGGCAGGGCGGCGAAGCGGGCGGCGCGCTCGCGCACCTGGTCGAGGTTGTCAGCCACCGAGACTCACGATGATGGAGTTGCCGCTGCGGGCCAGCTCGAGCTCGCTCTGCACGGCCTCCATCGCCGGGTCTTGCAGGTGGAGCAGGCTTTCGTCAAAAGCGACCCGGCCGCCGTAGAGGGCGGCGGCCACTGTCAGGAGGCCGAAGAGCGCCACCACGGGGAAGGGGCGCTCGAGCTCGTTCAGGGCGCTGGCTCCGGGGGGGCGGAACTGGTGGCCGTGGCAGCGTCCCTCCAGCAGTGCCACAGGCAGCAGAGCAGGATCCCTCCGCCCACGATGCTGCCCAGCTCGACCACGGGGTTTGGATGGCCAATGTATGATAACGGCAACTGACAGGAAGGTAACCTGGTCTGGCTTGACAGAGTGAGTCGACAAATGTAGTTTTTTATTCAAGTCCCAATCCTGCGAATGAGGCGACCTTGGCGAAAGACACTTTACCGGGAGTTGACTCGAGACGACAACCCCTCCGGGTTGCTCTGTGGGTGGTTTTGGTCTGTTTGATCGGTCGCATCGGCTACGAGTTCTATTGCGATGTTCAAGATGGCGGTCGCCGGATGGATCATTGGCTATCGTTGACCGGTCCGGTCACTCGCCCGGTCTTGCGCCTCTCAATAGGGGCATCGAGTCAGGTCATACGAGAATTCTCGCGCCAGGCTCTGGCGCATCAGCCATACCCCCACTCCCTCGAGTGGCTTCTTTCCGAGTTGAAAGCTAACCCGCTGGGAGGTTGCGAGCTGACCGACGAAGATTGGGTGCGCTTCGGTCTCCCAAGTCGGGAAGTTCAGGCTCGAGTGCTGGCCGCGGCCCTGCAAGCGGATTGTTCCGAAGGAACCTATTGCCGTAGTTTTCTGACGAGGTTCACCAGCCGTTTTGAGGCCGACTCCTGGGTTTGGGCCGAAATCTTGTTGGCGGCTCAGCGCGAAGCGAATTCTGACCTGCTCAGCCTTCTTCCTTATCGGGTTCGACTCGGCTCGCAGCCCATGGGTTCCGAGGCCTTTCGATCCATCGTGGTCAGAATCGAACGAGGAGAGGAGCTTGAGCTCGAGGGCCTCGATTCGATGGAGCAAGAGAACCTTCTATTCTGGCTGGCCGAGCACCAGCCTGGTAGCCTTGAGGCGACGTACTACAATGGACGCGGTCGGCTGAAGGCTGTGGCGGGCGTCCTGCTGTTGCAGCGGGGACAGCTCTCGTCGCGTCCCTGGCTACGCCACATCTCAGACCAGGAATTGCCAGTGCTGGCAAGTTATGAGCTGGACAGAGAACTTCTGAGTGAACTGGCAGGACAACTCCCCGACACGCGATTTGCCCGCGGCTGTGCCGAATACCACCGGATTCATGGTCATGACTCAGGCGAGGGGCCGACGGAACCATCCAAGGACAGCCGAATGCGTCGACAGATGCTGCGGAACGCCGGCAAGAGGGAGTTGAGCTGGCGTCAATGGTTACAGAAGTACCCTGGACATCCGCTGGCCGAAGATGCTGCCTATCGCCTGATGCGGTCCCTCGAGTGGCAGGGCAAGCGAAAACAAGCGTTCCAGGTCTTGCTTGGGCACCTCTCCGCTCCGGAGGGGCCGGCTCAGAAGAGTTTTCGAGCCCGGTTCGTCTGGATGCTCGATGTGGGCCTCTCCTCGGGCGAGCTCGCAGAGTTCCAGCGGCAGAATCCTGATTCGTCTGTCTTTCCTCTGGTGCGCTACGCGCTGGCCGTTCGGGCGGCGCGTCAGCATCGCTACCAGAGGGCGCTCAACCTTACGCAGGGGTTGAGTCTGGAAAGGTCCTATCACGCGACGCTGGGCGGTCCTTGGCCCGTGTTCAGCCACGACGCTGCCCTGCAGAGCCTGGACCTGTGCCTGAAAGAGCAGCGCTCCCGCTGGCAAGCCATGCTGGGCCAAGACCGTCGCACCTGGGCCCGGCGCTGGAGTGACGACGATGGTTGGCGTCTGGGCTACCTCTATCTTCACGCAGGTCAGAGACGAGTGGCCATGGAAGCGGCCGACGGCTTCGTCGACAGCCTGGCGTTGGAGCCCAACGGGCGACCCGACGCCGCTCTCCTGCGTCGCCATCACCAGGAGGCCAATCAGCGTGCTGTGGCGCTCGAGCTCCTGGCTAGATTGGCTCAGGACCAGAAAGTTCTCTACTGGCGCATCGGCCTGCTCTATCAGCAGAAGGTGGAGGGGTGCGCCTACGAGTCCCGGGCCATCATTCCGCTGCCGGGCCTTCCAAAAGCTCCGCGCGATGCCTGGTATGCCTCGCAAGTTGAGTATTTGACGCGTTGTCTTGAGCAGCGCTATCCAGGCGGGGAGCTCTGTGATGATGCGCTCATGCAGTGCTACCGACTGACCGGTGACCAGAACTTCCTGCGGGAAATCCGCCTGTTCTATCCCGGCAGCAATCAAGCCCGGATGCTTCCGCTCGTGGGCCCGGAGCTGGAGCGCACCGATTTCCCCACTTATTGACGGAGGATCGCAAATCGGGAGTAAACTCCGGATTTGCGTCGAAAATTGGGAGTATGTTCCAGCGCATCATCCAGTTTCCGACGCGCCATTCGTTCTTTTTGTTCGGGGCGCGGGCCACCGGCAAGAGCACGCTTGTGCACCAGCGATTCGACGCCCGCTCCACGCGGTTCATCGACCTTTTGCTGGCGGAGAACGAGGATGCTTACGCTCGCAACCCCGACCTCCTCTACCGGGAGGCCCTGCAGCTGCCCGAGGAGATCGATACGATCGTGGTGGACGAGATCCAGAAGGCTCCCCGTCTGCTCGACGTGATTCACCGGTTGATTTTCGAGACCCGGCTGCGCTTTGTGCTGACCGGGTCGAGCGCCCGAAAGCTCCGCCACGGTGCCGCCAACCTGCTGGCCGGTCGTGCTTTCGAGCGGACTCTGCATCCCCTCACCGCGCGCGAGCTCGGGGATGACTTTCGGCTCGACGATGTGCTCGCCTGGGGGACGCTGCCGCAGATGCTCAGCCTGTCGGGCCCGGACCGTCGCGACTACCTGGTGGCCTACTGCCGCAACTATCTCAAAGAGGAAATCTGGGGTGAGCACCTGATCCGCAAGCTCGAGCCCTTTCGCAAGTTCCTGGAAGTGGCCGCTCAGTGCAACGGACAGGCCCTCAACTTCAGCGCTCTCGGTCGCGACGTGGGCGTTGACCCGAAGACGATCCGGGAGTACTTCCAGATTCTCGAGGACACGCTGGTCGGATTCATCCTCGAGCCCTATGCGCGGTCGGAGCGAAAGCGCGTGCAGAAGGCTCCCAAGTTTTACTTCTTCGATCTGGGGGTGGCCCGCGCTCTGGCCAACCTTCTCAGCGTGGCCCCGGCCCCACAGACGAGTTACTATGGCCAGCTCTTCGAGCAGTTCTTCATCCTCGAGATGCTGCGTCGAGAGGCCTATGAGCCGCGGGACTACCGTTTCTTCTATCTGGCTACGGAGAGAACCGAGGTCGACCTGGTCATCGAGCGCCCCGGTCGGCCGCTGGCAGTCGTCGAGATCAAGTCCACGGTTCGGCCTGAAAAACTACGCGGACTGCAGGCCATGGAGAGCGCCCTCCCAGGCTGCCAGCTCTATTGCGTTAGCCAGGACCCCCGGCCTCAGCGATTGGGAACGATTCAGGCGCTTCCGTGGCGGGAGGCACTGGAGCAGCTCTAATGGTGCCAGGCGAGGCGGGCGTAACAGCTCAAGCGGAACGCCCCATACAGATGAGCCCAGGTCCGGTCAGCGCAGGGCCTGCAGGAAGTCCTCAAGGCAATCGACCGTCGCAGCCCGGACGGTGAGACTGGGAAGTTGCTCCGGGTCATGCAGCTCTTCGATTTTCTGGTGGACCTCGGGGCTCAGAGAGCCGAAGCGGCTCTCGAGGACACTCCTGAGGTAACAACGGAAATGACCCATCAGTTCCTCTCGGCCCTCCTCGCGGCCCCTCTGGAGACCCTTCTCCAGCCATCGGTTGGGGACGGTAAGCTCCATCTCGTTCTCCAATTCGCGGACTTGCTGCTCGAACCGCTCTTCAAGTTCGGGCTCCAAGGCCAGTATAGCGTCCAGAACCAGGAAAAGTCCATCCAGTTCATCTCTCGAGAGCCCGATGCCCAGCAAGCTGCGACAAAGCCTGAGCTTCTCCCGGAGGCGCCTTTCCGAGCCCGGTCCAGCCTCCTGGCTGCGCAGATGGGAGGCCACCACCAGCGCGAAGGGGTTGCACGATCCCTCGAGTTGCTCCAACGAGGGCCGGAGCTCCAAGAGCTTCAGCACGGGGAATTCGAACAAGACCCGGCAACCGAAGTGGCTGGCTTCCCAACGGCTCGGCCGCCAGTTCGGGGAGGAATCAGCCAGGATAGCCAGGCTCAGCACCGGACGACGATAGAGGTCGTAGGCCCGATAGTGGTAGACCCACATCCGATGCTCGAAGTCCGGGTCTTTGCGTGATTGAACCTCGACGTGGACCAACAGCCAGGTCTCGCCGCCTTCGCGCAAGGGCAGCTCCACCAGGACGTCCACCTGACGGCTCCCTACCCGGGCACGGCGTTGGATTCGCCGAAGCTCGGTATCCAGAAAGCGAGGGGGAAGGGAAGGGTCCCTCTGGGCCGCCAGATCCGGGACAAACTGCTCCAGGAAGGCCGGGAAGAAGAGCCGGAGAGAGTCCTTCCAGGCGGCGTCCAGTGGGTGGGGTTGTCGGCGAGGCACGAGCCCGACGGTTCGAACAGCGCTCACGTTGTCCCTGCGGGGCCATGGGTCTCAGCCCGGTGCCTGCTGGAAGGCCTCCAGGCAGTCGACCGTCGCAGCTCGGACAATGAGACGGAATAGTTGCTCCGGGTCGTCCAGCTCTTCAATTTGCCGATGGATCTTGGTGCTCAGAGTGCCGAAGCGAATCTGGAGGATAGTCGGAAGGCAACGACGGAGATGACCCATCAGTTCCTCCCGGACCTGCCTGCGACCCACCTCACGGCCCTCCTCAAAACCTTCTTTGAAGCCCTTCTGGTAGCCCTTCTCAAACCATCGGTTGGGGACGGTTAACTCCATCTCGCTCTCCAATTCACTCTACGCCCTCTGTCCCCGCATCAACCGCACCACCGCCGGCAAGAGCCCCAGAGCCGCCACCACGCTCATCCCCACCGTGCAGGTGACGATCGCCCCCAGGCTCTGCACCCCCACGTGGGCCGATCCCAACAAGCTCCCAAACCCCGCCATCGCGAGCAAGGCCGAGAAGATCACCGCCGGCCCGGTCGAGAAGCTCAGCATCGCCTCCTCCCCCTCCTCCCAGGCCCGGGCCACAACCTGCAGCCCGAACGAGGCCCCGATGCCTACCAGCAGTGGCACGGCGATGAAGTTGGCCGGATTGAACGCCATCCCCCACCAGCGCATCAAGGCCAGCATCCAGATGAGCGACACGCTCACCGGCAGCAGGGTCAACAAAGGCGCCACTGGACGACGGAAGTAGAGCACCAGAAGGATCAGCACCGAGGCGAACGTGTACCACCCCACCTTGTCGTAGGTCCGGTGGATGACCCGGTTGAACCGCAGCACCAGCAGCGCATCCCCCGTCACCACGGGGTCGACGGTGCGCAGCTCGGCCACGAAGCGCTCCAGGTTGCCCCGCTGCCAGGGGTCAAAGCGCGGGA
>CAYYHB010000147.1:0-13249 GCA_964471395.1 uncultured Burkholderiales bacterium | reverse complement strand
CCGGACTGACCACCCTGGGCCTGGCGGGGTGGCTCTTCTTTCGCCACCAGGTCGATAGGCAGGCCTCCTCGCGCGAGCGCGAGTGCGAGACCCGCATCCGCACCATCGTGAGCGCCATCGAGCTTTATCGCACCCACAACCCGCGCGTGCCCGAGCGACTCGAGCAGCTGATCCCTCGCTACCTGCCCGAGATCCCCCGCTGCCCGAAAGCGAAAAAGGACACTTACTCGGAGAGCTATCTGGTCTACAAGGCCAAGTACACGCTGTTCTGTCGCGGGCACCACCATCGGCGCGAGAACCGGCCCGCCTTCAGCAAGACGCAAGGCTGGGTTCGCGAGTGAAGATCCTGGCCGTGCTGACGCTCATCTGCCTGTGCACGCTGGGCTTCTTCTTCCTGGCCACCCGGCCGCAGAACCGGGTGGTCAAGACCTGGTCGGCTCCGGATGGGCAGTACCACCTGAGCGTCATCCAGTCCGACCGAGACTTTCGCGGCTTTCCCCTGGACGTGCGAGCCCGCTACGCGGTCTACGTGGGGCGCGAGGCGGGCCAGCCCACCTACGGCCACCTGGTGGACTACAGTTTCACCCCCTCGAGCTCGGACGCGCTGAGCGCCATCGAGCGCGATATCGAGCGCTGTCAGGTGGACTGGGGCCAGGGCGGGGTGACCTTGACCGCTCCCTCGGGTCACACCCTGTTCATTCCTCGCCCGGCCTACGAGGGTGGACGTTAAGCCGCTCCCAGCCGCCGGGCGATCGCGCTGGGGAGGGGATACAATCGCTCTCGCGGCAGAAGCTTCTCAGCCTGGGTGTGCTTGCCTTCACGCAGCATATTCTTCAACTTATGAGCCAGCGGGGTCATATCGCGCAGCTCGAGAACCCAGCGCAAGGCATAGTCTTCAATGAGATGACGGCTGATGCCGACCTGCAGGCTGCGATAATCAAGCTTTCGTCCCCTCAGGTCCCGCTCCGGATCCCACTGCACGTGCACTCGCGCCTGCTCGAGCTGGCGTCGCCAGCTGTCCGCGTCGGGGTACAAAATTGCTTCGGGGTGAGTGAGCACGGCCTCTTCGAGCAGCGATTCAAAGACCGACCGGGACAACCGGACCGCCAGGACCCGCTCCTGTCCGCTCTTGCTGGCCCACCCACTCCGCTCCATCATCCATAGAAACGAGGGCTTGATCCAGGTCATCCGAGACAGCGAGAAAGGTGGGACGAACCGCCCGGCCTTCAGCGCTGCCTCGGCAATCTCAGGCCGGTAGGCCTGATACACGACCAGACTGCTGGAATCGAAGTCGGCGCGAACCTGGCGCACTCAGACCGGAGAGGGCGCTCGCGAGGCGGAGCGGGCCACCTGCTCGAGGTTATCAAGTGCCGCACGGCCGGCCGCGAGCTGGAGATGCCGAGCCAGAGGCAGGACCGGCTGCAAAATCGGCCAGCTCGGGCGCGACCAGGCGAAGATCAGCACCCGTACCTCGCCGGTGGCGTGGCGCTTGAGCACCGAGAAAGTCTCCTCGCCCATCTCGGGATGGCCCTCCAGGGTCTGGTAGGTGAAGCCGCTGCTCCACCAGCCATCGGCCAGCTGGCGGGTGAAAACCCGCGCCACCCGACTGGCGAAGAAGAGGTCGAGTCCAGGCAGGAAATGATAGCGCAGGCCGACCGCATCGCCCGGCTGGACCGCCCGGCGCAGCACCGGCTTACCCACCCTGGCGGGAAAGATCTCGTAGCTGAGAATCGCGCGAGCTACCCGGGTGTACGGTCCCTCAGCCTCGGGCTCACCCGGGGATTCCACCGCCACGATGCGCTCGTGTCGGTCATGGAACGCGTTGGCCGGAGGGGGGCCGGCGGAGCCAAACGCCAGGGGACGAGCCTCCCAGCTCTCCAGGCGGGCCTGCATGAAGGGCAGCAAGAACATTATCAGCCGGTGTATTTGGAGAACGCCACCCGATTGCGGCCTTCGCGTTTGGCCCGATAGAGGGCTTCGTCGGCGGCCTGCACCAGCGCTTGCTGCACGACGTTCACGGGATTGTCGGCAGCGGCCACTCCCAGGCTGATGGTGACGGGAATCGAGCCCACCTCGCTCTTGACCGGCTCTTCGGCCACCAGCTGACGGATGCGCTCGGCCACCAGCACCGCCTGACCACCGGGAGTGTCGGGCAAAACGATCAGGATCTCTTCTCCACCGTAGCGACCCACGGCGTCCTGAGCCCTGAGCACGGCGCCCATGCGCCGGCTTACCTCGCGCAGCACGGCGTCGCCGGCCAGGTGGCCATAGTTATCGTTGACGGACTTGAAGTGATCCAGATCGCCCAGGATGATGGCCAGCGGAGCCCGTGTCTTACTGGACTTCTCGGCTTCGATGCCCAGGAACTCGAAGATGGAGCCCCGGTTGCGCAGACCTGTGAGGGGGTCGTGGTTGGCCTGAAAGTGGAGCTGCTTGTTGGCCTCTTCCAGCTGCTGCTGCTGGGCCTTGGAGATCAGCACGCCGCCCGCGAAGGCCAGCGCCTCGGCGGCCATGGTCAGGAGCAGACCGGCCGGGCCCAGGGCAAAGGCGCCTGCGGCAGCGCCTGCCAGCAGGCCTCCCACGGCCAGGGCCCTGGCCACGTTGGGACGTGCCCAGACCGCCTTGGGGTCGGTCTGCTTGGTGGCGGCCTCCTGCGTGGGAGTCGCTTCCTTCGAAGACCCCAGCCCCTCCATGAAGGCCAGCAGATTCAGGGCTGACGGGGCCTGAGACTCATTTTCAACCGGCCGGTGACTGACCGGCATGTCGTGGGCGGGAGGCAGCATTTCGGACCCGGGATTGGGAACGCCACCGATTCGGGAGGCCGCCAGCCCTTGATTCAGGGCAGATACGGAGGCAGAGCTGGCGGCGTCGGTGGCTTCGCCGGCTCGCTTGGTGCCATCCAATTGGCCGAGTTTGCGCAACTCATCCACGATACGCTCAGATTCGCGTTCGTTACCAGAGTGACCTTTCCCGGGCGGGATTTGCGCTCTGATGCGAGAATGTCGGGCGCCATGAAACGAACTCTGCTTTTGCTGCTCCTCGCCCTGACGACTACTCTCCAGGCGGCCGCGCCGGTCCGACGTCTGGTGGTGGGCTTTGCGCCGAAGGACACCTTTGACTTCAACCTGGTGGCCGGCTTCGACCGGGGCCGGGGGTGGCGCGACGCCGATACCATCATGGGGATGGTCGGTACTCGCCAGTACACCATCTGCACCCTCACCGGGAACCTCGGCACGGTGGAGGGCACTCAGCCCCGCGTTCGGGGTGAGAACGGGGTGCAAGGACGGCTGACTCGCAAGCTCTATCGCGATGCGGTGCTGCTCAACGGGGACATGCCCGACCTGGCCCGGGTCAAGGAGACCGACAGCCAGGACCCGATCGCCCACAAAGCGGTGGCCGCCTTTCTGAGCGGCCAGGGGGTCCAGGTGGAAAAACCGACCTTATCTCAGAATCTGCGTGTCGACCTGGATAGCGATGGCCAGGCCGAGTATCTGGTGGCAGCCGCCCACCGTGACCCCTACGGCCCCGATAAGAAGCCGGACGAGTACTCCCTGCTGGCCCTCATCAAGAACGGACAGGTAACGCCCCTGTTCTTCCAGAGCCAGAAAGTGCAGCCCGACCTCCCCTGGGAGGACCAGCAGATCCTGCTGGTGGCCAACCTGGACGGCCAGGGCGGACCCGAGATCGTCATCCGATACGAGTACTACGAGGGAGGCGGGGTGGTGATCATGGGCCAAATACAAAACAACTGGAAGGACGTGGCCCGGACCGACTGGGGTCTTTAGCGGCTGAGATCAATGGCGATGCCCGTGGGCCCGAGCAAGCCGGTGTTGGTTCCTCGCAGCCGCCGGTTGGGGAACTGGTTCCCCTCCAGGCTGGCGACATTGTTGAAGACCAGGATCTCATTGCTGCCCGTGTTGGCCAGATACAGGTTTCCCGCCGAGAGCAGCATCTGACCAGGTTGGCGAATTCCCGTGTTCTCACCGGTGAGGATGGCCGTGGGGGCCACGTCCACGTCGATGGTGCTGGCCCCCGCAAAACGCAACAGGCTGCTCGAATCAGCCACCAGAAGGTTGTCGCTCGAGTCCACCAGCACAGCAGTGGGGCTGGTCAAGCGTGTGTTAGCGCCCCGCAGGACACGATTGGGGAAAATGTTGCCGTTCAGCGTGCTGATGCTGTCAAAGACGCTGATGGCACCGGCCCCGGTGTTGGCCACGAACATGCGGTCGGCCGTGCTGTCTAAGAAGAGGTCGGTGTTGTTCTGCAAGCCCGGATTGGCGCCTTCGATGGTGCGCAGGGGAGCGACATCTGCGGTCACGGTGGCCGCAGAGTTGAAGGTCATCAGGCCGCCCCGCCCGGTGTTCGAAACGTAGAGCAGGTCGCGTCCGATGTCGACCACCGCAGCAGCCGGACCGCTCAGGGTGGTGTTGGCCCCTTCCAGGAAGCGGGCGGGAGGCACGTCGCCCTGCAAGGTGCTGACGTTGTCGAATACCAGAATCGAGCTCTGGCCGGCATTAGCCACGTAAAGCCGGTCGTTGGCCACGTCCAGAAACAAGTACTGGGGCGCGGACAGGCGTGTCAGGCCGCCCTGGATGATCGCCACCGGGGGGATGTCCGCATCCAGTGTGGTGGCTCCGTCGAAACGCAGAATGGAGTTGGTCTGGGCGTTGGCCACGTAGAGTAGCCCCTGCCCTCCGGTGCCCCCATCGCTGCCGCCGTCGGCGGAGCCCCCGTCGCTTCCTCCATCGCTCGAGCCGGTTCCACCCGAGCTGCAGTCACCCAGGGCGCCCAGCCCCTGGCGATTGGTGCACGTGCTGTCACTGCAGCCGCCGCTCATCGCCACCAGGGTCACGAGACCGAACAGCAAAAGGACTGATGCCAGGAGCCGCAGTTTCATGCCCGGCCTTTCGCAGCCCGCGAAAGTTTCCCTGGAGAACAAGAAAGCCCGACCGGAACCGGCCAGGCTTCCTGCATCGCAGCAGAGCTCAGGCTTTCTCGAAGTCGATGAAGCCCTTCTCGACGTTGGTGCCGGTCAGACGCACCGTCAGCGGCTGGCCCATCCTCGCTTTGCCGTCGAGCTTGCCTTCGACGGGCATCTCCAGCAGGCGCACCCAGGTGCCTTTGTCGTTGGCGCCCGAGACGATGGCGTCGAAGGTTTCCCCGATGCGGCTCTGGAGCATCATGGCCGCGGCTGATTTCTGAATCTGGCGCTCCACCTTCTGGGCGTTGCCCTCCTGCTCGGTGCAGCGGGTCGTCAACTCGCTCAACTCGGCCTTGGAATAGCCCCAGTCCTTCTCGGTGGGATTGGTGATGCCCGCTGCCACACAAGCCTGGGCGGCCTTCAAGAGACGTTGCGTGATGACGTCGGGATAGCGGCGGTTGGGAGCGGTCGAGTGCGAGTAATCCTTGACGGCCAGTCCGAAGTGACCGACGGGCTCCTCGCCCGGGAACTGCACGACGTACTCGCCCCGACCGAGCAGCTTGACGACATTGAGCGACAGGTCGGGGAAGCGCAGCGGATCGCTGGCCCGCTCGCCCTCCAAGAACTGCTCCAGGGCGGCCGAGTCGGGCTTGGCGGGCAGGTCGTATCCTTTCTCGGCGGCAATATCGACGATCTTGTCCCAGTTCTTGGGCTCGCGCACGATCCGCTGGATGGTGGGGAACCCTGCCTGGGTGAGGAACTTGGAGGCGCACCCGTTGGAGGCGACCATCAGGTTCTCGATCAGCTCGGTGGCCAGGTTCTTCTCGGGCTTGGACAGGTCCTTGACCGCGCCCTCCTCCATGTTGGCCTTGGCTTCCTGCGACTCGAGCTGCAGCGACCCGTTGCGGCGACGCACCTCCTTCAGGGCCTGGGCCGCCCGGCTCTGCGACTGGAGCGCTGCAGCCACCTCGTCTCGTCCATCCAGGGCTTTGGGGCGCTCGCCGCGATCCTCAAGCCACTTGCCGATGCTGTCATAGTTCAGAGCTACCTTGGAGTTCACCATGGCCGGGTAGATGTCGTATTTGGTCACCTCGCCCTCAGGGCTGATGATCATCTCGGTCACCATGGCCTGGCGGTCGACGCCCGGATTCATCGAGGTCAGGTTCTCGGAGAAATGGGGGTCGATCATCGGGTAGATCTTGTCGGCGGTGTAGACGGTGGTGGTGTTCTTCTGAGCCTGCTTGTCGGGAGGGGAATTCTTGGGCATGAGCGCGTCCACGTCGGCGATAGCCACGTAGACCCTGGTAAATCCGTTGGGGAGGTCCTCCGAGGCCGAAAGCTGGTCGAGGTCCTTGGAGGTGACCACCTCACCGTAGCCGTTGTCCACCGAGCACCAGTTGAGGTGGCGCAGGTCCTTGACCTCGGGATTGAAAGCCGGCTGCTGAATGGCTTTGATGAAGGCTGCCGCCTCGCTGGAGTAGGTGGGAGTCAGGCCTTTCTCGGTCATGGCCTTGTCGGCTAGCACCTTGAGGTCGTAGGTCTTGCCGCTGGCGGCCATGACCGAGATGGCGGCCTGGGTGCCGCCCACCCCGGCGGCCCCGATCTCGCTGTAACGGCTGGACTCGCTCTGGGCCCGCTCCCGACCCCGGTTGCTGCGCTGTTGCTGTTGGGGCCCGCGGGGCCCTCGCTGCTCTTGATACTCGTTCGGACGATACCCGTCTTGAGGCCCCTGATTCTGACGATTCTTGCGATTCTTACGCCCGGCGTCGACGGGGGCGGTGAAGGGGTTTGAGGCCACATTGACTTGCATGGGGGACGGGTTCTCACTTTCCAAGGCTGCCCCCAGTGTAAGAACGAACCCTCAAAGCCTTCTGAAAACTTTTAACGGTATCCCGAGGCCTGCAACTCGAACAGATGCGCATAGGTCCCCTTTCGCTCTACGAGCTCGTGATGACTTCCCTGCTCCACGACTTCGCCCCGTCGCAGTACAACGATATGGTCGGCCATGCGCACCGTGGAGAAGCGGTGGGAGATCAGGATTACCATGCGGTTTCCGGTCGACTGGCGCACATGCTCGAAGACCTGGGCCTCGGCCTCGGCATCCATGGCGGCGGTGGGCTCGTCGAGCACCAGGATGTCGGCGTCGCGGCGCATGAAGGCGCGCGAGAGAGCCACCTTCTGCCACTGTCCCCCGGAAAGCTCGCGACCGTCCTTGAACCAGCGACCAAGCTGGGTGCGATAGCCCATCGGCAGCTTGTCCACGAACTGATCGGCCTGGCCCAGGGAAGCTGCCTCGCGCCAGCCATCCTCATCCTCGAAGCGGGCCACGTCACCCGCTCCCAGGTTCTCGCCCACCAGCATCTGGTAGCGCACGAAGTCCTGAAAGATCACGCCGACTCGCCTCCGCAATGCGGAGAGATTCCACTCCTCCAGATTGCGACCATCCAGGGTAATGCGCCCCGAGGAGGGCCGATAGAGCCGCGTCAATAGCTTGATCAGGGTGGTCTTGCCTGAGCCGTTCTCGCCCACCAGGGCCAGCCGCCCTCCCGGGCGCAGGTGAAAGCTGACCTCGCGCACGGCCGGCTCCTCAGCCCCCGGGTAGGTGAAACAGACCATCTCGAAGCGCACCCCGTCGCTTGGATCAGGTCCGCTGGTGGCCTCTCCTTTCTGGGGCTCCACGGGCATCTCCAGAAATTCATAGAGATTGCTCAGGTAGAGATTGTCCTCGTACATGCCTCCGATGGAGAACAGCAGCGAAGAAACCGAGCCCTGACCGAGTCGGAAGACCTGCAAGTACATGGTCATCTGGCCCAGGGTGAGTCGTCGGGCCACAGTCTCCATCACGATCCAGACGTAGGCGGCGTAGATGGTGGCCGTGCTCAAGTTCTGCAGGACGAAGCCCCAGAAGCTGCGCCGTAAGGTCAGGTCTCGATCCTGAGCGTAGAGCTTGCGGAAGATGGCCCGGTAACGCTCCATGAAGAGCGGCCCCAACCCGTAGAGCAGCACCTCCTTGGCGTGATCCTCACGGGCGATCAGGGTCTCGAGATAGCTCTGCTGACGCGTTTCCGGACTCTGCCAGCGGAACAGCCGGAAGGCCTGACCCGCAAAGCGGGCCTCGGCGATGAAAGCCGGCAACCCCGAGACCACCAGCACCGCCACCGCCCAGGGCGAAAAAGCCCACAGCAGCGCTCCGGCAGTGGTCAGGGAGATAGCATTCTGAATCATCTCGAAGGTGCGCATCACCATATTGAGAGGGCGCGAGGATGCCTGGCGCCGTGCCTGGGTCATCTTGTCGTAGAGCTCGGAGTCCTCGAAATGGGTCAGCTCGAGCGTGAGAGCCTTCTCCAGAATCATCTCGTTGACGCGCTGGCCCAGTTGGGCCCGCAGCAAGTACTGACAGACGGTGAGACCTCGCAGGCAGGCGGCCCCGAACAAGACCAGGCCACCTTCCAGGAGAACATAACGCAGAGCCAGATCGCGCAGGGAGGCATCGCTCATGGCCGCCACCACGCTGTCCACCAGCAACCGCGAGACGTAAGCCACCGTCACCGGGGTCAGACCGGCCAGCAGGGTCAGCACGGCCAGACAGACCGTCAGCCAACGATTGGTGCTCCAAACGAGCTTGAGGGCACGGCGACTGTATCCGAACACCCCCATGAACTGGCGCAGGCTCAAGGGGGCATCCGACGAGGATGGACGATGATAGAGCAAGCCTGGAGAGCTTCAAGAGGCCGCGAAGGAACCCTGGCGAAGGCACGAACGTGCGACGCCTTCTGCTACTTCTCTTGCTCCTCCCCTGCCTGCTGGCCGACGCCCAGCGCGGCCCGTTCGTCATCGCCCCTTACCTTCAACTGGGCGACTCCCGGTCGGGCCAGAGCCTGGAAGTCTGGTGGGGGGCCAGGCCTGGCAGCCCCTTTGAGGTGCGCTACCAGGTGGCCGGTCAGAGTCGGACTGCCACTCCCGAAGCTCAGGCTTTGAAGGGCTATCACCTCTACCACGCCCGTCTCGAAGGCCTCTCCGGCGAGGTCGACTACCAGGTCGTGCAGGATGGCAAGTCGCTTTTTTCGGCCCGAGCTCGCGCCCCCAGGCCTCCCGGGAGCACGGCTCGCTTCGTGGTCGTGGGAGACACGGCTTGCGGCACCTCCTGGGAGAAGGAGGTGGCCTACCACATGCATCGCCAGAAACCCGACTGCGGGGTCATCCTGGGTGACATCGTCTACGAGTCGGGCCGTCAGAGCGAGTATCTGCAACACTTCTTCCCCATCTACAACGCCCCTTCGGCCGACCCGGCCCGGGGCGCCCCGCTGCTGCGCTCGACGCTCTTTTTGGCCGTGCCGGGCAATCACGATCTGCGCACTCCCCGCCAGGATCGACCCTACACCGATGGTTACGCATACTTCCTGTTCTGGTCGCTGCCCTTGAACGGACCTGAGACCGGTTGGCCTGTCTTTCAGCCAGCCAGCGGTCGCTCCGCCTTCCAGGAGCTGGCTGGCAAGCGCTATCCCCGCATGGCCAGCTACTCGGTGAGCTATGGTGACGTCCACTGGACCATGCTCGACTCGAGCCCTAAGGTCGACTGGACCCGACCGGAGTTGCGCAAGTGGCTGGCCCAAGACCTGGCGGCCGCCTCCGGGGCATCCTGGCGCATCGTGGCGCTGCATCACTCACCCTTCTCCTCGGGGCACCATCACTTCGACGAGCAGCACACGCGGGTGCTTGCAGATGTGTTTGAGAAAGGCGGGGTGGATGTGGTCATGAGCGGTCACATGCACAACTACCAGCGTACCCGCCCCCTGCGTTTCAGCGGTGCAAGCCGCCAGGGAGACGGCACCGTGAGCGGCAACTTCAACCTCGATCGGGCCTTCGACGGTCAAAAGGTCACTCGCCCTCAGGGAGTGCTCTACGTGATCAGCGGGGGCGGTGGCGCTTATCTCCACGACACCGGTCGCGTCCACCTCGAGCCCTATACCGCGCGCATGGAATCGAACCAGCACTCTTTCACCGTGCTCGACGCCAGTGCCAAACGCCTGAGCTTCAAGCAGATCGCCAATTCGGGCCAGGAGATCGACCGTTTCGTGGTAGACCGCTGAAGGCATTTTCGCCTTCTTCGTCCAACCTTTCAGCATGGCGCCAGACGAGCCCGACCTGCTCGACGACCTGCTGGAAGCCGAGCAATCTGCCGAAGACGCACGCACCTCGTCGGCCCCCGGGTGGGGCACTGCGGAAGCCTACCTCGAGCAACTTGGCGCTCCACCCGCCAGCGATGACGTGCCGGTAGGTACGGCCCACTACTCGGTCATGCAAGAGTTCTGCGAGCAGATGCATTTCGAGGCGCCGACCGAGACCATTCCCCAGACCCCGCCGCCGCCTGGCTATACAAATACCGACGAGTTGCTTGATCGGCTGGCCACCACCCCTTCCGAGCGCCGGCGTGAGGAGCGGGTCGATCGCCTGCTGCCGGCCGATCTGGTCGAGCCGGAGCGCACCAGGGTGGTCATCATCGACATGTCCCCCGGGGGCATCCGCCTGGGCTGCGTCGAGCCGCTGGCCCGGGACACTCCGGTGGCCATCTTCGTGGGCGGAATGCGCCTGGAAGGCCACGTTCGGCGCTGTGTTCGCCATCTATCCGGGAACTATGAGGTGGGCATTCGACTGGTGCCGCTCAAAGGCCATGAAGCGGAGCGCTATCGTGTCCTGCGCGGGGCTCCCTGAGGGTCCTTCACTGCCTGGGGCAGCGGTTGGGCCGCACTGGCTCGGGAGTCTACCTCGAGGCGTTGCACGCCGAGGGTCGGGCGGTCGGCCTGGCCCAGGCGGTGCTGGCCGTCGATGCGAACGCCGATTATCCGGTCGAGTTGCCCCTCGGTCAGGTCGGGATGAGCGACGTGATGCCCTATCCTTCTCGAACCTGGAGCAGTCTGAGCCCGGATGAGCTGGACCTCTACGCCTCGATCTTCAAGAGTCGGCTGAGCGAGGCGGTGGCGGACTTTCAACCGGATGTCCTTCACTGCCACCATCTCTGGTTGATGACCGCCCTGGCCCGCGAGCTGTTCCCTGGTCTTCGAGTGGTGGCTTCCTGTCACGGCACCGATCTTCGCCAACTGGCTCTGGCACCGCAGGTTACCCCGCGCGTTCTCCCCTGGCTGAGAAAACTGGATGCCGCCTTTGCCCTCCATGCTCCCCAGGCCGGCGAGCTGGTCCATCGCATGGGTCTTGCCACCGAGCAGGTTCATGTGGTGGGATCCGGGTTTGCTCAGGAGCGTTTTCAGCCCCCTGGTATGCGCTCACCCGGCCCGCCCCGCGTGCTCTACGTGGGCAAGCTCAGCCGGGCCAAGGGTGTTCCGTGGTTGCTGGAGGCGGTGCAAGGTCTCCCTGTCGAGCTGACACTCGTGGGCGGGGGCGAAGGCCCCGAAGCTGAAGCGATTCGAGCTCAGGCCGGCTCAAGGGCCGCCGGTGTGCTGAGCGTCGAGAGCCTTGTGGAAGCCTTCCAGAGGGCGGACGTGTTCGTCCTGCCCAGTTTCTCCGAGGGGCTGCCGCTGGTGCTCCTGGAGGCCCTGGCCTGCGGCTGCCGGGCGGTGATCAGCGACCTCCCCGGCCTGCCCCGATTTGAGCGGGAATGGGTGAGTCTGGTCCCCCTCCCCCGCCTCACCGGTCCAGATACCCCGGTGGAAGCCGACTTGCCACGCTTTGTGGCCAACCTGCGGGTGGCCATTCTGGCTCAATGCGCTCGGCCTCGATCACTTAAGCCTGCGCATGGAGTGGCGGGCTGGACCTGGAGCGCAGTCTTCAAATCGATTTCTCGCCATTATCACGCTGGGGCTACTCACTCGATCTGAGCCGGGCTATTTTTCGATAACAACAGGCTCCTCGACGTCCTCGCCGGTGAACAACGTCTCATCCCCTCCGGTTCGACGATCGAGAAGGTAATCGGATTTGCCCTGGCGCTTGAGGTGATCACGAATCTCGGTAAGAATGCTCTCTACCTGCGCCAGGTGAATGATGGGTCTTTTGAGGTTGGTGCTGACAGCCACGAGAGCTTGCATCAGGGGGAAGCTCTCGACCGCGCCCATCCGATTGCGTAGCTTGATGGCCCCTTCGGTGCGCTCCTGCGGGCTATAGAGGCTCAAAATCTCCTGCTCGAAACGGTGCAAGAACTGGGCACAGATCGTCTCAATGGGTCCTGGCGCGGCCAGGAACAGAAAACGATCCGCCCCAACATGCGTCAGCAGGTGCGAGTCAGGACTGTGCTCTCGCAGGATGTCCTGGAGCATCGAGGTCATCTTCAGCAAGACCTCGTCCCCCTTACGCAGTCCATACCGTCGATTGAAAGGGCGAAAATAGCTAAGGTCAACCAGAGCGGCCGCAAAGGGGAGGCGCTGCTCAATCTTCTCCGACAGACCTGCCCGAAAGACTGCCGCGCCCGGAAGATTGGTAAGCGAGGACTCCGTCTCGGGGTTACCCAGCACCGTCGTCTGACGCTGGTTGCGCTCCAGCTGAACCACCGCCGCTTCCAGCACGGCCAGCTCTCGGATGTCGGTGTGGGGCCCGGCCACGTTCTTTCCGTCCAGGGTATCGTTCGCGAATCTTGCCAGAGCTCGAACCGGGCCCGACGACCAGGTTGCGACCAGGGAGAATCCGACCAGAGCCAGTCCAGCCAGCCCCAGCATGGCGATCCAGACTGTAGAGCGAGCCCGGGCCAGGGGCTCGTTCCAGTTCGGGAGGCAGAGAATGAGCGTGATGGGCGAGTCTGGCTGACCTGCAAAGAAGATCAGACGAGGCGGGCCAATTGTTTCAGGACGGGACCCGGTCGCCTGGTTGGTGATTCCCCACCGGAGCAGCTCCTGACGATCGGCCTCCAGGGCTTCCGAATAGCTCTCCTCGACCCATTGAGGGTGAAAAAACTTGTTCTCGGCCAGGTTGCCAATCCAGGCGTAAGCCCCCACACGGGACTGAAAGGAGCTGACCTCCAACTCGCATTCTTGGAAAGACCGCCCCTTGACTCGCAGCAAGAGCTCCCCGGCCTCGGCCCGGAGCGCTTCGCTGTAATGAGCTTGAAATGCGCTCTGCAGCTGATCCAGGACCAGAGCAGTGGACCAGCCAGCCAGGCCAAGGACGGCCCACCCAAGCAGCAGCGTGGGAAGGAGAATCCGATTTCGAAAGCTTCGCATTCGCCCCGATTCGACGGAATAGGGCTGGTTTCTTTTTGAGCCCGGGGGCTCGCTCCAGCAAGAGAAAAAGCCCCCGGTCTCACGACCGGGGGCTTTTCGTCCGCATTCTAGCGGGTGGGGGGCTCGGGAGCGGGCGGGGCGGGGCGAGGGTCGCCAACCACAA
>CAYYHB010000146.1:0-13270 GCA_964471395.1 uncultured Burkholderiales bacterium | reverse complement strand
AGCTCCTGGAGCATCTCCAGCGATTCGCAATCAAGGATGAGGATCGAGCTGGCCGTGGCCAGCCACAAACGGGGCCCGGCCCGGACAGCATCCAGCGGGCTGCCCCAGGCCTTCGAGCTGGCCAACACCTTTCCGCTGACCAGATCCAGCTGGCTGACCTGGCCATCCTCGTGCACGGCCCAGAGTCGACCCTGTCCCTCGTCGAGCAGGAGTCTGACCACCGGCTTCCCCGGCAGGTCCAGCCGACCCTCGTCCTTCAGGCTGCGGGGATCCAGTCGCAGCAGCCGGTCAGGCCTTGCCAGATAGAGGGTCTTGCCGCCGGTGGACAGGCTCAGGGCCGTGAAGGGCTCCAGGCTGGCCCTGGCCAGCAAGCGTCGCTCCTCGGTAAGGTAGGTGGCCAGCCGACCGTGACAGGGATCGCCCACCACGGCCAGGGTCCCGCCTTCGTCGTGGGCCGTGGCCACGATGTCGCGGCCGCAGCCAGCCGCAAAGAGAGCCAGTGGATTTAGAGGCGGATTGCGGCCGGTCCACTGGTCTCGAGGACGAAGGGTGTAGCTGAGCGCGGTGCGAGAGCCCGTATCCATCACCATGAGATGGGTTCCGTCCCAGTCTCCTACGAGCCGTCCGGGCTCTTGCTCGGTGAGGCCGCCGACTCTCCAGCGTCCCTGGCGCAGGTCATACACCAGCAGCCTCTTGGCAGGGCCGGCCGAGGCCACCACCAGGCCGTCGTGCGAGCCCACGACATCGGCCAGCTCTTCGGGAGCGGGGACGCGGACCAGCAGGCTCCGCCCCACCGAGGAGTAGATCAACAGCGCTCGGGGGAGGGCAACCACCACCGCGTCTTCGAGAACCGGTTGATAGACCTGCTCGCGACCCAGAGCCCAGAGGCCCCAGAAGGCCGCCGCCAGCGCCAGGGCGACCAGGGCGGTGGCCACTTTGCTGCGGGGCTTTCGTTCGCGGTGGATCACCGGGGGCAGGCGCCGCTCGTCGGGGTGAAGGCGGGTGGGATGGGGCCGCCGGGCCAGGGCCTCGGTGAACTCGGAGAAGCTCCGGAAGGAGCGCTCGGGGTCTGCCGAGAGGGCCCGCTGCAGGGTCCAGTCCAGGCTCAGGGGGAGTTGCTCGTGCATGCTTCCCGAGCCCGGTCGGGTCAGCAAACGGGTCACATGGGCGGCCAGCTCGGCCAGCAGGGCGCTGAGCCGGGGAGGTCCGTCTGCTCCAAGCAGCCGGGCCAGGCGCAGGTGGCCGGCCGGGTCCTGACCCAGCTCGATGGACCGGGGAAGCTGGTATTTGCCGATCTGCCAGAGCCGGTCCAGGGCCGGACCCAGCTTCTGGATCTGATCCAGAAGCTCGTCTCTTGGGAGCCCGGTGCCGGCAGGCTCGATCCATTCGACCGGCAGGTAGCGCCTTGAGTCGATTCGGATTGCCGGGGCAACCCGAGGCAGCACCTCGTCCTTCGTCCCGGCCAGCGGTTGGAGTCGCTCGTCCTCCAGGTCGGCCGGCACGGGCTCGAGCCTCCAGAGCGTGCTCTCCGGCCCTTCGGCCTTGAGGCAGCCGTCAGGCAGGGTATCCAGGACCCGGAAGTCGGCGACCATGGTGGTCAACTCACAACCTCTGCCAGGACATGACCTGGATGATTCCCCCCGCCCCTGATCCGCCGAACCAATTCTCAAAGCCAGGGACCTTGAGACCCGGGTTTGGTTTGATTGTCAGGCTGGCGCCCACTTTGACGCTGACTCCGCCGAGCCCACCACACGCGATGACGTAGCCACCGGGACCGTCGTCAGGAGCGACGACCCTGAGCTCTTTGGCAGAGATCATCCCTTCCGAGTAGATGAGCCCAACAATTCGAGTGTCCCTGGTAAATTTCAGGGAGGCATCGCCCAGGCCGATGATGTTTACGTTCTCCGGAGTATTTCCGTTTCCAAACTGGTCGAAGGTAGCGCTTGTGCTCGTGCCCGTCTCCCCCACAACGATGGTCCCCGGTCCCACAACCTTTCCAACCTTGAGCCCTGCCGGGAAGTGGTGGGTCTTCCCAGCCAGCACCAACTCTTTCTCGTCGAAGTAGTCGTCGTGAACCACGGTACCCGGAGCAAGCAGGGTGGCGAGATCAGGATGAGGCAGGCTGTCCGAGCCGTCCGGATGGTCGAATGGCAGAACATCGGTGCCGGAGCTATAGGGCTCGGTGGTCCCGTTGGTGGCATCGCCTGAGATCTGGCCCTTCGCCCTGACAACCTGTCCCTGGCCCTCGTCCATTTTGAGCGAGCCGAGGGTCACATCACCGGCGGATAGCAGATTTCCGCCAATCCCCCCCGCTGTATTGTCGAAGTGAAGGTTGACATTGCCTCCAGTGGTGACGCTTCCGGTGGCCTTGATGCTTCCGGTGATGTCACATCCGGCAGATAGATTGATCGTGCCCCCCGAGGCAATCACATAGCGAAAACCGCCACCTCCGCCAGCCTTAAGCATGACCGCGACCCTTCGGGGATTGACCCCCTTGCACGTTCCGGTGGCCAGCAAGTACACGCATCCGGCCGGAACCTCGGTCCCATCCGGAGCAGTCATCAGGCCTCCGCCCAGGTTGTTGTTGGTGACCGCGACCGAGTAGCCAGGGTCCCACTCTCCCACCATCTCGACGTTCTGGAAGCCAGCCGACCAGCCCCGGTTGGCCTTCAATTCCACCAGGGACCTTGCGATGCCGGCCTCGGCGGCATAGATGGCGGTGGTACTGCGCAGGTTGGCTCTGACCAGGTTGAGGTGCTGCGAGCCCAGGACCCCTACGGCCACCACCATCACGACCAGGACAACCAGGACCATCAAGGCGATGGCCAGCGAATGGGCGGACTGTTTCTTGGCAGACATGACTTGCCTCCCGTTCTGAACTGTCAGGTAAACTCAATTCCCCTGCGGTCGGAAAGTGGTCCCCGCCGTAACGTTGATGCTGGTCAATCCCCTCAACTCGTTGCTGGCCGTGATCGTGACGGCTTCCCCCGGGATACCGCCAGAGG
Organism: uncultured Burkholderiales bacterium; assembly: GCA_964471395.1. Taxonomy (GTDB): domain Bacteria; phylum Vulcanimicrobiota; class Xenobia; order Xenobiales; family QWHO01; genus QWHO01. The sequence goes on along the minus strand of CAYYHB010000146.1, from coordinate 10,265 downwards.
TCAGACCGCTGATATTGTTGGCGACAATCCGGACCGGCAGATTCGGATTGGCGATCAGTCCGTTGACGTCCGGAGCGGCCGGTGGATCTGTGGTGGGCGTAATGGCCAACTCCTTGCGACGGAGAACGCTTTGCAGGTCACGGTGGTAAAGAATCCACTTCTGCCACAGCACGCGTCCCGAGCCGTCATAGACAACCCGACCGGCCGGGCCGACGGCGGACAGGAAGAGAATCCAGTCGGTTCCAGCCTGCACCGAGGCTTTGGGCGACCTGGCAAGCTCGGTGGAGAGCTCGCTGGCCGACTTCATGGCCTCCATCTGCAAAGAGGCGAAGTTGCGCGTGTTCTGAAAGACCTGGAGGACCATGATCAGGGTGGTGTAGACCATCACCAGCAGCAGAATGGCCACGATCACGTAAACCAGCACTTCAACAAGCGTGAACGCCTTTCGCTCAGTAGTCGGCGACATACGTGCTCACCTCCAACTTGCGAATCTGCTCGTGCGTCCAGCTGACCAGGACCCGGATCCTCTTGAGACCAGAGCCGATCAGAATCTGGTCAGGGTTCTTCGGGTCGATTTCGGACACGTCGACCTCGATGGTGTACCTCGTGTCCACGGTGATTCCCCGGTTGGTCGTTTGCACCGTAACGTCTCGAGGCGATACCGCGACGATGGCATCGTAGTCCATGGCTCGAACTAGCTCGATCTCTTGCTCGGCCAGGTAGGATGCGGTGAGATACTCGTTGGCCTGTCGGATGGCCCGGGTGGCGGTGGGGAAGACTCCCAGGAGGAGGAGAAAGGCGGTGGCAAAGATCCCCACCGCCACCACCAGTTCCAGCAAGCTTAAGGCTCTAGGTTTCATCGTACCCAGAGGATAACTCCCCCGGGTGGTGGCTCATATGATCCAGGTCAGGGGGTCAGCGTCAGGCTCCGGCGCCGCGACTGCTGCTCGGTCAGCCTGGCCAGGGTCTCGAACTCGGGCATGAAGAAGCGCTCCACAAGGTGCTCCTTCTCCCCGTCCGAAAGGTGCAGGCGGGCCCGCCAGGAGGTTCGGTGGGAACGGGTGCAGATCAAACGCTCCCAGAGGAAACGCATTTTCGAGCCGCGCTGCTTGACCAGTAACCCCTGGGGATGGGCTTCATACTCCAGGCCCCCGTGGGCCCAGGCAACATACCCGATGGACCCGAAGATCATCGTCACCATGACGATCAGGGGGAGGGCCACCCCCAGCCGTCCCTCCAGGCCCGCGGGCCAGACCTTGAAGAGCCACCAGAGCAGATAGAGGCACCAGCCTCCCAGCAGTCCTCCCGGCAGGGCGAACCACCAGAAAAAACGGCCCAGGCTGGTGCGAAAGACGACGGACCTCTCCACTCTTTCATTCTAGGCTTTACCAGTCGGTCAGGAAATGACCTGGGTCAGGCTCAACCCGGCCGCACGATGCGCACGGCCACCGACTCGGCCCCTCGCAGGGCCCCCGGCTTGGCCAACTGTAGACGCACTCTCTGGACCGGGAACTCGTTCAGAATCAGGGCCGCCAGGCGCTCGGCCAGGGTCTCGATCAACTGGTACTCCGACTCGGCGATGAAAGCCTGCACTCGCTTGGAGAGGCTGCGGGTATTGAGTACCCCCTCCACCACCTGGTCGTGCTGGGCCGCCAGGGCCACCTGGCAATCCAGCCAGAGGTCTAACGAGACGCTCTGGCGCACCATGCGCTCCCAGTCGGCCAGGCCGATGATGCAGTCGGCCTTCAATCCCCGGATGACGATCTGATCGGCCATCGGCTTACTCTCCGTAAAAGTAATGGCGGCACTCGCCCATCAGGCCCACGAACTGGCCTTCCTCGGGACAGGTGGCGGCGGCGTTAAAGTCTGCCAGCGCTCGGCTGAGGGCCTGGTAGACGCGGCCGGTGTGCTGGTTGAGAAACTGGATCTGGTGGTAGAGCGAGGGATTTTCGCCGGCCACCTGGGCGGTGGTCTGGAGCTGCCGGGCGAACGTGCTCGAGGCCAGGCGCCCCAACTGCTCGAGCGGCAGACCGAAGCGGGCCAGGGTGAGTGCAAAGACCAGGTTGACGGCGTGGCTCATCCCCAACACCACGCTCATGACCTTGTCGTGCTCCTCGATGGGCAGGTCGCAGAGGCTGAGAGCGCTGTGCGAGAAGAGCGCGCGCGCCTGGCGGGTGGCTTCGGCGTTGCCCGCATCGCAGACGAGCAGGGTCTGGCCTGAGAGCACCGCCGGCCCGGGGCCGAACATCGGGTGCAGGCTGGTCACCCGGTGGCCCTGACCGGCCGCCTGGCGCAGAATGGGGATCAGCTCGCCTTTGAGGCTGCAGATGTCGAACACCAGCGGGCGCTGGGGCAGCTCGAGCACCTCGCGCAGCACCGGGGGAGTGGCCGCCAGCGGAGTGGCCAGCGCCACCACATCGGCCTCGGCCACGCCCTCCCGCAAAGGCAGGCTACTCTGGCTGGTAGGGTCGCTGATGGCGACCTGATGGCCCTGGTCGGCGAAGAATTGCCCCAGCCAGCGGCCCATGCGACCGCCTCCTCCCACCACCAGCACCCGCTGTTGGCGTTCTGACGGAGTCATGTTGTGCTGGCTCTGGGTGCTGACCGAGGCTTCGATCAACTCGCGCAGCACTCGCTGGGCGAGCTCTTCGTCAAAGCCTTTCTGGCGGGCCGACCGGCGGGCGCGGGCCAACACTTCCACTTCCACCTGAAAGTTGCGCACGGGGATCTTGCCGCTGCGCTTGGCCTCGGCCACGGCCACCGCGGTTTCCAGGCGCTCGGAGATCAGGCTCAGGATCTGCTCGTCGATCTGGGCGATGCGCTCACGCAGAACGGATAGCTCGGCCTCGCCCACCTACAGCTTGACCCCTGGCAGCACCAGCAGGCGCGAGGGGATGCGGGTCTCCTCGGGATCGTTGTCAAAGGTGATGGCGATATCGTAGTTGCGCTCTTTGATGTGGCGCACGGCCAGCCCGCCGGCCCGATTGCCGGGAGCGATGTCCTTCATGATGAGCTTGGGCGGAGGAAAGCCGCCGCGCAGCATCCACAGCTGGCTGCTGCCAAAGGTGCGCTTGTCGTGGGACTGGGACCCGAGCAAAAGGAGTAAGCCCTCGCCCGGAATATACTGCATGTCGGCCAGAAAATACGGGGTGTTGGTGGTCGGATCGGTCTCTGGTTTGAGGTCGGTCTTCAGTTCTTTGAGCTCGAAGCTCTTGTCGCGGGCCAGGAACTTGTCCAGCTTGCCTTCGTACACCAGGGTGGTTTGCTGGCTGGACATTGGTTGCGAGCAACCGAAGAAGATCCGTTTGTTCTTGGTATCCACCGCCAGACCCTGAAGCTCGAGCGGCGTGGCCGGGGACTGGCCGAAGTTTCCAGTGGCGCGCAGGGCCCGATCGGGCTCGAGGTTCACCTCGCCGCACCAGCGGGCCAATTCTTCGCCTTCCAGACCGATGCGGAAGACCACGCTGCGGGCGCTTACGTAGCGCACGTGGTTCTTCTCGTGGTAGTGAGAGCCCGCGGTGAGATAGCTGGTCTCGTCCAGGGGCGTCAGACAGGAGAACTGGGCGATGGGGATGGAGCGCACCGGGTAGGAGAGGAACTTGTAGCGCCGTCCCGTCAGGTCGAAAATGTGGAAGTCGTTGAAGCGCCGGTCGCAGACCATGACGCGGTCGGGCCCCAGCCAGGCCGCTCCGGTGGCCTTGAGGTCCATCAGCAGGCCCTCGTCGCCGCGCAGATCCACCGGACCGGTCTGGGCCCGAGCCGCCAGCAGCGTGGACAAGACGATCAGGACGATCAGGATGAGTTGCATGGTGCCTCCCCTGGGCGAATTCCAGAGCGGCTTTGCCCCCGTCCCTCCTTGCCCCTGCAAGTCGCCCGACACTCCCGCGCGTGGGGCGCCGCGTTCTACCCGCGGCGCTTAAACCAGCTCCTCGGCCGGTCGATCCTCGACATCCAGGGGCGCCCCCACCCGGCCGCGCACCACCAGGACGTTGCAGTTCGCCTGACTCATCACCTGGCCCGATACGCTGCCCAGAAACAGGCGCGCCGGGGCCGACAGCTCGCGACTCCCCATCACCACCAGCTCGGCTTCCAATTCGCTGGCCGCTTTCAGGATGGCCGGCGTGGCCTGACCTGTTTCCAGGCGGGGTGAGCAATGAACCGTCCAGTCCGCCAGACGCCGGCTGACTTCGGCCAGTACTTCGCGGCGGAGGGGTTCCTTGGACGGCTCGCCGCACACGGCCACGGGAGTGACGGTCACCCCCTCTTTGGGCCAGGGGAACTGAGACAGGAAGTCCAGGCAACGGTGGGCTGTTTCGAGCTGGTTCACGGCCAGGACCACGTTGCGGATGGGTCGCCCCGTGCGGGCGATACCCACCGGACACTGGCAGCTCTGCACCAGCCTGGCAGCCAGTCCGGCCGACTGCTCATTGGAAGAGGAAACCCCCAGCACGACGAGATCCGCAGGGAGCTCGGCCGCCATCTTCAGGATAGATTTGGCGGGATCGCCCGTCAGGGTCAGGGTTGTCGCCTCCACGCCCGGTCGGCGTTGACGCTCGGCGACATTCTTCAGGCGTTTGCGTACGTCTCCGCCAGCCGGTCCTCCAGCCGCGGCCACGACCGCCACGTAGCTCGGATCGGGCAGGCTGAGATTCTGCAACAGTTCTTCGGCCAGACCGACTTCGTCCACGGCCAGGAGGACGTTCATCGGGAAAACTTCGTGGCCTCCCTGCAGGATACCCTCCCGCACAGCCGGGAAGCCATGAAGACGGAGGAAAACTCTGGAACCAGGTCACGTCTTGCTTGACCGCTTTGTGATCGTGCGCCCCCTCGGTCGGGGGGGCATGGGCGCGGTTTACCTTTGCGAGGATCGGCGTCTGTCGGGCAAACTGTGGGCCATCAAAGAGATGGTCTGCTACGACCCGGTGCTGCTCAAGGAAGCAACCGAGAATTTCAACCGCGAGGCCCACATGCTTGCCGGGCTGCGGCACAAGAGCCTGCCGATGATCGTGGACCACTTCGAGGACCAGGGCAAGAGCTATCTGGTCATGGAGTATGTCGAAGGTCAGAATCTGGCTAAAGTCGTCGAGGTCGAGGGCCCTCTGAGCGAGTTGCAGGCCATGCGCTGGGCCCTGGAGATCGCCCAGGTGCTCGGTTATCTTCATCAGCAGAATCCTCCCGTGATCTTTCGCGATTTGAAGCCTGAGAACGTGATGATCACCACCTCCATGAGCGGTCCAGCCGGCGAGGGCCGCGTGGTCAAGCTGATCGACTTTGGCCTGGCGCGCCACTTCGATCCCAAGAAACGTCGCGATACCCAGGCTTCAGGCTCGGTCGGCTACGCCGCCCCCGAGCAGTGGGAGGACTCGCGACAGACCGACGGCCGCAGCGACATCTACTCCCTGGGCGGCACCCTCTACTATGTGTTGACGGGCAAGCCGCCTTCCCCCATCTATGGCAGCCACCGCATCCGCCCTCATCGCAAGGATATCGGCACGGATACCGAAGCGCTGGTGCTGCGCTGTCTCCAGCCCGATCCAGGGCAGCGCTACGCCGATACCAGCGAGCTGGTGCGGGACCTGCTCTTGATTCTGGCCCGACTGGGGGACAAGCGGCCCGAGGCCCCGGCCCGGCGTCGGGTGGCGCGGCCGTCTTCCGAGCCCTCTCCCCTGGCCGCTCCCCGGCTGAGGCCCGGGTCGGGTGCTCCCCGCTGGCTGGGGACCTTAATGGTATCGGCCACGATCTTGTTCTTGACCGCCGCGCTGGTTGGACTGGTGCGGCCCGGAGGGGCAAAGCCATCCTTTCGCAGTCTTGATAGCCTTACCCGCACCGGCCTCTCTGAGAAGAACCGGGCCCGACAGCTCATGGAGCAAGGCTCTCCAGCCAAGGCCATCGAGCTGATGGACGGCCTGGTCACGCGCAACCCGGCCGATGCCGAGGCCCATATTCTCAAGCAGAACGCCCTGGCTTTGCTGCTCGGGAAGACTCCCGTGCGCGTGCCCGTGCTGACCTCGATGTCTGGCCGTGAGGGGAACGAAGGCGTCAGCCTGCTTTACGGCCTGGCTCTGGCCCAGGCCGAGGTCAACCAGCTGGGCGGGCGTCCCCTGGTGCTCGACCTCTACAATGACGAATCCTCGCTCCCTCTGGCTCTGCAGCTGTCCAAGGAGGCCATCTGCCCGCGGCCCGATTACCTGGTGGAGATCGGGCCCTTCAATTCCCAGCACACTCTGGCTGTGGCAGCAGTCTACAATGACGCGGGGCTTGCCATGGTGGCTCCGGTGGCCTCAGACCCGCGCATCTGGGAGGCCGGCCCTTACTGCTTCACGGGCTCTGATTCCAACCAGGAGCGTTTGGACGCCCTGGCCGCTCATTTCACCGGGCTCGGGTTGAAGCGGGGGGCCATCCTCTACGATCCGGCGCTGACCCTGTCCAACACCATGGCCGGCGAGTTCAGCTCGATTCTGCTCAAGCGCGGCGGTGAGGTCGTTTTCGAGCAACCCTACGGCGAGAGCAGCCTGCCCATGCTGATCAAGTCCCGCCCCCAGTTTGTTTTTCTGGCCGATTACCGGGCCCAGGTGCTCGTCGACCTGATGCGCCAGCTCCGCCAGGCTGGGATTCAGGTACCCATGGCAAGCCAGGCTCGGCTTTTTGGCGCCGAGCTGGTCCGCACGGGGGGGCAGGACGTGGAGGGGCTGTTGCTTTCGGCCTACTTTCATCCGGACGTGAGCCGTCCCGAGGTGGCCGACTTCAAGCGCAAGTTCCAGCAGATGTTTGGCGAGCTCGAGCCCTCCCACCGTGAAGCCACAGCCTATGACGTGCTCAAGATGGTCTTGCCTGCGCTGGAGACGCCTGGAGCCACCCGGCGCTCGGTGCGGGACTATCTGGCCGGACTGCCGGAATACGTCGGGGTGACCGGGAGCTTTGCTCCCGGGAAGAAGCTCGACCGTCGCCGTGCCTACGTGGTCGAGGTGCGAGATGGAACTTACCAGCTGGTCAGCGAGCCTTCGGCGAGGGGGACGGGGACGGGGTCGGAACCAGCGGTGCTTCCATCTTCCCGACCGTCACCGTGACCGGGCTCAGGCCGGCTGACTCAATCGTGACCGTTCCGCCGCTCAGCTCGAGGGGGATCTCCAACTGCAAGCTACCATCGGTCGGAATCTGGAAATCGGACTCGGCACAGCGGATCGGCACCGAGCCGACCTGGTTGCCCCACTCGTCGTCGACCTGCACCGCCACGACAGCAACCTGGCCTGGAGCTTGGTATCGCTGGCGCACCAGGCCGGCCCTCAGGCTGCGAGGGGTGCCGGCCAGGTAGCGCACGCTCTCCTCGGCCCGGGCTCCACCGCATTCGACTTTGACCAGACCCGGCCCGGGCAAGCGCAGGGAAGTTAGCTCGACGCTGGCTCGACCATCCTTGATCGTGGTGGCGAAGGTCGATAGCCTGGCCCGATCGCCCAGGAAGCGGATGGGCGTGCCATCGGGCACGCTCTGTCCCCCCGGAGCGGTCACCTGGGCGACCACCCGGGTCTTGCTCGACCCGTCCGCCGGCAGGTTGGATTCCTCCACGGTGAGCTGGATGCGCTCGGGATAGGTGGCCGGGTTCTCGTCATGCACCAGCACGGCCGTGGCTACGGGCTTCTCGCGGGTGGTCGAGCCCGGCCCCGAGCTGACCACGTCCCCCCCGATGACCATGTCCACGCTGGCCCCGCCGTCCAGGTTCATGGCCTCCACAGCCCCACGCCGGATCAGCCGCGAAGCCAGCTCTTCCAGGCGCAGGCCCTGAGTGTGGGTATCGCGCCAGCCGGCCGCGGTGGCCAGGAGCATGCGCCCGTCGCGGGTGGTGGCCAGGGCGGTTCGGCCACAAGAGCGGGTGATGTCATTGCCGCTGCGCCCCAGTGCTTCCTGGTCGGTCGTCAGAGCGAGTGCTCCCCGGTGAACCAGCTGCGGACCCCCTCCCAGCGCCAACAGCACGTCGGTCCAGGTGTTGCCGTCAGTGGAGACGAGCTTCCCTCCGCGCGCAGCGATGCGGCTGAAGCTGACTTTGCGATCGCGGGTCTGGGCCAGAGCGGTTCGCGGCGGCCGACGGCCAACGTGCGGAGCCAGCAGCTTGCCCTCTTTGACGACCAGCCCCAGCGGGCCGCCCGAGGTGGCGAAGTAGCCACCGTTGATGCCCACCCGCGCTCCGGTGCGGCGCACCATCGAGCTGACGGTCTCGCGGGCGTCCAGCCGATCCTGGGCCAGGCCCACGTCCAGGCGCACCTTGGGGTCGTCCAGTGGATAGCTGACGTCGTTCCAGAGAAGGTAGCCCGTCGAGTTGGCCGCCTCGCGGCGGGTCCACTTGAGCCCCGAGCTGAGCGCGATCGTCTCTTCGCGAGCGTAGTAGGGATCGATGTCCACCACCAGCCGGGGAGGATTGTCCAACACTTCGGTCTTGACCTGCGAGGACGGAATGCGCTCACGTAGATTGAGTGTCCAGCGTACCCGGCTGAGGCTCTCCTGCTGCAGGTTGCTCGACAGGAGCCAGGGGGCGCGGGGCGTGGGCCGGCGCAGCTTGTCGGGCAGCTCGGCGCTCACAAGGTCGATGACCAGGCGTTCGGGCTTGCTGCGCTGGTAGACCTGGCAAACGGGCGCGTTCTCCGTCTCCAGGACCAGGCGCAGCGTGTCCCCGTGCTGGCCGATGCGCACCAGGGTGACCTGGTTGAGGTCATCGGCCAGGGCGGGGACAAGCAGCCCGAGGGCCAGCGACAGGCTGAAAAAAAGGCGAGCAATAGCTTTCGGCATGGCTACTGAAGTTTTTTCCAGCCGAGACCGGAATCCTGCTGTTTACTTGGAGCTGGCCACAGGACTGGGGATTTCCCAGGTTTCCAGCGCCTTCATGACTTGCACCCGCGTGCTGAATCGGCTCTCTACCTCGCGTCGGAACTCCTCGGGGTCCTGTTTTATGGGCTCGAAGGTATTGTAGTGGATGGGGATGGCGAAGCGTGGGGCGACGAACTCGATGGCCTTGACGGCCTCGAAGACGTCCATGGTGAACGTTCCCCCGATCGGGATGAACATGATCTCGGGCTTGTAGAGCTCGGCGATCAGCTTCATGTCCGAGAAGATGCAGGTATCTCCGGCGTGATAGAAGACCCGTCCGCCGACCTCGAAGACCACGCCGGCCGGCGTGCCCATGTACTTGCCGTGGAAGGAGGAAGAGTGCCAGGCGGGCACCAGCTTGGACCACCCCCAGGCGTGCTTGACCCGGCCGCCCAGGCCGCAGTGCACCACCTCGGCTCCCAGATCGGCCAGCCGGTTGGCCAGCTCGAACATGGCCACCACGGGTGCTTTGTGCTTCTTGCTCAGCTCCACCGCGTCGCCCACGTGGTCTTCGTGGCCGTGAGTGAGCAAAATGGTGGTGGGTTTGAGGTCCGAAGGGATGGTCTTGACCCAGGGACCCCCCGTCATGAAGGGGTCGACCACGACGGTGGAGGCTTCGTGCTCGACAGCCAGAGCAGAATGACCCAGATAGCGGATTTTCATGGCGTTTCCTCCCGAACTGTTGATGGGTAGTGTCGCAGCAGCGCGGTCGCCAGCGCTGCAATTCCTTCCGAGCGGCCGATGAAGCCGAGCTTCTCCATGGTGGTGGCCTTGATGCCGATCTGCCAGGGCTCCAGGCCGAAGGCGCCGCCCATGCGCTCGCGCATGGCGGCCGCGTGAGGGGCCAGCCGGGGTTTCTCGGCCATCACGGCCAGGTCCAGGTTGACGATGGCCCAGCCCGCCTCGTGCACGGCCCAGGCCACCCGGCGAGCCAGCTCGAGACTGTCAGCGCCCCGAAACTGCTCGTCGGTGTCTGGAAACAGATGGCCGATGTCGGGCAGGCCGGCCGCGCCCAGCACGGCGTCCATGGCGGCGTGCACGATGACGTCGGCGTCGGAGTGCCCGAGCAGGCCGACCTCGCAGGGGATCTCCACCCCTCCCAAAATCATGGGCCGTCCTTCGGCGAAGCGGTGGACGTCAAACCCCGAGCCCACGCGAAAGGCGGTTTCCTCGCGGATGATCCGACGCAGTTCGGCCTCGGTCAGGCTCACGTTTGGCTCTCGCTTTCCTGGCAAGCTGGTGCGGGGGGCTTATCGCACCGCAAGGGCCGGTTCGCCTCGGGTCGGGGTTGCTCCCTCCCCCGGTTCTGGATAAACTGGTAATATTCTGGCAACCGCCCTGCCTGTGGATCGGTCTATACTGGAGCAGGGCGTATTGTTTCAGTCTCTTTTGAGAGGCTCGCGGTAGGT
>CAYYHB010000145.1:0-13389 GCA_964471395.1 uncultured Burkholderiales bacterium | reverse complement strand
CTTGACCAGGTTGAGCCCGCTCTGGGCGAAAATGCCCAGCGAGCGATAGAGCGCACCCGGAGTGTGCTCGGTCTCCAGCACCAGAGACAGCTTGTCATAGTCGTCGGCGGCCGGTCCCTGGCGGGCCAGCACCACGAAGCGGGTGAAGTTCTGGGGATGAGTCTCGATGCTGGAGGCCAGCACCACCATCCCCAGGTTCTCGGCTGCCTCCAGGCTGGCGATGCCGGCAGCGTCCAACATGCCCTGCTCTTTCACCACCCGGGCGCTGCCGGCGGTATCGTACATGCTGACCACCTGCCACTCGGGATGGCTGCGCAGGAACTGATCGCACTGGGCGGCCGCCTGGGGGTGGGAGTAGACCCGGCGGATGTCGGCAAGCTCCACCCCCGGATTGGCCAGCAAGTTGTGCACCACCCGCACCTTCAGCTCGCCCACGATGGCAAGCTCGGGGTACTCGAGCAGCTGGTCGTAGTTGACGTGGATGCTGCCCGTGAGCGAGTTCTCCACCGGTACAACGGCATAGGCCACCTGGCCCGAGGCCAGCGACTGAAAAACCTCGGGGAAGGCGGCGAACGAGCGCAGCTCGAGGTCGGGGCCGAAGAACTGGCGGGCGGCTTTCTCGCTGAAGCTGCCCGTCTCGCCCTGCAGGGCCACGGTCAGGCCTTCGCCCCGCACCTGCATGGGGCGGCTGGCCGGCGGCAGGCGGCGCGAGCGACCTTCCACCTGGCGCCCCACCACGGGAGCGATCACGGCCAGGTCGCGCATCAGGCGATTCAGCTCGGCCGGATAAAGGCTCTGGGCGCCATCCGAGACGGCCTCGGGGGGATTGGGGTGCATCTCGATCATCAGCCCGTCGGCTCCGGCGGCGGCCGCGGCCAGGGCCATGGCCGGCACGTAGCCGCGATGACCGGTGCCGTGGCTGGGATCAGCCACTACCGGCAAGTGGCTGAGGCTGCGGATGACCGGGATGGCCGAGAGATCGAGCGTGTTGCGGGTACTCGACTCGAAGGTGCGAATGCCACGCTCGCACAGGATCACGCGCGCCTGGCGATCGCCGGAAAGGATGTACTCGGCGGCCATCAACAGCTCTTCGATGGTGGCCGCCAGGCCCCGCTTGAGCAGCACCGGCCGCCCCGCCTGGCCCACGGCCTTCAAGAGGTCGAAGTTTTGCATGTTGCGCGCCCCGATCTGGAGAACGTCGGCGTAGCGACCGACCAGCTCGACCTGGGCGATGCTCATGACCTCGGTGACGATGGGCAGGCCGAACTCTTCGCGGGCCTCGGCCAGAATCTTCAGGCCTTCCTCCCCCATCCCCTGAAAGGCATAGGGGGAGGTGCGCGGCTTGAAGGCCCCGGCCCGCAGCATGGATGCGCCCGACTCGTAGACCTGGCGCGCCGCCACCATCAGGCCCTCGCGGCTCTCCACCGAGCAGGGGCCAGCGATCACCACCAGTTGGGAGCCACCCAGCGTGACCGGACCGACGGTCACGGTCGAGGTGGTGGGCACAACCTCGCGCGAGGCCAGTTTGTAGGGTTTGGAAACGCGGATCACCTCGGACACGCCGGGGAAGAAGCTCACCTCGCGCGGGTCGGGCAGGCCGGTGCCGATGACGGCCACCACCGAGCGCTCGGCGCCGACGATCACTCGCGTTTGCAGGCCGCGGGCCTCGAGCTTGGTCTGGATGAAGTCGATCTGGGCTTCACCTGCGTCGGGACGAAGGACGATGATCATCGCAAGAGTGTGGCTCTTCTGGGCTGAAAGAATGCTGAATGAGCGACGACAGGAGCTGACTCACCCGGGCCCGACCCGCATGTTGGTACCGGGAAACTCCCCATTACCGGGCTGGCTCCGGGGTCTACGCCAGAAAGAGGGTGGTACCGGGTGATTCCCCGGTACCGGGCTGGCTCCAGGGTATACGCCGGTATGAGGGCGGTACGAGGAAATTCAGCGACAACCGGAGCGGTCGAAGCTCAGGGAGGGCTCCAGGCCAGGCAGACGGCGGTCTGATCGTCGCGCTGGCGAGACTCGTCCAAAAATTCGGTCAACTCGGTCTTGAGGCGCTCCATCAGGCTGGCAGCGTCCAGCGCGGCGTTGCGGCTCAAGCACCCCAGCAACCGTTGCTCGCCAAAGTCGGCCCCATCCTCTCTGGAGCATTCGGTGATGCCATCGGTGTAGAGGATAAGGCGGTCGCCGGGGTCGAGTCGCACCACCTCGTCTCGGAAAACGGCATCCTCGAAGATTCCCAGGGGAAAGCTGCCCTCCGAATCCACTACCCGGGCTCGAGACTCGTTCCGGCTCAGCTGCAACGGCGGGGGATGGCCGCAGCGCACGTAGCTGAAGGTGCCCGTGCGGCTATCCAGGATGCCGTAGAGCAAGGTGAAATACAGCCCGGCCGTGTGGGCCTGGGGAAAGCGCCGGTTGAGCTCGCCCGCCACGGCTGCCGGGGCCACCAGATCAAATCCTCCGCCCAGGCGCGGACGTCGGAGCAAGCCGCCCTGGCGGGGATTGGGATGCATGACCCGACTGACTGAGACCGAGAGCAGGGCGGCTGGCACGCCGTGGCCCGAGACGTCGAGAACCCAGACCGCCACGTGATGATCGTCCAGAGCAAAGACGTTGAACATGTCACCTGCCACGTGAGAGCAAGCGGTGAACATCCAGCCCACGTCCACCGCCTTGATGCGCGGAGCCTGCTGGGGCAAGAGGGCCCTCTGCACCCGCCCGGCGGCGGAGAGATCAGCTTTGAGCTGGCGGTGGTTGCGGTCCACCTCGTGGAAGCGGCGCAAGAGATCGCGGCCGGCATCCTCGAGCAAATCAAGCTGGCGCTCCAGCACTGCCTTGCGGGGGTCGCGCACGCGCAGAGTCTGGTAGACCAGACCCAGGATCAACAGCATGGCCAGAAGGCTCTCGCCCTGGCTGGCCAGAGCGGCTCGTTGCCGACTGAAGGACGACTGCTCTTGCATGAGCAGACCCAAACGAAAGGCCATCCGGCCGCAGTCGAGCTCGAGCTGGCGGCTGGAAGTTCCGGGCTCGAGGGGCGGGAAGGTCATGGCCTCGCGGTCGGCCAGAGGCAGGGCCTGGTAAAGCAGCAGAGCCTGGCGCGCCTCCTCCAGAGGAGTCTCCGAGCCAGGCTGACGGGTCAGAGAGCGAATTCGCTCGAGCTGGACGGTCAGGTCAGACAGGGCCTGCTGGCGGCTCAGCTCGCGCTCGAGCAACTGATCCTGCCAGCGGCTGACAAAGAGCAGCAATCCGGCCAGAACGACGAGGAGCACCATGCCTGGACGGCTGGCCGGGCGAGGGCTTTGAGACTGCAGTGGCCTGTCGATGTCCATGGCGATATGACCCCCAGAGGCGGAAAAACCGCCCCGGATTCCAGCATAGGACAATCGCCGACTTCGGTCTGTGAAACCGAGCACAGTCTGGGACGCATCTCAGACGGAAGCGCAGAAAGACCTTAGACGGCCGACCTCGGTGACGAAACGCCCGGCTTTAACCGGCTCAAGAGGCTCGGCCTGCAGAGCGGCGACCCGCTTGACCGCCTCGTAGCGATCGTCGGCACACTCGTCGGGCCGTCCGGCCAGGTTCCATACGCGGGCCCGCTCCAGCCATACCTCGGCATCGTCGGGAAATCGCTCGAGCAGGCCCGTCAGGTCGGCGCCGGCAGCCATCCAATCGCCCAGGTGGACATTGGCGCGGGCCCGATTGAAAAGCGCCGCGGGCTGGTCTGGAACCAGCTTGAGCACGGCCTCGGCATCAGCCTGGGCGCGCGAGGCGTGACCCCGGGTGAGATAGCAGGCCGACCGGTTGATCAGCACCGGCACCCAGCCGGGAATGCGATGAAGCAACTCGGCATAGTCTTCCATGGCCTCGGGCACCCGGCCCTGAGACTGGAGCATGGCGGCGCGGAAGAAGAGGGCGTCGTTATTTTGAGGGTTCAAGGTCACGGCCCGGGTGGCCGCCGCCAGGGAATCCTTAGCCTGACCGGCCCGGTCGAGCGCCTGGGCTAGCTCCAGGCTGACCTGGGAGACCTCGTCCTTGTTGTCGGCGCGAGGATTGGTCTCCAACAAGCGCATGGCTTCCTTAAACAGAACCACCGCCTCGGAATAGCGGCGGCAACCGAGCAGGGCTTGAGCTCCGAGCCGGCAGGCCTCTACCGAGTGGGGCTGAGCCCGAGCCACCTTCTCCACGTCCTCGAGGGCGTGCTCGGCCCGCTTGAGGGCGATCAGCACGCGAGCGCGGGTGAGTCGGCGAGGAAGGTCGTCAGGCTGCATCTCCAGGGCGCGGTCGAGGAAGGGCAGAGCCTCCTGGTAGCGCTCCTGGCGCACGAACAGCCCGCTCAGCTCGAAGGCAGCCTCGTTCATGCGAGAATCGAGCCGCAAGGTCTGCTCGAAGTCGGCGATAGCTGCCTCGATCTGGTTTTGTACTCTTCGGCAGAGGCCTCGAAAGAAGTAGTGCCCGGCCACCTGGGGCTCGAGCTCGATCACCAGGTCGATGTCGGCGCTGGCCAGCTCGGTCTTACCCACCTCGGCCAGCAACCGGGCTCGAGCCAGCAGAGCTGGAGCGAATTTGGGGGCGGTCTGGATAGCCTGATTGAGTCGCTCGAGGCCACCCTGAGCATCGCCTTGAGCAATCTTCTGGAGGCCCTCCTCGAGCAGCTTCTTGGCCTTTTCGTTCTTGTTGAAGATCAGCACGAAATGGCTTGTTTTTCCTGTGGGCAGACGAATCCTGCGAAAAACTGCCGCTCCTGTCGTAGCCGAAAAGGTGTCGTCGCTGAAATTCGACCCACAATGTTTACAGAGCTGTAACCTGGTTCAATCGTCTCTAACAAAATCCAGCTCGTTATCAGCTACCATAGATGCAACCGCCAGCCTTCATTCCGGCCAAGAAAACGCAGGATGGCGGAGAGGAACGTTGCCGCCCCGCGGACATTCCGTGGGAGCACTCTGAGGAGGTTGCATTCCATGGAGTCTAGCTATGGCCAGTAAAGATCCTTTCGGCGCCATTCAGCCTGTTCAGGCGACCCGTCCCGACCCCGTCGCCCTCGACTCAGGAACCCCTGCGGGGCGTTCCTCAACCGCGCCCTCATCCGACCGCGTCTCAGTCTCCGAGGATGCCTATGGGGAGGAAGAGGCCAGTCCTCTGGCCGGCGCGCTGGCAGCCAACTATAACCTGCAGGCTATCACCTTCCATCCGACAGTGGAGAAGAGTCAAGTGGTGGAGCCCAACCAACCGCTCGGGAAGATCGAGACCAGCCTGGGCCCGAAGCCTCCATCTCCTTCCCCCAGCCCCAACTCCGGCCGACGCGGCGAAAGCGCCGCCGCGGGCACGCTGGAGGACGGAGGATCGCTGGAGCAACAGATCCCCCGCAACGGCAACTTCGTTTCCCTGCCCAACAAAGCGGCCGTGCTCGAGCCGCTGGCAGCAGGCCCGGTGGGCGGCGATCGCTCGCCGCTGATGCAGGTCTTTCAGCAGGGCGCCAGCGAGCCG
Organism: uncultured Burkholderiales bacterium; assembly: GCA_964471395.1. Lineage (GTDB taxonomy): Bacteria > Vulcanimicrobiota > Xenobia > Xenobiales > QWHO01 > QWHO01. The sequence continues at coordinate 7,902 of CAYYHB010000145.1, read as the reverse complement.
TCCCGTCTTGACCTGCTTGGCTGAGACAATGTTAACGCGTTCGGCAAACCTGTTCACGGAGAGTTCACAGCGTTAACATCCTGGCAACATTGACGCCACCAGTGGGGGGGGCTGGTCAGGTAGGATGGGTTCAAGAGACCGCCCAGGAGGTAGACCATGGCGCTAGGGGTCACCGCCCTCCCCCAACAAGCGATCGTCCCCGGATTCAACCCGGTTTCGCCGATTCAAGCCGGCGGAGCCCCGATGGCCAACCGCGGCGATGGCTTCACCGGTTCGGACGCTCTGCGCGATCCGGCCATGAACCCGCTGGCCGCCATGCAGGGGATGAACTTCGCCCAGAACCTGGGCGGGGGCATGATGGACGGCATCCTGGCCAGCCAGGCGACGCAGGTGGTTCAGGGCATCCAGACCGGCCAGGGCGACCCCAAATCGGCCGCTCAGTCGCTGATGAGCGACTACCAGCGGGCCAAGCTGAACAACCTTCCCATCAAGCCCGAGACCGAGGCGCTGGTCAAGCAGGCCCTGGAGATGGCCCAGCAAGCCGGCTTGCTGGCCGATCCGCAGCAGCAACAGCAGCAACAGGGTGGGCCGCAAGCTGGAGCCCCGCAGGGTGGAGCGCCTCAGGGCGGCGGCGGTGACATGGGCGGAGGGGGGAGCCCTTCCGGCGGCAGTCCTTCGGGTGGGTCCAGCCCCTCCGGCGGCAGTCCTTCGGGTGGGTCCAGCCCTTCGGGCGGCTCAAGCCCGTCCGGCGGCAGCTCGCCCGCAACGGAGCCTCGGCGCGTCAGCTCGACGCCCCAGGCGGCCGAGCCCCAGGCTACCGAGCCGTCGGCCCAGGAGGCCCAACAACAGCAGGCGGCCGCCCAGCAACCGGCCGCCCAGCCGCCGGCGGTTACTCCCCAACCAGCCACCAGCCCGACCGGGCCGGTGGCCCAGGTGGCCGAGACGCCGGTGGGCGAGCGCGTGGCCGACACTCCTCCGGCCACGCCCACGCAAGCCATCGGCCAGTTCGGCCAGGACACGCCCAACAACTGCTCGGCCATCGCCATCATCAAGCAGATGCGCGCCCAGTGGGGCCGCGACGCGATGCACATCGAGCGGGCCGAGAATGGCGGCGTGAATGTGACCATGCGCGATGACTACCAGGTCAGCCTAACCCGCGAGCAACTCCAGCAGGCGCGCGACGCCAGCCAGTTCCAGGGCGACGGGCGAGGCCGCAACAACGCCGTGGTCTATCAGGCAGCCGCCGCAGCTCGGATGGCTCAGGAGAACGGAATCGAGTACCCGGATGCCCTGCGCCAGCTGAACACCAACCAGTTCCCGCAAGACATCGCTCGCTACTACGGTGTGCGCGCCCAGGAAGTCGACCCGCGCACGCTGCAGAGCCCTGATGGCACCCAGCACAGCTCGGCCATCGGCTACGACAACGTGCCCGGCGGACGGCCCGGAGACACCACCACCGCCAACCACACGGCGCTGATCGCCCGCGGTCAGAACGGCCGGATGGTCTACGACCACTACGGGCAGGCGCTGCCTTACGACGGCACCATCACCAACGACCAGGGCGTCAGCGGTCAGGTGGACAAAGCCTTCGTGCTGAGCGATGTCAACCCGCGTCCGGGCAGCAGCGGCCAGGGCTACGGCCGAGGGAGCGACCTGGGTCGCACCATCGCGAGCTTCACCTCCAAGACGGACACGGGCACAGCTCCGGCCGCCGGGCGCGCGACGGATACCGGCAGCCTGGCCGTCAACACCACCCGGCCCACGGGCACAGCCCCGGGCAGCAGCGGCGGCAGCGCGGTCAAGCCGGCTACCGGATCGTCTTCCTCGGGCAAGACAGGCTCAGGCTCCTCTGGCGGGGCCGGGGCTTCCACCGCCAAGAAGAGCAGCGGCTCGACCGCCACCAGGAGCACTCCCAGCAAGCCCAGGACCAGCACCACCAGCAGCACCAAGAAGGCCTGAGCTCGGTCACAAGGAATCTGTCAGGATGGAGAAGATCGTCCACCTGGCCCGCAGCTTCGAAGAGGCCGATGACTGGGACATTCGTCAGTGCCTGGAGATGACTCCCGAGGGATGGAGGCGGCCCGAATCTTGAAGGCTCGACTCTATCCTGAGACCGAGGACGTGCGCGATTGCCTCAAAGACCCATCCAAGCCGCTCATTTTTCGCAAGATGCTCAGGAATTCCTCAGGCTGCTGCATCATTTCCGAGTTCGATTCCTGATCGTCGGGGGAGAAGCCGTGATTTACCATGGCCACCCGCGGTTTACCGGCGACGTCGATTTCTTCTACCAACTATAAATACTTGCGCAGCATCCAGCGCCAGGCGGGCCAGTCGTGCAGCACGTGGCCGTCTAAAATATCCAGGAAGTGCTCAACCCCCAGTTTGGAGAGCGTCTCCGAGAGGCGCAGCGTGGGGCCCAGACAGAAATCCCAGTCCGAGCTGGCCAGAATAATGTCCAGCCTGGTGCGATAAAGATCGAGATACCACGGATCCTTGAGGTTGGGCAGGTAGTCGGTGGGGCAATGGTAGTAGCCGTCCAACCCCTCGTAGTCGTCGAGGTATTTGCGGATGCAGTAGTCGCCCCCCATGGCGATGACCCGGTTCACCAGATCGGGGTGGCGCAGGCTGAAGTTCATGGCGTGGTAGGCGCCGAAGCTCGCTCCCGTGGCGATCAGGTAATCGACCTGGTTGTGCTCACGCAGAAAGGGCAGGTATTCCTCCACCAGGTAGCGGTCGAACTCTTCGTGGCGAGCGATGCGCTCCTCGGGGTCGACCTCGTGGTTGTAGAGAGCCTCGCAATCCACCGAGTCCAGGCAGAACATCTGCACCCAACCGTTTTCGAGGTGCTCGCGCACCGCCTCGACCATTCCGAAATCCTCCCATTGCCAGGGACGGCCGTTGGAGGTTGGGAAAACCAGCACCGGGGCTCCCCCATGCCCGATGATGATGGTCTCCATGGTGCGGCCCAGAATCTTGCTGGGCAGCTTACGATAGCGTCGCTCCATGTGCTCTTGTCGTCGCTGAGAAACCGAGCTCAGCGCCCCCGCAACTGAACGCTCCCCGCCCCTACCGGGGGTGGCTCCTCGAGCGACCAGCCCATCTTTCGCATGGTCTCGAGAATCGTCATCATGTTGGGAGCATAATAGGTCCAACGACTCAGCACCAGGTCGGCGGTCTCCTCGTCGTCCACCGAAAGCAGGGTCAACTCGACCAGGGTCTGGCGGGCCGAGAGCTGACGCGAAGGGCGCATCTCGCTGGAGAGCTCCACCACGCACTGGCGCACGGCCTGCATCCGCTCGCGATTCAGCTCGATGCGGCGCAAGTAGTCGACCGCGTCGCCGGGCTCTTCGCAGATCAGAAATCGAGCCATCTCGGTCAGGGCCCGGCAGCGGTTGTCCGAGCGCTTGACAAGAGCCAGCAGCTCGTCGGCCGCCTCGCGCTCGCCCATGATCAGCTGGGCCCGCAACAGGGCCAGCACGATCTCCTCACGCGAGACCGAATCGCTGGCGGCCACGGCCTGCATGGCGCGCTCGAGCAGAGCTCGGGCCCGCTGGCCCAGCCGAACGATCTGCTGCAGGGCCGGGGCCATTGCCAGCTCAACCGGGGCCATCTGGTCCAGGCACCCGAAGGCCTGGTCGATCTGGAAGCGCTCTCCGGCCTCGTTGCCGATGCTGTGCAGGGCCCGGGCTGCGGCCAGGTGACCTTCCGCCTTGTGACCCGGCCGAGCTTCGCGCTGCAGCGTCTCCAGGCTCTCTTGCAGCACCTTCTCGGCCCGGGGCAGGTCGCCCGTCTCCACGCAGTGGCTGGCCAGCTCGGCCAGGGTGACCGCCTGGGCGGCCCCGGGCCCCACCGCCCGGGCGGCCCCCAGCGCTTGCTCAAACAGCTTGCGGGCCCAGTCGATCTCGCCCAGGCGGTACATGCCCCGGGAGACGGCGATCAGGGCCGTGGCCCGGGTGGCCGGCTCGACCGTCTGGGTGGCGGTCTGGGCAGCCACGTGCATCATGCTGGTGGAGTACTCGTGCCCGCTCGAGACCAGCCCTACGGCCAGGCTGACGCGGGTGTTCTGGTCCTGGCGCTCGGCGGGCGGCTCACAGGATGCCTGCAGGGAATTGAAGGCCAGGTCGCGAGCCCGATTCTGATCGCCCGTCTCGGCCACGCAGCCGGCCACGAACGAGAGAGCGCGAGCCTTCAGGTCGCGATCCTCAACCAGAAATGCCAGCCGGGCGCTCTCAGAGAAGCGCAAGTTGGAGTTTCTGAAATCGCGCAACCGGTGCAGACAGGTACCCAGCACGGCGTGGGCCCGCGAGCGCAGGTGATAGTCCTCCAGCGTCTCGGCCACGGCCGCGAAGCGCTCCACCAGCTCCAGGCTGTAAGGCCGGCGGCCGGCCTCTGCCAGGCTCTGGATGATGCGCACCAGCGCCTTGCAACGCTCCTCGGGAGAGACCAGTTGGACCGCCACCTGGCTGAGCTGGAGATAGGCCTCCTTCGGCCACCCGGCTCCCTGGTGAGCTTCCCGGGCCAGGGCGGCGGCCACGGCCCCCAGGGCGATTCCCTTGCGGGCCTCCCAGCGCAGCCCGCTGAGAATCTCCAGAGCACGGGGAAACTGCTTCTCGTCAAAGCCCGCGCCCAGCAACTCCTCAAGAGGAGCCAGATCGCGTCCGACCAACCGGGGTGGCACCCCGTTGGAGCCTACCCGCGACTTCTCGTGGGCCAGGCTGCGCCGGGCCGACTCGCGGTCCTCGGCGTCCTCCACCCGGCTCGACCAGACCCAACCCTGCTCCAGCGCCGCCAGGCGCAGCTCGTCGCTCAGGCGCTGGTTCTGCCCCAGCTTGAGGGCGTAAGAAACGGCTTTGAGGGGCTCTTCCTCGCGGTCGAGCAGCAGGAAGGCCTTCTCGCGATCGTGCCCGGCCAGGTCGGCCACGATGCTCAGCAGCAAAGGCAGGTCTTCCTCGACAAGGCGCGGGCGAGGCACAACCAGGGCCTCTTGCAGGAAGCGCTCGACCAGCTCGGGCTTGGACTCGTTCCACGACTGCCAGGCGAGAAGCAGGAAGCCAAACAGCCGCAGGCGCTCGTCGCCCAGCAGTCCGGCTCGCTCGTGGGCCAGCTCGAGCTCACCCAGGTCGGCCATCTCGTGCAGGCCAGGAGCGGCTTCCTCGCTGATCAGCCGGGGAATGCTCAGCCCGTAATGGATGATGCGAGGCAGGTCGACCTCCTCCAGAGCGGCCCGCAGGCACCGGTGCAGATCGTCGAGCACAGCCCGCAGCGAGCGGGTGTTCTTGAGCTTGGCCCGCAGATAGGGGCCCTCGCCCAGCCAGTGCAGCACCGAGAAATCGACCCGCCGGGCGGTGCGGGCTAGCCGGTCGCAGTGATGGCCCAAGAAGCGCCAGCCATAGGGGTCGGTCATCTCCTCCCAGGATGGGAAGGCTTCCCGGAAGTAAGCGACCACGCCCCGGTGGATGCTGACCAGGTCGCGCTGGAAGAGGCGAGCCAGGAGGTGGCTCATGGCCCGGTGGAACAGCCGAATGCGACCATCCTCCTCGCAGAGCAGGGGATGCAAGGCCTTGAGCAGCATGTTCACCCTCGAGGCCGAGAGGGCCAGAAAGTCGGCCAGGCTGAAAGCCGGCAGGGGCTCACCGGCCTCGCACAGACAGCAAGCCACCCGGGCCATCTCCTCCTGGGTCACCCCCTCGGGCGCGAGCGAAACCACCTCATCCCACAGGCCGGCCATGGCGCGATCCAGGGCGGGCAGGTCAAACGACTGGCTGTGCAGGTCTTGATGGTCGAGCAGTCTCTCGGAGAAGGCCTCGGCCACCAGTCGGGCCACCAGGAAGTTACCCCCGGCCAGTCGGCTCAGGCGCGGCAGCGCGGTCTGGCTGCGACCCATCTCACGCAGGCGCTCAGAGAGATAGCTCTCCACGTCTTTGAGGTTATCGGGATCTTCTTGCCTGAGGCGAAAAATTCGCGCTCCGGAGCGTTCCAACCCGGTCAGGTCATGGGTGGGTCGGGTGGCGATGAGCAGGCGCACCCCGGCGATGGGCCGATCCAGCCCCGCAAGCCCGGATCCATCGAGCAGGTCCTGGGCCCGGTCGAGCGAGTCGACCACCACCAGGCGCTTGGCTCGCCCGTCCAGGGGCAGGTGCTCGTGAGCCCAGCGGGAGGCCTCGTAGGCCGGTACCGGCAGCTTCTTCCCCTCCAGGTCGGTCTGGCCCAGCAGGGCCGACCAGAAACCCTCCTGGCGGTGGGTACCCAGCGGGCGGCGCACGTCCACCAGGATGCTATGAGCATGACGAGCGGTCAGCTCGCGCAGAAACTCGCTCTTGCCCACCCCGGGCGGGCCCACCAGTACCGCCGCCCAGCTGCCGTCCTCGGCCATCCAGCGCTCCAGGCGCTCAAAAAGCCAGTTGCGGGCGACCTGAGAGCCGGCGAAATTTTTGCTGCGAGCAGTCTTCTTGGCCATGGGAGGCGGCTTTCGGGGAGCGCGCGAGGGGTTCCTTTTGGCGTTATGACAGCAATGGCGCGGAATCGGACGGGCTCGGCCCTCCCACCCAGCCAGAAGAAGGATTTTTGACCCGAGTCGAAAACAAATTACCTCTGATCCGTCTTTTGCCTTATTTATTAAACACAAACCCACCTCAAAGCAACATTTACGGAGGATCCCGACATTGTTCTCACTCTGGCTTGCCCAGGAGACCCCGGCCATGCAGCCCGGGGATGTCGCCTGGATGCTGATAGCCACCGGTCTGGTGGTGCTGATGACTCCCGCGCTGGGATTCTTTTATGGCGGGCTGGTCCGCTCCAAGAACTCGCTCAACACCATGATGATGAGCTACGTCTCCTTCGGGGCCGTGGGCGTGCTCTGGTTCTTGCTGGGCTACAGCCTGGCTTTCGGAAGCGGCAACAGCTGGCTGGGAGGCCTGGACCTGAGCCTGCTGCAGAACGTGGGCCTGGAAGCCAAGGGAGCCATCCCGCACCTGCTCTTCGCGGCTTACCAGGCCACCTTCGTCATCATCACCGCCGCCTTGATCTCAGGAGCGGTGGTAGAGCGGATGCGTTTCGGCCCTTATCTCGCCTTCATCGCTCTGTGGAGCCTGGTGGTCTACGGCCCGCTGGCTCACTGGGTCTGGGGAGGCGGATGGCTGGGCACCATGGGAGCGCTGGACTTCGCCGGCGGCACAGTGGTGCACATCAACGCCGGCCTGGCCGCGGTGGTGGCTGCCCTGACCCTGGGTCCGCGCAAAGAATACGGGCGCCAGGCCCTGCTGCCCCACAACGTCCCCATGGTCTTGCTGGGAGCCGCCCTGCTCTGGTTCGGCTGGTTCGGCTTTAACGGGGGCAGCGCCCTGGCGGCCAATTCCACCGCCGTGCTGGCCTTCGTGAACACTTTGCTGGCCCCGTGCGCGGCCATGCTGGTCTGGGTGCTGCTCGACCTCTTCCGCACCAAACGTGCCACCGCGGTGGGCGCGGCCACTGCCATCGTGGTAGGGCTGGTGGGCATCACCCCGGCGGCCGGATTCATCAGTCCTCTCAACGCCCTCTTGCTGGGAGCCCTGGTGGTCTTCCCCAGCTACTACGGCATCCTCTGGCGCAGCCGCACCCGCCTGGACGACTCCTTGGACGTCTTCGCCGGCCACGGGCTGGGAGGTGTCACCGGCGCCCTGCTGACCGGCATCTTCTGTCAGAAGGCCTGGGGCTCGCCCGCCGACGGCCTGCTCTTCGGCAACCCCGGCCAGCTGGGCATCCAGCTGCTGGCAGTGGTGGCCGCCCTGGTCTGGAGCGCCGTCGGCACCTTCGCCCTGCTCAAGCTGATCGCTCTCATCACCCCGTTGCGAGCCGACCAGCGCATGGAGGGCCACGGCCTGGACGTCACCCAGCATGGCGAGGAAGCCTACAGCTCGGGTGAGG
>CAYYHB010000144.1:0-13491 GCA_964471395.1 uncultured Burkholderiales bacterium | reverse complement strand
CGGGGGACGAAGGTCTGGCCCAGGTAGGTATCCTCCTCGGCCACCCGCGCCAGCACGTAGGCTGGGGAGTGCAGACGCATGGTTTCCAGCAAGACCGCCTTGACCTCGCCCGACTGTCCGGGGCGCGGCAGACCCTCGACCAGCGAGCCCCGTAGCTGCTGCTGGACTTGCGGGTTGTGAGCCAGCTCCAGCAGGGCCCAGCTGAGCAAGCTGGCGGTCGTTTCGTGGCCTGCCAGCATTAAGGTCAAAACCTCGTTGCGCAGTCGCTCGGCCCCGAGCGGCGGGTCAGCCGCAAGCAGCGCTCCCAGGGCGTCCTGACGCTGCTCTCCCGCGTCGCGCCGGTCAGCGACCAACCGGTCAGCCAGGGAACGCAAGCGCTGGTGAGCGCCTGCCAGGGACGAGGCCCCCAGCTGGGCAAGGCTCAAACCGGCCGGATTGAGCGTCTCGGCGGCCAGAGTCTTGCGGACCAGAGCAAAGTCTTCCAGGGTGCTGTCCAACTCGGTATCCGACAGCCGGGCTCCGAACAGCATCTGGAAGGCCGCATCCAGGGTGGCCCGCTGGGTCAGGCGGCGAAGGTCGAGCTCTCCCTCCCCCACCGGGTCGAAGTGGCGGTCGAAGACGCGGGCCAGGTGGGTGATGTTGTCCTGGGTATGAATCTGGTTGCCACGCAGCGCGGGCTCGAGCAGCTCGCGACTGGTGCGCCAGGCCTGGCCCGTACCCGAGAAAACATTCTCGCTGCCGAACAGGTGACGAAAGCCATGAGCCAGCTCGGGAGTCTTCTCCCAAACGCCCTGACCCTTCTTGTTGCGGGTGCCGGCCAGGGCCTGGTGCATCACCTCGGGGCGCGAATCAAAGAGCAGCAGTTTGCCCGGCAGCTTGACCTGGAAATGGCTGCCGTGAAGCTGGTGCAGCTCGCCCAAAACCTCGCAAGGATTGTCCAGGTGGCGCACCACGCTGCTCACCAGCTCCATTCCACCCACCCGGGGAGTGGCGGCCAGGTAGGGACAGCTTCCCCCCGTGGCCCGGGCAAAGAGCCCGAGCAGCGGTGCCGCGGCTTCGGTCGCCACGCGGCGACCCTCCCCGGCCAGTCGCTGGCGGGAGGGACCGGTGGGCTCGACCCCGGACAACTCGACCGAATCGGGCCGCTCAAGGCCGCTCGGACCGAAGGCCCGGGCTGGTTGAGCCACAGGGGCAGGCATGAACGGGCTGGCCGCGCAAAGCTGCATGGCACCAGTCTATCCAGCTGCCTGGAACAAAGCCTGAAAGGCCTACCCTCCTAGATGCTGCCGCAGCAGAGCGGCCCGGGCAGTGTCCCGCTCGTGGGCCTCCAGCGGGCGCCCCACCTCTTCCTGGAGATTGGCCGGCCGGATGGCCACGATCAGGCGATTGAGCACTGTGCGCGAGACCGGCGGCAAGATCCAGAGCTCGATGCCCAGGCGCACCATGGACAGGTGCTCAAGGGCCTCGGCCGTGGTCATCAGCCGAGCATGCCGAGCCACGCCCAGGCTGCGCCAGGCACGGTCCTCGAGCAGGGCGCCCAGGTGCTGGCGCAGCTCCTCGCGCGCCTTGAGCTCGTAGTTGACCAGTTGCTCGGTGACCATCTGCACCCGGCCCACGATCTCTTCCTCGTTGCTGCCCAGCGTCACCTGATTGGAGATCTGGAAGAGGTTTCCCGAGGCTTGCGTGCCCTCGCCATAAAGACCCCGGACGGTCAGGCCCATCTGGGCGATCTGGCCCACGATGCGCTGCATGGCACCGGTCTTCCAGACATCCCAGTTGAGGGCCGGCAAGTGCAGCATTGCCGAAGCCCGCAATCCGGTGCCGACGTTGGTGGCGCAAGTGGTCAGATAACCCAGTCGATCGTCGAAGGCATAGTCAAGGTGGGACTCCAGGCGATTGTCGGCCTGATCCACCAGCCGCCAGGCCTCCTCGAAAGCCGAGCCGGGCAGCAAGGCCTGGATGCGCAGGTGGTCCTCCTCGTTGACCATCACGCTCAAAGTGCCGTCGTTGCGAAAACCCAGGGCCCGCGCCTGAAAGTGGGCCAACAGAGCCGGGCTGACCAGGTGGCGCTCGAGCAGGAGATGATGGTGCAGCTCGTTGAGGTGGTCGAGCCTCATCAGCCGAAGGCCGAGCCTGGGCCCCTCGGCCTTGAAGGCGGAGCTGACCCGCCCGAGCACGGCCTCCAACCAGGGGAGGTCAGCCCGATTGGGAAAAGGATGACCCTCCAGGTTGCGGGCCAGACGGATCCGGGTGGACAAGATGATTCCGTCCGAGGCGCCGTTGTCGGTCAGCCAGGCCAGGTCCTCGAGCTTCTGGCTCATCCTGCCGACAGCTCCCCAATCTTGTCGCGCAGCCGGGCCGCCTCCTCGTAGTTCTCGGCCTCGATGGCCTGCTGCAGACGCTCTTTCAACTCGCGAATGACCTGGCGGTCGCGCTCGCTGCGACCGAGGCGCAGGGGGACTTTGCCTCGATGCAGGTCATTACCCTGCACCCGCTGGAGCAGCGTCTCGAGATGGGCACGATAGAAGGTGTAGCAGTAGCTGCAACCGAGCGTGGTGCTGTGGCAGATCGACTGGAAGGCCACCCCGCAGCGCGGGCAGGTCTGCAGGGCGGGGAGCTGCACCTGAAACATGGTCAGGGCATTGGTAATCGGGTCGGCCGCGACCGGAAGATCCTGGGCGCAAAAGTCACAAAGCCGCAAGGGCAGGCTGTAGCCCATCTGAGGATGAGCGATCACACGAGTGGCAGGACGCTGGCCGCAGCGATCGCAAGGCAGCACGTAGCGAGTTTCTCTACGGCCGGGCGGGAGCCTCTCGTGGCACGAAGGTGCGCAGCAGCCGCCCTCCCCTCACCTTGATCCGGCCCACCGTGGCCGGCAGAACGCGTGCCTCGCCGTCGGCCACCCGCTCGCTGCCAGCCCGACTTTCCAGTTCGGCCTCACCCTCGAAAGCGGTCAGGATCTCGAAACGCTCCGGGGTCCAGGCACGCTCTCCGGTCAACTCCTCGACCACAAAGAACGGTGTATTCACCCGCACCGCGCCCACGGTGCCCTCGGGAATGGGGGGAGCCAGGTAGGGAGGAACCCGGCGCAACACCTCCAGGGCCTGCGTCCAGTGCAGCGGGCGGGGCAGGCCATCCAATCCGGGTCGCTCCCAGTCATAAAGCCGATAGGTCAGGTCCGAGCTCTGCTGGATCTCATACAAGAGCAGGCCAGGCCCCAGCGCATGCACGGTGCCGGCCGGGGTCAGGAAGACGTCGCCAGCCCGGGCGGGGCGATAATCGAGCAAGTCCACCAGGCTCCGGTCGCAAGTCAGGTCCTCGGGCCGCGTCCCGGCTGCCAACCCGTGCACGAGGCGGGCCTCGGGCTCGGCCGAGCGCACGAACCAGCACTCGGTTTTGCCCCGCTGGCGGGGATCACCGCTCAGCTCACGAGCCAGATGATCGTCGGGATGCACCTGAACGCTCAGCCAATCGTGACAATCGAGCCACTTGGCCAGCAGAGGGAAACTGTCGCTCTCACAGCCCGGGCCCAGAAGTGCCGGGCCCAGCTCGCGCACCAGCTCGTCCAGGGTTCGGCCGGCCCAGTCCCCGCCGACCACAACCAGCTCTCCGTGCACTTCCCACGACTCACCCACGGGGCCAGCCGGCAGCGCGCGACCAAGCTTCTCCAGTCCCCTGCCGCCCCAGACACGGCTTTCTGGCCGGGGTTTGAGGGCGATCGGGGCCAGCATGGGCGCAACTTCGGTCCGGGGGAGGTTGGCCCTTCCCGAGGCGAGAACTCCTCTGCATGCGACGAGGCTTCTCGCTGATCGAGATATCTGTGGCCGTAGCCATTCTGGCCTTGCTGCTCGGACTCGGTATCCCTTACCTGATCGGCCTTCGCGAAAGCAATCGCATCGAGGCGGCGTATCAGCTGATCCTCGGAACGCTTGAGCTCGCCCAGCAAGAAGCGCGGACTCAGGGGTTGCCCCCTCTGGGCCTCACCGGAGCCGGCGCAGCCCCCCCCTTTCCCGATACCGACCTTTTCTGCCGCGTGGTCCGCAAGGAGCTCGGCCAGCCTCCCCGGACTCTTAAGGAATACCCGATCGGTCGCGGTTTCAGCTATCTGGTGAGCGGCGACGTGGTCTCAGTGGATGTCGAGAGCGGGGCCACTCAGGGCATCATCTTTCAGATCGCGCCCAGATTTGTCTTCACTTCCAATACCTGCGTGATGTTCGGACAGAACGGCCAGCCCGTCACCCTGGCCTCCGGCTCGCCGGTGGTGGCCGCCAATGCTCCCACAATGGTCTTCGGCACCAAGCGGCGAGCGGTGGAAATCAAGCTGCTGCCGACCGGGGCACTGCAATCGACAACCCTGGCGGCCAATCCGCTCTGATCGTCGAGACCCTCGTGGGCTCCAAGCTCGAGCCCTATCTCGCCGAGGTGGCCCGACTGCGGATCGAGGTCTTTCGAGCCTGGCCCTACCTGTATGCCGGCACTCTGGATTACGAGGCCGAGTATCTCAAGACCTACCTCAATTCACCCGAGAGCCTGACGGTGCTGGTCCGCGACGGCGCTGAGGTGGTGGGGGCCTCCACCGGGCTGCCCCTCGACCACGAGACCGAGCCCTTCACCCGGCCCTTCGGCCAGGGCGGCCACTGCCCCGCGGACTTCTTCTACTTTGGCGAGTCGGTGCTGCTGCCAGCCTACCGCGGTCGCGGCCTGGGGTCCCGATTCTTCCAGGAGCGAGAGGCCCACGCCCGCCGTTTGGGTCGCTTTCGTCAGACCTGTTTTGCGGCCGTCGAGCGCCCTCCCGAGCACCCCCTGCGCCCGGCCGACTACCTGCCCCTGAACGCGTTCTGGGAGCGCCGCGGATACCGACGTCAGCCCGATCTCGCCATGGAGCTCACCTGGCAAGACGTGGACCAGCCTCGGGAAACCTCAAAGCGCCTCGTCTTCTGGTTGAAGCCGCTGTGAGGGTCGCCGCTGCTCAGTACGCTCTGGCCCGACCTTGCAGCTGGGACGCGTATGCCGCAGGCCTGCGCGAGCGCTTGCAGGGGGTCGAGGCCGAGGTGATCTTGTTTCCCGAGTATGCGGGCCTGGAAGTGCTGGCGTTCCTGGCTCCCAACGCCCCCCTGGAAGCCCAGTTGAGAGCGCTGGACCTGGGGCGCTATCGTCAGGTAATGGCCGAGCTGGCCCGTGAGCGTGGCGCGGTTGTGGTAGCGGGCTCGGTGCCCGCCCTCCAGGGAAACGGCTATCGCAACCGCGCTTACCTCTTCTGGCCCGACGGCACTTTCGACTACCAGGACAAGCTGGTGCTGACCCCGTGGGAGCGCTCCACCGGCCTGCTCGCCCCCGGTCAGGGTTTGCGGGTTTTCCAGACCCCTTTCGGCTGTCTGGCGATCAACGTATGCTACGACTGCGAGTTCCCGATTCTGGCATGGCAGCAAGCTCGGGCCGGCGCCGAAGCTCTGTTGGTGCCCAGCTGCACCGAGGGCCGCACCGGCTATCACCGGGTACGCCTGGCTTGCCGTGCCCGAGCTCTGGAAAACCAGATCCTGGTGGTCCAGTCCAGCGTAGTAGGGCGCTTTCCCCAGTGCCAGTTCATCGATCGCAACACCGGCGCCGCGGGATTCTTCGTGCCGCCCGACATCGGGTTTCCCGACGACGGCGTGTTGGCCAGGGGGAGACTGAATCAAGCCGCATTTGTCACCTGTCAGGCGCCGTTGCAGCGACTCGAGCTGCTGCGTCGAGAAGGCGGGGAAGTCGCCACGGTTCGCGATTGGACCGAAGCGCGTGGGCAGGTGGTGAGAATAGCAGGCTCCCACGCTCCCGGGTGAGAAAGCAGGTTGCGTGTCCGAGAGCCCGATTCAAAACCCTTATGTTTGCGGTCATCCGGTCCAGGGGTGGGAGTTCTATGCCGCCAGGACGAGCTCAGCCGGCTCTTCACGCAGATCGCCCGGGGTGGCCACTACTCGGTGGTGGGAGGTCCGAGAACCGGCAAGACCTCTCTGCTCCAGCATTTGGCCGTGGAGGGCGTTTCCGAGCGCTACGGGGTCAGTGGCCAGGATCGACTGTTTGCTTAACCGCAACCTGAGTGCGGTGGTGGTATCGCAGCAGGTCTACGAGGCCCTGGGGCAGCCGGCTTAGCTGACGCCGTTCAATTACTCCAAACGAGATGGAGTGATGACCTTCGTGCTGCAGCTTGGAGAACGCGCCAACCGGGAGGGAGATTTCTGATGTTCCCCGCCCTCCCGTCGGAGTCTCACCCAACTTTTCTCGGCGGTTCTGCCTCCGCCCGAAGCGGCCCGAAGCCGCATGGACACATAAAGCGGGTTCGCTCCAAAGTTGGCGCGTTCAGCTGCATTATACCTATTCGTGTGAGTTTGACAACCCCTCACCCAGCTCGGTGTACTTCAAGTTTCGTCCCCGGCTCAAGGAGACGGGGTACTTCTCCTCGTTGCGGGCCATCTTCTGGTCCAGGGCGTGGGCCAGATCAACCCCCGCTTCGTGAGCTAACAGCAGCACGAAGTAGAGCACGTCGGCCAGTTCGTCGGGCAACCCCTCCAACCGCGCTTCCTCAACGCGTTTGAAGCGGAACAGCTCCAGCACCTCGGAGGCTTCCACGCTCAAGGCGATGGCCAGATCTTTGGGGTTGTGGAACTGGCGCCAGTCCCGTCGATCGCGAAAGTCCAGGATGCGTCCGGTAAGCTCGTGCAGCTCGCTCATGGGGCGTGGGGCGGGGTGGCCGAGGGTTGAGGCCGGGGGAGATCGCCCTTGCTGCCTTTCACATTCGCGTTCTGGGGCACCGTCTCTGGCTCGCCTCCCCGGGGAGGAGGGGAAGGCTCGTCGCCCCCCCTAGGAACGACCGATTGCGTGGGGGAGGGCGAGGGCTGAGGCTCCTCGCCTGGCGAGGGGGAGGGGCTCGGCGAGGGCTCGGGCCCGAGCCGGGCCAGGGCCTTGCGGGCCTCCTCCAGGTTGGGGTCGGACTCCAAAGCTTTGGCATAGGCGGCTCGGGCTTCGGAGGGCTTGCTGAGTTTCTCTTGCAACTTCCCCTCGAGCATCATCATCTGGGTCAACTCGTCGTTCTTGGCCAGGGCCATCCGGGCCAGCTTCACTGCCTTGTCGTTCTCATTGGCCAGAAAGGCCATGTAGGCGGCCGCGGCCAGGGCCAGGTCGGCGCGCTGGTTCTGCTGCATGACGTCGTTAAGATAGCGTCTGGCTTCGCCGGAGCGGTTCATCTCCACAAGTTGGATGCCAAGGTTGAGCTTGTAGCTGGGAGACTCGGGTTGCAGGCGCACGGCGTCCTGGAACTCGGAAAGGGCCAGAGGCTGATTGCCGGCCAACTGGTGCAAAATTCCCAGATTGTTGTGGGCGGCGGCCAGGCCCGGATTGGACATGATGGCCTGCTTCCAGCGTTTTTGGGCCTCTACCAGATCCTGCTGGGCATAAGCCACCACCCCCAGGCAGTACTCCGCCGTGGCCTGTCCCCCTGGCAGCATCAGGAGCTTGGCAAAATGACTCTTGGCCTCCTCGTACTTCTTCTCGGCCACGTAGCTGTAGCCGACCTGCTGATAGGCGGGCATGAACTGGGGCGCGAGGCTGATCACCTGTTGCAGCGACTCGCGAGCCTTCCCATAGTCTTTGAGGCCCAGATGGCAGAGGCCCTGAAGATAAAGGGCGTCCACATGGCGAGGGTCCTGCTTGAGCATGGCCTGGGTTACCTTGAGCGCCTCCTCCCACTTGCCCGCCTCGGCGAAAACCTGCGCCCGCTTGAGGTCGGCCTTCGAGACGACCGACCCTTGAGCCACCACACCGGTCCCCAGCAAGACCAGCGTCGCCAAGAGGAGCGAGAAGCGTTTCATGGACCAGCCTCCGACAGCGACAGATTGGGATGGCCGACGAACTTTACGTGAAAATGCTGGGCTGCCTGCCGCTCGGGCAGGTCGGCATTGGGAAAGATGGAGAAAAGCGATGGCGCGCTCAGACCCCGGGTGGTGAGCTCAAGCCGGCTCAGCTGTGATCCCTGCTCGAAATGGTAGATCAGCGCTACTTCGCCCTTGACCCGCCGGCCCGACAGCGATACCAGTCGCCCTCCTTGCTCACGCAAAGCATGGGCTTCGCGCAAAAACCTCTCCTCGGTCATCTGACCCGTGCCTCCCGCAGGGCCTGTAGCGCCGCCTCTGGAAGCCGCATCTGGCCGAGCTCGGCCGAGCCTCCTGGCCCGTGAAAGTCGGAGCCCCCCGTAGTTAGCAGGCCATAATGCCCCGCCAGAGCTTCCAGGTGGGCGATCTGCTCGCTCGAATGAGCCGGGTAGTAGACCTCTAATCCGCGCAGCCCCGCCTGGACGTAGCCGGCCAGGAACTCGTCGGTGCCGATCAAACCGGGGTGAGCCAGCACTGGCAAACCGCCGGCGGCCGTAATGACCTCGATAGCCTCCTGGGGCCGCAGACTGTAGCGAGGAACATAGGCCGGTTGTCCCTGGGCCAGGTAGCGGTCGAAAGCCTGGTTGACATCGGCCACCAGCCCCCGCGCCACCAGGGCGCGGGCCAGATGAGGGCGACCCATGCTGGGGCCCCGGGAGAAGACTCGCACATCCTCCATCTCCAGCTCCAGGCCGAGGCTCTGCAGCCGATCCACCATCTGGGCGATCCGATCTTCTCGAGCGGCGCGAATCCTTGCCAGGACCGTCTGGAGAGCGGCGTGGGTCGGCTCGATGAAGTAGCCCAGCACGTGCACTTCGTAAGGCCCGGGCTCAGAGCAGTTCATCTCGATGGCCGGCCACAGCTCGAGGCGGCCCCCGGCCGACTGGCGAGCCGGCTCGATTGCGTCCGTGGTATCGTGGTCGGTGATGGCCAGTAGCTTCACTCCCTGGGCCAGAGCCCGCTCGATCAGCTCGGCCGGCGACAGGGTGCCGTCGGAAGCGGTCGTGTGGCAGTGCAGCTCGGTGATCATGCCCGCCCCAGCCGGCGCACCAGGCGCTGAATCGAATGAGCTCGTCCCTTCGGGCCGACCTCAACCAGGGTCGCCATCAAGGCCGCGTCACCACCAGCAACCTCGGCTTTGTGCGGCATCCCGGTCAGAAAGCGCTTCAGGGCGATGTCTCCATTCATCCCGATCACCGAATCGAGAGGCCCGGTCATGCCCACATCGGTCTGGTAGGCCGTGCCCCCTGGAAGCAAGCATTCGTCCGCCGTGGGCACGTGGGTGTGGGTGCCAAGCACGGCGCTGACGCGCCCATCGATATAACGGCCGTAGGCGATTTTCTCCGAGGTGGCCTCGGCGTGAAAGTCGACCAGCACCGTCGTGCCGGCGGGAAGGCCGCGCAGAATCTGGTCCCCTACCCGGAAAGGACAATCCAGAAAGTTGGGCATGTAGACCCGCCCCATGAGGTTGAGCACGGCCACCGGGCGTCCTCCCCGGGCATGACCGCGGAAGAGCCCCACTCCCGGCGCGCCGGGAGGGTAGTTGGCAGGTCGAATCAGGCGCGGCTCCAGGTCGAGGAACTTGCCGATCTCGCGCCGAGCCCAGGTGTGATTGCCCAGCGTCACGCAGTCGGCCCCGGCTTCGAAGAGCTCGATAGCCATGGGCTTAGTGATTCCGGCCCCCTGAGCGGCATTCTCGCCGTTCACCACCGTGAAATCGACCTCCAGCTCATCGAGCAGGTCGGGCAGCAATTGCGTCACCGCCTCGCGGCCAGGCCGGCCGACCACATCCCCCACCATCAGGATCCGGAGCAGATCAATCGCCCCCTTCGGACGCGTAGATCAGCACCCGCATGTCATCGCGGAACCCGGTCAGGTCGACCTCCTGCGACTGGCTGCGGACAAGCTCCAGACTTCGATGCACCAGGTCGTCCTGGTACTCCTCGTCGTCCTCCTGCATCTCCTCGTTGATCGCTAGATCACGCCCGAACCGGTCCGAAACCAGGGAGACCACCAGCGAGAGCTCCTCCACGGTCATGCTCTCCACGTCGAGGATGATCTGAAGCGAGTCCACCTCTTGGGAGCCTTCCTCGCCCGAGTGCTCGAAGCTACCCCGCCGCGTGTCGGTGCGGCGCACCTGGGTCTCGCGGGCACGCACCCGCTGAAGCGAGAAGAAGACCTCCCACGACAGGCGCAGATTCTCTTCGAACTCGCTCAGCTCGGCTTTCTTCAGCCGGCGGGTCAGGTAGAAGTCGAGCGCCAGCAGTTGGCCATTGTTGGTGAGGGTGGCCGAGCCGACCTCGGGGAAACGCACGAGCAGGGCCGTGAGGAAGTTGACCCCCTCGGAGGAGTCGTTGCTCGAGCGCCGCTCCATCACCGGGCGAACTCGAACGACCGGGTCTCGCGGATCACGGTCACCTTGATCTGGCCGGGATAGTCCAGGTCTTCCTCGATCTTCTTGGCCACCTCGCGGGCCAATCGCGTGGCGCCCAGGTCATCCACCACCTCGGGCTTCACCAGGATGCGCACCTCGCGCCCGGCCTGGATGGCGTAGGTCTGCTCGACCCCCTGGAACGACTCGCACAGCTTCTCCAGCTTCTCGAGCCGCTTCACGTAGGTCTCCACGTTCTCGCGGCGGGCACCGGGACGGGCCGCCGAGATGGCGTCGCAGGCCTGCACCAGCATGGCTTCGATGGTTCGCTGCTCCACGTCTTCGTGGTGGGCTTCCACCGCGTGCACCACCTCCGGGCTCTCGCCATATTTCTGGCAAAAGCGAGCCCCGATGATGGCGTGTGGGCCCTCAATCTCAGCCGTGAGCGCCTTGCCGATGTCGTGCAGCAGCCCGGCCCGCTTGGCGGTCTCGATGTCTGCGCCAAGCTCGGCGGCCATGTGCGAGCAAAGGAAGCTTACCTCCAGCGAATGGTAAAGAACGTTCTGGCTGTAAGAGGTACGGAAGCGCAGCCGCCCCAGCAGCTTGACCAGCTCGGGGTGGAGCCCGGACACCCCCGCCTCCATGACTGCCTTCTCGCCCTCGGACACGATGCGGTCATCCATCTCTTTGCGCGAGCGCTCCACCATCTCCTCGATGCGAGCGGGATGGATGCGACCGTCCTGCACCAGCTTCTCGAGCGCCATGCGGGCGACCTCACGGCGAATCGGATCGAATCCGGACAGGATCACCGCTTCCGGCGTATCGTCGATAATCAGGTCGACCCCCGTCAGGCTCTCGAGCATGCGGATGTTGCGACCTTCACGACCGATGATGCGACCCTTCATCTCGTCGGACGGCAGGTTGACCACCGAGACGGTGGACTCGACCACCTGATCGGTCGCCCACTTCTGAATGGCCGTGGTGATGATGCGCCGGGCGCGGCGATCAGCCTCTTCTCGAGCCGCTTCCTCGCCCTGACGAATTCGCATGCCCAGGGCCAGCTGGTTCTCGCGCTCGACCTGAGCGAACAGCTCTTCCCGGGCCTGGTCGGCCGTCAGTCGGGCCAGCTCTTCCAGACGCTTGCCAAAGCTCTGCTCCCTGGACTCGAGCTCGTGCTTGAGACGACCGAGCTCTTCCTCACGGTCGGAAGTCTTCTGCTCACGCCGCTCGAGTTGCTGAATTTTGCGATCCAGACCCTCCTCGCGCTGCACCAGCCGCTTCTCGGCCTGTTGCAGCTCATTGCGCCGCTCTTCACGCTCTCGCTCGGCTTCCGTGCGCAGCTTCAGAATCTCGTCTTTGGCCTCGATCAAGCGTTCCTTCTTGATCGCTTCGGCCTCGCGACGCGCCTCTTCCAGCAGCTTCTCGGCATCCTGCTGACCCTCGACCTTTTTGCTCGAGCCTGAGCTCCCGCGCAGCGCGAAGGCCTGACCCAGAGCAAACCCCACCGCCAGTCCGAGGAGCAGGGCCATGGATACAAATACAGGGTTGGGGATGGCCCTCCACCTCCTATCCGGTTCCCGCAAAAGGTTCACCGGTGAACGCCCCGTCAGCACGGGGCAGGGAATTCTGATCCGTCCTTCGCTCGCTGCTCGTCGCGGTCCTTTAGCGTTCCTCGTGCGAGCCGGTTTTGAATCAAGTCTCTCACCAAACATTGCCCGGCAAGTCCGCCGGACAGGCTCAGTGGAAACGGACTGCTACCAGATGGTCCCAATCCAGAACCGGGGTCTGGGGGCTGGAGCGGTTGAAACGCTGCTGGAGTTGCTTGGCAAAGGCCAGCAGAGCGTTGAAGGTCTCGTCGCGGAACGCGCCCGCCTTGACGCGGTTGTCGGCATACAGCAATCCAACGGTCTGATCGCTCTGGTTCTTGATGGGCACCCCGATGAAGGCTCGAATCTCCGCCAACATGACGGAGGTGCGCTGGCTCAGGCTGGGGTCGTTGGAGGCGTCAATCGAGTTGAGCGGCTCGCTGGCCTCGATCGCCTGGCGCAGGATGTGATGGCTGATGGGAGCCGCCAGCCACAACTGGTCGGCGGCCAAGCCGTGCACGCGACCCTCGGGCCCGAGCACGACCAGCGCCCGCTCGGGCTTGAGATGCTCGAGAATATAGTCCATCGCCTCGTCGATCAGCTCCGACATGGGCAATGAGATTTGTGTCCGGTCCGAGGATCCCTCCCTCAGGCACAGACGGCCCCCAGCACGTTGTCGCAGAGAACGACGCTCTCGCCTCCCTGCGTCGCCACCGCCCTGAGATCACAGTGCAAGGGAGCTCCCCAGCCTCCATCAAGGGAGGTCACCGCATACAGAATACGGCTGCCATCAGGAGTGAAAGCCGGGCTCAAGTAATTGGGATAGTCATAGACCCGCTCCTCGTGGGCGCTGTGTCTCACCAGACGGTCGCTGCCGGTGCCTGGCTCGAGCACCCTGAGCTGGCAGCCATCGGCGTCGGGACGAAGATAGACGAGCTGGCTCGAATCCCGAGATAGCGAGAACTGCTCGACGTGTCCCTGAAAAAGCTCTGTAAGCGAGCCGTCCAATTGCAGCTCGTGCAGTCCTTGGCGGTCTGTGACCAGCAGTTTGCCTTCTTGCGTGTAGGCCACCTGATGAGGAATCCTGTCGCCCAGCTCCTGGCGCCGAGGAGAGCTACCCGGAGCCAGCAGATAGAGCGAATCTTCAGCCACGAAGGCCCACTGCTTCCCGTCCGGAGCGGCCGCGAAACTCTCGATTCCGCGCCGCAGCAGCACCGGTTTGGCGAGACCGTCTCGCAACCGGTAAATGCCCGCTTGTTCGCGCTCGGTGCAGTAGCCCACCGAGCCGTCGCTCAGGACGACGGGATGGCGTTCGTCGGAGGAAGAATCGACCAGGGCCCGCAGGCTACAGACCGAATCGAGCTCGGGTTGGCTGGACTGGCGATACTCCGCCTCATAGAGGTCGGCCGGGCGGCCCTGGTCGATATAGGGCTGAGGCACCTCAAGCAGAATGCGAAAACGATGGACCGCTCCTGTCGTGGCTGAAGGATTGACCGCTGGTTGAATCATCGAAAGCACACCTCGTTTCCTCTGTCTGTCGCCATGATGCCGGCCAGTTCAGGGCGTTGTCCGCCTTGGAGTTGACCGAGACGTGATCAGTGAGTGTCTAGGAAGTTAAATCGTGTTTAAC
>CAYYHB010000143.1:0-13499 GCA_964471395.1 uncultured Burkholderiales bacterium | reverse complement strand
TACTCCATCGGGAACCGGTCGGTGTCCAGGCGGAAATACTGCGCTCCAAAACGCTGCAGGGCGGCTTCTACGCCATCGATGGTGTAGAAGTCGCCCGCGTGGGTCAACAACAAGATCACTAGGCGGTGCGGACTCCTCCGTCTTCAGCGTCGGACGGGAACTTCTTGGTGACCGCGATGGGGCCGCCACCTCCCCCGTCCTCCCCATCGGATGGATACTTCATGGTCTGCATGGGCGGACCATTGTCGTCATCGGCCCGCACTTTGATGATGGGGCCGCCCCCTCCTCCATCCTCGCCGTCGGAGGGGTACTTCATGGTCTGCATGGGCGGGCCGGTGTCGTCGTCAGCTCGGACCTTGACGATCGGGCCGCCTCCACCGCCGTCCTCGGCGTCGCTGGGGTATTTCATGGTCTGCATGGGCGGACCGTTGTCGTCGTCAGCTCGCACTTTGACGATCGGGCCGCCGCCACCGCCGTCCTCCCCGTCGGAGGGGAACTTGAGCGTGGTGTTGATGGGCCCAGGCCCGCCCCCACCGCCATCCTCGGCGTCGCTGGGGTATTTCATGGTCTGCATGGGCGGACCGTTGTCGTCGTCAGCTCGCACTTTGACGATCGGGCCGCCGCCACCGCCGTCCTCCCCGTCGGAGGGGAACTTCAGCGTGCTGATGGGGCCAGGGCCTCCCCCGCCGTCCTCGCCATCGGAGGGATACTTGGCCGTGCCGATGGGGCCGGGTCCGCCTCCGCCGTCCTCCCCATCGGAGGGGAACTTGAGCGTGCTGATCGGGCCGGGTCCTCCCCCGCCATCCTCGCCGTCGGAGGGATACTTGGCTGTGCCGATGGGGCCGGGTCCGCCTCCACCGTCTTCCCCGTCGGAGGGGAACTTGAGCGTGGTGATCGGACCGGGTCCGCCTCCGATCGGGCCACCGCCGCCATCCTCCCCGTCAGAGGGGAACTTCAGCGTGCTGATCGGGCCGGGCCCGCCACCGCCGTCCTCGCCGTCGGAGGGATATTTCAGCGTGCTGATGGGGCCAGGCCCGCCTCCACCGTCCTCGCCGTCAGAAGGATACTTCTGGGTGGTGCCGATGCCGCCGCCCCCGCCACCATCCACGACATCGGAGGGGAACTTGAGCGTGCTGATGGGCCCGCCTCCGCCGCCGTCCTCGCCGTCGGAGGGGAACTTCAGCGTGGTGCCGATGCCGCCACCGCCTCCGCCGTCCTCACCGTCGGAGGGGAACTTCAGAGTGGTACCGATGCCGCCGCCGCCTCCGCCGTCCTCGCCATCGGAGGGATACTTCTGGGTCGTGCCGATGCCGCCTCCGCCGCCATCCTCACTGTCGGAAGGGAACTTGAGCGTGGTCACGATGCCGCCGCCCCCGCCACCGCCGCCATCCTCGGCGTCGCTGGGATACTTCTGGGTGGTGGCGTAGCCCGGGTGCTGGCCCTGAAGGAGATGCCCGAAGAAAGGCTGGGGACGCTGGGGAACCGCGCCCGCGATCCCACCCCAACCAGCGTGCAGCTGGTCGAGCGACCCACTCAGTTGCTCGATGAAGGCTCTGACCGCCAGGCTGCCGTCCACCGGGCCGGCGAAAGCGCCCGCCTGGGCCTGATCGGCCCGCACGCCCACCGAGGCGAAGCGGAACGAGACGTTGTTGTTGACCTGACCGAAACCGTTGATCTGCGACATGAGCACTCTCCTTCTGCTTCATTGTCCCGCGCCAAAGGTCCATCGTCCAGGTCAGGTCTTTAGCAAATGGTTGCCGCCGTGTAACGAGTTTATGAACGGCGCTTGCGAATGAGGTAGAGCAAGAAAGAGGGGATGCCGTCGAAACGGTACTGACTGTCCACGTATTTCTCGATCACGTAAAACATGAAGTAGTAGAGCCTGCAGAACGACCAGACCGCCACTCCCAGCAGGAAGGCGGTCTCCAGGGTGGGGCTTCGCAAAAACAGGGCCGACACCGAAACGGTGCCGGCCACCAGGAACAGGAGGGCTTTGAGGTACATCAACCGGGGGTCTTTGAGGTCACCCACCTGAGCATGCTACAACTCCGGGACGACTCCGGCAAGCCCTAAACGGCCGCGCTCACCACCACGCGATGGCGGCACAAGAGCAGCAGGAAGGCTGCCCCGGCCATCTCGGAATACTCGAGGAACTGAGGATCCTCGGCTTCCACGTGGCCGATGGCGTGGCGACTGAACGGGCGGTCGTGCACGATCCCCCCCTTTTCGACGTGGCCCACCGGGCTATAGGAGAAGGGGCACGAGTGCACCAGGCCGTCGGCCTGCACGCGGCCGATCGGGTGCCACCCCGTGGCCGTATCGTGCACCAGGCCGTCGCGGTCGAATCGACCGATCGGCTTGTGGCCTCGCAGGCCGAGATACAGGACTCCATTATCTTCAACGCGACCAACGGGATGATAGGTTCGCGCTCTATCGTGAATCAGGACGGGCATATGGTCACCTCCGCCTCGATTTTACCGCATCACCAGGCCGTTTGACTGTGGCCTGGATCACACCAGCGAACGAATGTTGACCTCGATCCCGAGAAGGGACCGAAACCGCGGGGATATCGGGGCTCCTGGACGAGTAGGACTGCTTGTGCTACCATTGGTCATACCTGGCAAAGAGGAGTGACCGGAATGCCCAAGATCTCCATCTCTCTCTCCGACGAGCTCTTGAGTTTCGTGGACGAGCAGGGGGAGAACCGCAGCAGAGTCATCGCCGGGATCCTCCAGGAGCATCGCCGAAACCGCCTCAGGCAAGCTCTCGACCGGGCTTACGCCGATTACGCCAGGCTCTGCGCCGAGGACGACCAGGGCTGGTGGGTCGACTGGGAGCGAGCCGCCCTGCTCGATGAAGAGGCCTGATGGCCGGTTATCCCCGTCGTGGAGAGATCTGGCTGGTGAACTTTGACCCCTCGGTGGGAACCGAAATCCAGAAGGTGCGGCCCGCCCTGATCGTTTCCAACGACAGCGCCAACCAGCACGCCTCCAAAGTATCACTTCTCCCGATGACCACCGCCAGTCGCAGCCTGCCCATCCTGGTGCTGGTGGAGCCTGACCCGGCCAACGGCCTGGACCGACCGAGCGTGATCCGAGTGCCGGATATCTCGACCTTCGACAAGGCTCGGCTTCATCGGCGACTCGGCAGGCTGGCCCCGGAGTTAATGGTCCAGGTAAACCAGAAGCTCGCCCTGCATCTGGCCCCCTGAATTCAACTCAGACCGTGTCACGGGGTTCATTGAGGTTAGACGTCAAGAGTTTTACCTAGAGAGCTTTAACCTTGTCCCAGATCTCCCTCAGGGCGTCGCCCGAACGGCGCAGGCCGGCCAGCTCCTTGGACCACAGCTCCATCTCGAGCTGCTTCTCGGCTCCGCCACGGCCCACCACGGTTGGCACCGAGAGGCAGATCCCCTTGAGGCCGTAGAGGCCTGTCTGCATGGTAGAGACGGGCAGAATGCTCTTGGAGTCGCTCTCGATGGCCCGAATAACCTCGGCGATGGCCACCCCCACGGCATAGCCGGCGCCCCCTTTGAGCTTGATGACCTCGGCCCCGCTTTTGGAGGCCCTCTCGAAGATGGCCTGAACCTTCGCCTGGTCGTAGCCCGGCAGGCTGGGTAGCGGTACACCGTTGACGTTGGCGGTGGACCAGATGGGCACCATCGAGTCGCCGTGCTCGCCCAGAATCAGGGCCCCGAGTTGGCGAGCGTCCACCTGGAAGTGGTCGGCCAGAAGCGAGCGAAAGCGCAGGGTATCCAGCACCGTGCCCAGTCCGATGACGCGCTGAGGCGGAAAGCCCGACCGCTCGTAGGCGATCTGGGTCAGGATGTCTACCGGGTTGGTCACCACTACCAGCGAGCAGTGGGCCGGGAGGGGAATCTTGCGCAGACTCTCCAGGATTTCCACGAAAAGTTTGGCATTGCGATTGATCAGGTCGAGCCGGGTCTCGTCTGGCTTGCGGCGCAGGCCCGCGGTGATGACCACCACATCCGAGCCCTCGGCCACCTCATACTCGTTGCTCGACTTCCAGCGCTGGGGGGCGGTGAAGGAGGCGCCGTGCAACAGGTCCAGCGCTTCCCCGGCGGCCCCTTCGGCCGAGACGTCGATCAAGGCCAGGTCCGAGGCCACCCCCCAGGTCTGCAGCACGAACGCCGTGTTGGAGCCCACGCGGCCGGCGCCGCCCACGATGGTGACCTTCATGCCGGGGAAACCTCCGCATCCAGAGCGCCCAGCATCTCCTCGATACGGGAGTACTTCAGGCGCGGCCGCCCCAGGGCCTGTCCGCGCGAAACCTCGAGCCGGTCCAGGCGCTGCCAGTCAGGATAGCTGACCGCCCGCACCCCTTTGCGGGCCAGAAATTCAGCCATGTCCTCACTGCCGGGTGCGCTCATCTTGCCGGCCTCGCGATCTTCCTTCATCTTCTCCACGGTCTCTTTGGCGCAGGGCTTGTTGGTGCCGATCACGCCACTGGGTCCGCGCTTGATCCAACCGGCCACGTAAACGCCGGTCTGGCCGGCCACCCGTCCCCCTTCGCTGGGCACCGTGCCCGAGCGAGAGTCGAAGGGCAGCCCTGGCAGGGCTGTCCCCAGATACCCCACCGAGCGGAACACCATCTGCACCGGCAGCTCCTCCACCTCGTCGGTGGCCTGGCAGGTCACCTTGCCGTCCTTCTCGACGAGCCGGTTGCGCACCAGCTTGAGGGCCTTGACCCGCCCCTGCTCATCCCCCACCACCTCGACGGGCGACTGCAGAAAACGAATGCTCAGATGGCGAGGCTTGCCCTCTCGAGCGCGCTGGGAGAACTCGCGCAGCACCTCGACCTTCTTGCCGGTCATCTTGTCGGCTTGCATCTCGGCCAGACTGGCGGGGTCGAGCTCCATGTCGGCGGGCGGCACCGAGACATCGGCCCCGATCATCTCGCCCAGCTCGCGCACCTCGACCAGAGTGAAGGCAGCCTGGGCCGGTCCGCGCCGACCGATCATCACGACCTCTTTGACCCCGCTCTGCTTGAGAGCCTCCAGGGCGTGCTCGGCGATGTCGGTCGCGGAAAGCTCTTCGTTCGTGCGGCACAGGATGCGGGCCACGTCCACGGCCACGTTGCCAACCCCGATGACGGCCACCCGCTCGGCATCCAGGCGGAAGGAGCTCTGGCGATAGTCGGGATGAGCGTTGTACCAGCCTACGAAGTCGGTGGCGGCATAGCTTCCCTCCAGGTCCTCTCCGGGAATGCCCATGGAGCGGTCAGATTGAGCCCCGGTGCAGAACACCACCTGGTGGTAGTGAGCGAGCAGCTCTTCCAGCGTCACGTCGCGCCCATACTCCACGTTGCCGAAGTAGCGGAAACCCGGCTGGGCGGCGATCTTGTCGTAGATGGCCGTGACCGATTTGATCTTCTGGTGGTCGGGCGCCACCCCGCCGCGCACCAATCCGTAAGGGGTGGGCAGACGATCGAACATGTCGATCCGAACGTTGGACTGCAACTCTTTTTGCAGCCACTCGGCCGTGTAGAATCCGGTTGGACCCGAGCCGACAATGGCCACGCGCAGGGGTTCTGTCATCATGGTGGCGGGTCTTTTGCCAAGAGCCGGGGCAGCACCTCCCCCGCAGGTCCCTGGAGGAAGAAGTCGGCGTCAACGGTGAGGGGCGTGGGCTCGACGTTCACCTCGATCACGGTGGCCCCGCTGTCAGCGGCGAGCCGGGGCAACATGTTGGCGGGCGCCACCAGCGACGAGGTGCCCACGCTCAAGAAGACCTGGCTGCGACGGGCGGCCGAGAGGGCTTGGTCCAGGATGAGCGGGTCGAGCTGCTCGCCAAACCAGACGATGTGGGGACGCAGCCAGGCCCCGCACGAGCACTTCAACTCGCCGGCGTAGTGGTCGATCTTGCCCTCCCGGGTGCAGCGGGTGCGCCAGATGTTGCCGTGCAACTCCAGCACGTTCTCGCTGCCGGCCCGCCGGTGCAGTCCGTCGACGTTCTGGGTTATTAAGGTGACGCTGACGCCCCGGCCCTCAAGCTCGGCCAGGGCGTGATGGGCCGGGTTGGGCTGGCACCCCCCGACGATGCCCTGGCGCCAGCGATACCACTCCCAGACCAGCTCGGGATTGCCTGAGAAGGCCATCGGATTGGCCAGTTGCTCGGGGCGATAGCTCTTCCAGAGCCCTTGCTCACCCCGGAAGGTGGGCACGCCGCTCTCGGCCGACACACCGGCTCCGGTCAGCACGGCGATGCGCTGGGCCTGGCCCAGGATGCGAGCGGCCTCGGCCAGATCGCCCTGCAAGGCCTCAGGCTCCGGGCGGACGCAGGATCAAAGAGTCGATGCGATTGTTCTTGATCTGCACCACCAGGCCGAGCTTGGCGTAGTTGAGCACCCCGTCCCGAGCGGCGCTGGGCTGACCCATCATCTTGGGGACGTCGGCCGGCTTGCTGAGCACCGACAGGCCCTCGCGGGTGGCGCCAGCGTAGGGTTTCCACTGCTTGTCGGCGGGGTGAAGGGTGATCATGGAGACCCGGTCGTTGGTGTAGACCAGCTCGATTCCACGTGAGTAGTAGAGCGCGTAGACATCGCTGGGGCGGAACTCGTTGCGGTCCAGGTCTTGGGGGGGACCGAGCTTGGCCTCCACCTGGGCCCGGGTGGCTCCCAGCGAGGCTTCGGGAATGCCCTTGCCGGGCACGATCAAAGAAGCGGCCAGCGCCACCAGGGCGGTCGCCAGCACGAAGAACGAGCAGAAACGGAAGTTTTTCATAGCGTCCGGCGGATTCTGCTCCGGGGGGCCTCGTTCCTGTGCCGCAGTCATGCCTGTTCCCAGGTCGAAGCGCTCACTCGCTGCACCAGGGCTACGTCGTCCCCGAAGGCAGGGTCGAGCAGGGCCGCGGGCGGAGAATGGACAAGGCCTCGTGGCGGGCGGCGCGACCGGCTTCCAGGAGTTGGATCCCGCCGGAGGGAATTCTCCCGATATGGATGCACGAATCGATCTGATCCAGCAAGGCCTGAATCGCTCCCGCCAGGCCTACACGAATTACGGCGCGGCCCGTGTAGTCGAGCGCACGCTGGATAAGGTGAGCTTGCTCGGCCAGCCAGGGCTCGAGCCGGCCGTGGCCCTGATTCGGACGGCCGCCTCGGACGTCGGCAGCACTCATTTGCGGGCTCACGTCCTTCAGACCGGCCTCGAAGCACTGGGTGGGACGGTGGTGGCTGGCGCGGGGTTCCAAGCCGGGCTCGCCATCAAGCTCCTGAGCACGCTTCCGTCAACCAGGCGCTCGATACAAATGCCGGCCGTGCTCCGCAGCCTGGCCCAGCAGGGCCAGCCTCAGAGCGACGCCTTCCGCTTCGTGGCCACTCTGGCCGAGAGATTTGGGTATGGGGAGCTGGCCGGTAAAGTAATGGCGCAGGCCAGCCAGGGAGCGGAGCTAAGTTCCCCGCAGTGGTTCGCCCGGACCGCGCTGACCGCCCTCGAGGAACGCGAGCCCCTGACCTACAGCCCGGCCATGCTCAACCTCGTCATGCAGACGCTTCGTTCCCGCTGCCCGGATTCGCGGTTTCTGGACCTGGTCCCCGATCAGGGGCGCGAGGAACGTTATCACTTAGCCTGCAGAGCACTCTCGATGTTGGCCCACGGGGTGGAGTACGGGCCGGCAGCCAGGGCAGCGGTGGTTGGGCCCAATGGAGTGCCAGAGATGCTCGCGGCTCCGTCCCAGGCAGGAACGCGCGACCGTGCCTTCAGCAACCTGTTTGCAGCGTGGCAAGCCGAGAGCCCGAGCTCGCTGTACTTTCATCTCGATAGGCTGGCGGGGGGATTGCAGGGTCGTTACAAGATGGCCGTCGTCCTGTCCGACCGAGCGGTGGGGAATGATCCGGCGGCGACCATCGCGGCTCACTTCTTGCTCGAGCGCGAGGTTCCTCAAACCCCGCAACGCCTTCGCGAGCTGGCCGGGGCCTGGCTGGGCACCGCCCGTGGAGAGAAGGATCCCGTCCGCCGGCTGGCGATCCTGGAGTCCGTGCACCGGGGGCTGGTGGAACGCTTCGAGTGCCTTCCCCCGGGGCTGAAAGCGGCCCCCGAAAAGTCACTGCTCGGCTACGAGGCGCTCTTTCAGAACCTGGTCCAGGGGACGCTCCCGGTGGAGGTCGAGAAGCTGGCGGCTCCGCCCGCCGCCCGCGGCATCATCGAGGACTCGAGCGGGATCACTGTCGGCACCACACGCATCAAACGAAGGCAAACATAGGTGCCTACTTGCTCGATATCCTGCTGACAAACACTCCAGACCCGGCCTGAGGCCTCACGGGCATCACCCGGCCAGAAACCGCGCCAGGGCCGCCGAGAGCGGCAGGCCCGCCTGCTGCTCCAGCCAGAGCCACTCGCCCGAGGCGTTGACCTCCAGAAACAGGCACTCCCCCTCGGGCGTGACCACAAAGTCGGCCGCCCCGTAGCAGAGCCCCAGCCGACCCATCAGACCCAACAGCGGCCCTCGAATCTCGGGGGGAATCTCCCAGGGAGTCCAGCGCGACATCAGTTTCTCGCCCTCTTTGCGCCAGTCCAGCTCGCCGGCCGGGTCCACCGAGGCTCCGTAGAGCTCGTCCCCGATCACGATGACCCGAACGTCCAGCCGCTTGTCCACCTGCTCTTGAAAAATCATAGGGCTGTAGCGAAGGCCGTCCAGGCCGGCCAGATCTTCGGCCGTGACGGGGCTGGTATAGACCACCTGATGGTCGCCCTGTCGCATGACGGTGAAATTGGACTGCATCTTGGCGATCATCCGCCCGCCCAGGTCGGAGTAGAAGTCTCGCACTTCCTGCACATCGTTGCTGAACAGGGTGCGCGGCATCCTCAATCCCTCGTCGAGGGCCCAACCGGTCTGGACCTCCTTGAAGTCGGCCAACCGCACGGCCTGCCAGGGATTCATATGCTTGACGCCCAGGCTGGCGATGGTGCCCCAGAGGGTCTGCCGCGACTCCTTGTAGGCGCCGTCGAATTGATCTCCCAGACCCGCCTCGAATAACTTCTCACCGGCCCGAAACCGGCGGTACCAAACGGCCGTGCACTCGTCCAGGGAGTGGGTGGCCGGGTCCAGCCGCAGCGAGCGGCGCCGAGAAGAACCGTGGTAGCGGGTGCTCACGGTCAGGTCCTGGGGGTAGCGGTCGGTATCCAGACGCACCACCTCATGCCCCAGGCGAATGAGCTCCGAGGCCACCAGGTCGATCCCCTCGTGGTCCTCGGAGTAGGTGACGATGAGGATGCTCAAGCTTTCAGGAAGCGATTGAAGAAGGCCGACTGGTTGCCAGCGTTGCCCACCTGCCCGGTGACGGGAGCCTCGTCGCGATCGGTCTCATGCTTGGCGTGCGAGAACGAGCGCGGCCCGACTCCCCTGGGCCCTTCCAGGACCGGCTGAGCCACCACGGCGGGCTCGTCGCGATCGGTCTCGTGCTTGGCGTGCGAGAACGAGCGCGGCCCGACTCCTCGAGGCCCTTCCAGGACTGGCTGAGCAACCACAGCGGGCTCGTCGCGATCGGTCTCGTGCTTGGCGTGCGAGAACGAGCGAGGAGGCAAGCTCACACTGGCGTCCCCGGTATCTCCCGGAGCGACGGCAGCCGGCTGGTTATCCCCCTCACCCACCGCGTGGGTCCCCCCCGCGCCGATGTTGCCACTGCTCTGCAGGAAACGTCCAAAGAAGGGAAGCACCGGCTGCTCGAGCGACAGCTCGCTCCAGAACTGATGGAGGTTCTCATTGGCCAGCGAGCGCTCGGGAGTCCTCCAGGGGGAGGCGTCTACCGCCAGCGGGGCGACTGCGGAAATCGAGCCGTTAACGATCGAGGAAAAAGTCAGGGGGGCCGAGCCAGTCTGAGTGCGTTGAATTTCCATCAGTGGGTTCCTCCGCTCAATCTCTCTACGGATTCTATCCCACCGCAGGCCCGACCGGTCGTGAATAGGGCGTTAGCAAATCTTGAAATCTGTTGCCGATTTATGAACGTCCGAGTTCTCGCCTTAACAATTTCCCCAGCCGGGTGCGCGGCAGCTGGGCCAGGATCTCCACCCGGGCGGGCACCAGCGAAGAAGGAAGACGGCGCTCGCAAAACGAGCGGATCTCCTCCCCCGAGGCCTGGCGGTGGGGCCGCAGGCAAACGTAGCCGCGCAGCTCCTGACAGGGGTGCGGGCCAGGCCCGTCCGCGGGGGGGGGCCAGCCTACCACGGCCGCGTCCTGAACGGCCGGGTGCTCGTAGATGACCTCCTCGATGTCCCTCGGATACACCAGTCGATTGTCCCGGCGCAGGACGTCCCCGCGCCGGTTGATCAGGTAGAAGAAACCGTCCTGATCGCGCTGGGCCATATCCCCCGTGTGAAGCCAGCCATCCTGAAGAACCCGGGCCGTCTCCTCGGGGGCCTGAAAGTAGCCGTCCATGAGCTGAGGACCCCGGACCAGGAGCTCGCCCACCTCCCCGTGGGGGAGCTCGAGCCCGGTCTCGAGGTTTACTACCAGGGCTTCGGTTCCCGGCAGAGGCAGGCCGATGGAGCCGCTTCTTCGCTTCCCCTCCAGAGGATTGGCATGGGTCACCGGGCCGGCCTCGGTCAACCCGTAGCCCTCCACCAGCCGGCCTTTGCTCGCTTTCTCAAAGCTCTCCTGAATCTCGACCGGCAGGGGAGCGGCCCCCGAGATGCAGGCCCGGATGCTGCTCAGACCATAAGAGCGCAGCCGGGGAGTGTTGAGCAGGGCGGCGTAGAGCACCGGCACACCCGGAAAAAGAGACGGGCGAAAGCGGGAGATGGTCTCCAGGATCGAGTCGGGGGTGGGCTGGGGGGGCAGCAGCAGGGTGCCACCATTGGCCATGGAGAGATTCACCGCCGCGGACAGACCGTAGGCGTGATAGAAAGGCAGGGCGCAGAGCAGGCGCTCTTGACCGGGACGCAGGCGAGCGTCCCAGGCGGACAGTTGCTCGGTGTTGGCCACCAGTGCCCGGTGCGAGAGCACCACGCCCCGGGGCGAGCCGGTGGTTCCGCCGGTATAAACCATGATGGCGGGAGCCGTCGGATCGACCTCGACGCGGGGAAACTCCTCGTTAGCCTCGCGCATCAACCGCCGCCAGCGAAGATAGCGGCGCTCGGGAAGACCGGCGGCCAACCGGGCCGCCACCCGCAGCCAGCCCCGCAAATAGCGAGTGTACTCGCGGCCCGAGCTGAGAATGAAAGACTCGATGTTGGCCCGGCGCAGCACCTCCTCGAGCTCGACCGAGAGCGGCGAGGGCACCACTCCGACCCGGGGCATGGCATCCTTGAGCTGGCGCTCGAGCAGCAGAACCGGGGTCTCGGGAGCCACCAGCGTGGCCACGCCTCCCGCCCACAGAGTGCCGTAGAGGGCTACCAGCGCCTGGGGCGAGTTGGGCAGGAGCTGGGCCACGCGCTCACCCGGCGAGAGGCCAATACTCACCAGCACCGAGGCGAACTTGCGCACCTCGGCCAGCAGCTGCTCGTAGCTCAGTGCCCCCTGCTCGGACCAGATGGCCGCTCGACGGGGCCAGCGCCGGGCCGACTCAGCCAAGAATTCGGTCAGCGGTCGGGGAGCGAAGTTCAGTTGGGCCGGGACCCCTTCGTCATAGTGGCGGGTCCAGTCGATCAAGCAGCCCCCTCAGGAGCGTCCAGGGTGCCCCGCCAGGTCCGCTTGCGCTCGGGCTCGACGAATCGCTCCAGAATGCGATTGACCGCGGCCGGGCGCTCGAGCTGGGGCAGATGCCCGCAAAACGGCAGACTGACGAACTCCGAGTTGGGGATCAGGTCGGCCATGCGGCGCATGGCCCGGGGCCGGGTCAGCATGTCCAGCTCTCCCGAAAGCACCAGGGTGGGCACGTTGATGTTGGCGTAAAGGTCCCAGCCGCGCCAGCGCATCAGGTTGGGGACCAGTTGCTTGAGCACCCCGGGTGGACAGTTGATCTGGTTCTTGAACACCTTGCGCACGGCATCCAGCATGACCACCGGACACTTGAGCAAGACCGAGGTCAGCGGCGAGAGGGGGATCTCGCCGGCGGTGGCCACCAGCGCCAGGCGCTCGAGCCGCTCGGGCCGTTTGGCGGCATAGCCAGCCGCCACCGCCCCGCCAAAGGAGTGGGAGATCAGCGCAAAGCGCGAGGGTACCTCCAGGGCCTCGAGCGCCAGCTCGAAATCGCGCACCATCAAGTCGAAGGTGTAGCCGCTGGGAGCGATCTCGCTCTCGCCGTGGCCCCGAAAGTCGTAGCTAATGACACGGAAGCGGCTGGAGAAATAGTCCATCTGGTGGCGCCACTGGGTGGCCCGGCCAGCGCCCCCAGGGAGAAAGAACAGGGTTGGAGCCTCACTGGGACCGTAGTCAAGCGCCGCCAGGCGCACCGCCGGCTCCTCCCCCACGCAGATCCACCGTCGCCTCGAATCGCTCACGAAGGCATGACTTCTTCGGAGGGACCGTCGCCCTCCTGGTCTACCAGGTCGGGCAGGGCGGTCCGCGAGGGGGAGCGATCGGGGCGCCAAAGGCTCAAAAATTCCTCGGCCAGGCAAGGCTCGAGGGCGGAGGAAGTCTCCAGACGATAGCTCGGGCCCCGAAAAAGGTCGATTTGCTCGCCTCCAACGACCAGGTAGCGAAGCACCCCGTGCTCGAGGTCGGTCTCGTAAAGCGTGACCACCTCAGTGTTCTTGACCGGGACCCACAGTCGGGTGCGGAAGTAGAGGCGCTCGGACATCGGCCAGGCTTTGACGGAGCCGCAAGCTGGCTCCTGCTGGCAGGGACTGGGGGTCCGAGCAAGAAAGCTGCCGCCCAATTTTTTGACGAACTGTCGGGAAGAAACGACGATGTTACGACCTATCCTGCTGGCGCTTGCCTCCAGCCGCTGGCTCAAGAGCATGATGGTGAGGTTCCCCCTGGCCCGTCGGGTGGCCCGGCGATTCGTGGCCGGCGAGGGGCTAGAGGACGCTCTGAACGCGGTGCGCTCGCTGCGCGCCGAAGATCTGATGGTCACGCTCGACTTTCTGGGCGAGAACGCCGACACGCTCGAGGGGGCCGAGGAGTCCGCCAGCCAGTACCTCGAGGTGGTCCAGGCCATCGCCTCGGCCGGTCTGGACAGCCACATCTCGCTCAAACTCACGGCCCTCGGGCTCGACCACGGCCAGGAAGTGTGCATGGCCCATCTCGAGCGCATCCTGACCGCAGCCTCCGGCCATAACATCTTCGTGCGCATCGACATGGAAGGCTCCGACTATACCGAAGCCACCATGCAGATTTTCGAGAAAGTGCGCTCGCGCCACGAGAACGTGGGGGTGGTGCTGCAATCCTACCTGCACCGAACCCGGGCCGACGTGGCCCGGGCCAACGACATCAAGGGCCGAGTGCGGCTGTGCAAGGGCGCCTACCACGAGTCTCCTCTGATCGCTTACCAAGACAGGAACAAGGTAAGCGAGAATTTCGTCACCCTGATGAAGGATCTGCTTTCGCATGGCACCTACCCGGCCATCGCCACCCACGACGAGCAGATGATCAAGGCCACCATCC
>CAYYHB010000142.1:0-13526 GCA_964471395.1 uncultured Burkholderiales bacterium | reverse complement strand
CAGGGCCCGTAGCGCCCGTAGCCCCGGCAACCCCGGCAGGGCCCGTAGCGCCCGTAGCCCCGGCGACCCCGGCAGGGCCCGTAGCGCCCGTAGCCCCGGCAACCCCGGCAGGGCCCGTAGCGCCCGTAGCCCCGGCGACCCCGGCAGGGCCCGTAGCGCCCGTAGCCCCGGCAACCCCGGCAGGGCCCGTAGCGCCCGTGGCCCCCGTAGCCCCGGCAGCTCCCGCAGCCCCGGCAGCGCCCGTAGGTCCCGTAGCACCGATGGCTCCCGGGGCGCCCGGAGCACCCGCTGCTCCCGGTAAACCCGGCGCTCCCGGTAGACCGTTCGTCCCGTCTGCTCCAGTGGGACCCATCGGGCCCGTCGGACCCACCAGGCCCACGGCCTGGACAATCGCGAAGTTGAGCAAGTCGACAGAAATGCTCTTCTCGGCCTCCACCGCGACCTTCATGGAGGCTCCGCCGATCGGAACGCCATCCACCAGGAGCTCGACGATGATACGGTCGACCGTGATCGGGACATTGCTCAGCGTGAACGTGGTGGATTTGTCGGCGAGCACAGGGCCATACACCAGAAAGCCCTGAGCATTCAAGCCCGTGAAGCGCAGCTGGGTAACCTCGGTGGGGATGACCGGGCTTTGAACGACCGTAATCTCGGCCCGTTTGGCAGCCGTCTCCTCCTCCAACTGGGCCCTGAGAATGACCGATCCGGTAGGGGTTCCCGGGTCTGGTGGAGGCGCTGAGCCCCCTCCCGCGCTCTGATAATGGACGGAATCGCCGCAACCCCAAGGCGCCGCCAACAACGTCAACAGGATCAATGCGAACACACAAAAGCGCGATTTCATCAGCACGACTCCGAATAACCCTCCGGTCTGGATCGTGCGCAGTTCCATGGAGTGCGGGACAAGTCCTGCCGGGCAGATCTCGGACGAGAAACCGGGGTTCGCCAGAGGAATAGCCCGCGGGCTTCCTCCCTGATGCAAGTCACAGCATCATTTCCTCGAAAGCCCGGCGAAGCTCGCCGGGGGAGCTCATCACGAAGGGCCCGCGGCCGAAAACCGGCTCGGCGATCGGCTGTCCGCTCATCACCAGCGCCTTCAAATCGGTCTCCGAGCTCAGGATAAAGCACTCTTCAGGGCGGGAGAGCACCAGCAGCTCCTGGCTCGAGCGCACGAGCAGGGCGGCGGTGTGGCCGGCCACCAGGGGCAGCTCAAGCTGGCCACCGGCCCTCAGGGACACGTCCCACAGGTTGATGCTCGTAAAGGTGCGGGCCGGGCCCCGAGTTCCCGCGAAGTCACCCGCGATCACCCGGACGGTGCCACCCTCGAGCGAGACCTCAGGAATGCTGGTCAAGGCCTGGTAGCCCGGAGTGGCACCTTTATGGGCCGAGGGCAGGTTGACCCAGAGCTGCACCATCTCCAGCTCTCCGCCCTGGCGGGCGAAAGCCGGCGAATGATACTCCTCGTGCAGAATGCCGGATCCCGCCGTCATCCACTGCACCTCTCCGGGACCGATGATGCCGCCTCCGCCGGTCGAGTCGCGGTGCTCGAGCTCGCCCGCGTAGACCACGGTGACCGTCTCGAAACCGCGATGTGGATGCACCCCTACCCCGCGCTGACGGTCGGTGGGCTCGAAACGATGAGGAGAGGCGTAGTCGAGCAGCAGGAACGGGTCGAAGAGCGAGGCATCCTGACTGTAAGAAAAGAGCGAATGGACGCGGAACCCGTCCCCCACCCAGTGGAGGGTGGATCCTTTGCGTGTTCCCAAGATTGTTTTCACAGGTCATTCACTTCCTAGAACGAACTTAGTTACAAAGCGTAACCAATCAGATGATACCTCCTACCCCCGAGAGCCCGCAAGAAGGCACAAACGTGATACCAGGCCACAGACGTGACAGCGAGCCCTGTCTGGCCGTCCACGAGGTACTCTCGCTGGTGGGCGACAAATGGAGCGTGCTGGTGGTGATCCACCTCCAGCAAGGCCCGCTGCGCTTCACCGCCCTCAAACGGGCGGTGGAAGGCGTCTCCCAGCGCATGCTCACCCTCACCCTCAAGCGTCTGGAGCGAGACGGGCTGGTCGTGCGCACCCTCTACCCCGAAATTCCGCCTCGGGTGGAGTACCGGCTCTCCGAGCTGGGGGGCAGTCTGCTCGAGCCGGTGCTGGCCCTGGCCGCCTGGGCCGAGAAGAACCGACAGGCCCTCATGCGCGCCCGGGAGCAATACGAGCAGCGATGAGCTACGCCCCCTGGGCCTGATCGGAGCCGTGATCATCGTGGCCGCCCTCGGCTCCGGAAATGACCGAGACCACCACTCCCCGGCTCTCGTTGCCGTTGCGGGTGGCGGCCGCGATGGCCCAGTTGCCGGCCTGCAGCTCGACCGTGGACTGGCTGGCGGGAACGATGCGATCAAGCTCCCAGCCGGGAGCGGTGATGGTTTCCTTGTAGACTGTCCAGGCCCGCAGCGGAGCGCCGTCGGTGTGGGCCAGGCGCGCGGTGCGCCCCTCCATCTCGACGGTGGGCGGGCTGACCTCACGAGCGGCCGTGCGCGCGATGGGCGGGGTCAGGGCGGGCTGTTTGTACAGCTCGTCGCGGAACACGCCCACGATTCCCTGGCGATTCTCCATCAGGGGGCCCACGTTGTACCAGATGTTGCCCGTCGCCCCCTGTTCGGCCTTGCCGCGGCAGATGCGCACCTGCTTCTTGAGCTCGTCCACCGTCCAGCGCGAGCTGGTGCCCAGGGCGGTCAGGTCGTTGCCGGCGAAGATGGCCCGCCCTCCCTGGGAGTGATCGGCCCACCAGTTGAGCAGCGTCTCATAGGGCTGACGAGCCTGGGTGGTCGGCCAGTAGAGTTGGGGCGCCAGGTAGTCGACCCAACCCCGGTTCATCCACTTCTGGGGGTCGGCATAGAGCCCGTGGTACTGGTCAAAACCGCTGGTGCCCTCGGGCCGGTCCGGGGCCGGCAGGCCGAACGGCGAAACGCCGAAGCGAACGTGCTCTTTCTGCTCCCAGATCGCCTGGCCGGTCTCGCGGATGGCCTGGTTGACATTCTCGCGGCGCCAGTCGGCCCGCGATAGCTTTCCGCCGCCCGCCTGGTAGGCACGCCAGGTGGTCTGGTCGGGAAAGTCCACCCCGCTGATGGGATAGGGGTAGAAGTAGTCGTCGAAATGCAGCCCGTCGATGTCGTAGCGCCGGGTGAGGTCCCGACAGACGTCCACCAGGCGCTGGCGCACCACCTCGGCTCCCGGGTCCATCCAGCGCTGCTGGCGGCCGTAGCGATGGACGTGCTCGGGGTGCTCCACGGCCACATGGGGGGCCACCCGGGGGGCGTTGCCGGCCTGGGCCCGATAGGGATTGAGCCAGGCGTGCACCTCGATATTGCGGGCATGAGCCTCGCCGATGAGAAACTCGAGCGGATCGTAGCCCGGGTTGCGTCCCTGGGTGCCGGTCAACCAGGCGCTCCAGGGCTCGAGCTGGGAGGCGTACAGGGCGTCGCCCTCCGGGCGCACCTGGAAGAAGACGGCGTTGAAACCGCACTCCTGCAGCCGGTCGAGCATGGCCACCAGCTCCTGCTTCTGCTGATCGGTGGGCAGGGTGGGCCGGCTGGGGAAGTTCAGGTTCCAGATGCTGGCCACCCAGGCTCCGCGCAACTCGCGCTGATGCGAGACCGGCACCGTGGACAGATCCACGCGATCCACCGGGCCGGCTTCGGCCGCTCTCGGGGCCGCCGGGCGAGGAGGAGTCAAGACGGGTCTTGCTTCGCGAACCAGCATTCCACTGTGAGACTACCCGGGAGCTCGCCCGGGCGGGTGAACCCTTTGTAAACAGCAAGCACCCGACGGCGAATTTGAAGTTCTTTAGAAAAGCTTCAGGTTCCCAAGGCCGTTCCTTAAGTCGTTGGAGTTACACTCTGGCCATGGACACAATCGCAATCTTGACACTTTTTCTGGCTATCGTGATCTCGGCCTGGCCCTCGCAACCGCGAAACAATCATCCCTCCTCCAGGACGCGACGCGCCGCAAAGTGCGGCTAACTCCAGCCAGCCCTGCCGCCTCAAGGCCAGGAGAGCCGATCAACTTTCCCCGCTGGTCTCCTCGACCAGTTGGTCCTCGGCGCTCTCTTCCTCGTCCTGGCGACGCTCCTTGCCCGCCGCGATCTGCCCTTTGCGCACAGCGTCCACCAGGGGGATGCCTCCGAGCAGGGTCAACAGCACCCCGGCCCCCACGGCTACCGAGTTGCGCACGAAGTCGGTGCGCATGAACGGGATGTCGTAGAGGGGCGAGCGGGCCTCGGCCCCGAGCACCTCGTGATCGATTACCATGCGCTCGATGATGCGCACGGCATCCTTGACGAACAGGTTGCTCAGAATATCGCCGAACTCGCGGGTGGCTTTGGCGGGGGCGCCCATGTAGCCCGCACCGTCACCCACGCTGCGGCACAGGGCGTCATTGATGCGCCGAAAATCCTCTACGATCACCGGATCGAGGTTCTTGTAGTCGGGTTTGACCAGATCGGGGCGGGCCAGCAGCATCAGCGAGGTCTCCCACCAGCCGGCATGCCAGTCCACCTTGAGCAGCGCTTTCTCCTCCCGGGTCAGGGTCTGCGACAAAAGCTCATCCAGCTCGTCGAAATAACCGCCGCTGAAGAACTTGGTGGCCACTGCTCCCACCGGGCTGACCACGCAGCACTTGAAGCGACGGCTCACGATGTCGGCCGCCTCCTCCATGGCCACGATATGGCCGGTGCCGCCATGCACGCTGACCAGCACGATGTTCTTGAAGCCGTGGCGCGCAAGCGAAGCGCCGTAGTCGACGAGCAGGTCACGCACCACCCGCTGGCGGGTGAACAGGCTGCCCGGGAAGTCGAAGGCGTTGGAGCCCACCGGCAGGGCGGGGATCAGCAGCACGTTCCAGTCGGGGTGCAGCGAGTCGAACAGCTCGGCCATGCGCTGGGTGAGAAACTCGGCCCCGAAGAGATCCATGCCCAGCGGCATGTGGGGGCCGTGCTGCTCGAGGGGACTGACAGGCAGAAAGACGAGACATTGCTCGCGATCGAGCTCGTCCAGCTCGAACCAGGTGAGCTCGGCGACTTTGCGTATCATCGATCATCCCCAGTATAGCAGAACCGATGGCGCTCGACCAACATCCGGGGGATCTCGAGCGGCAAAATCGTTCTCACCTGGCCGTTGATTGCGATTGAGGGATCTTCAACGCTCGAACAGAAACTCCTTGAGGCGCGGCCGGAAAGGCCGGGCCGATCAAAAGATTGTGCGAGGATCCCGGCCGCCTACACAATATCTTGTGGACGTGGAGGTCCCCTCCGCGTCCACGAGGGGGTTTGCGGCCGGGCTCCTCGCTAGGGCAGTGCCTGGTTGAGCAGAGCAGCCAGCCGGTAACCCCCGGACACGATGCGCCGGCGACACAGGTTCTGGGTGTACCGGCTGTAAGCTTCCGATGGGGCCTGATTCGCCCGAATGCCGGGATAGGCAACTTCCACCGCCAGCTTGTAACTCTCCTGGCGCCAGCTGAGGGTGGACAGGTCGTCCAGTCCGGGGCCATACGAGCTGCGCGTGTTGGCCGCCCGCCACTCGCGCGAGAGCTCTCGCACCTGGGCCGGGGTCAGCTCTTCCAGGAACAGGCCGCAGCCCTGGTCCCAGTAGCTGTGCAGGTTGTCGATCGTGTCCGGCCGTCCGGCCCAGTTCACGAAGGCCGGGCCATCGATCTTAAACAGATTGCCTCCCCGATCGCCCCGCGGCTGGGCCGTGGTGTAGCGGGTGGTGGCGTGCAAAGGCTGGTGGATGTCGCCCACCAGGTGGCCCACCCAGGCCAGGGCCCGGGCCCGCTCCTTACGCGGGCGATTACGGTCGACCAGAATCGTCAGGTTGTCGCTCAAGGCTTGCACCAACTGGCCCTGGGTCCTGGCCCCGCGCGCTGCCATGCCATCGTAAAAGGGGATGCTGGAGTAGTGCCAGATGGGATGATTGTAGGGTTGCAGTGGCCCACCGCTGCGCACCGTGTCGGGCCAGGTGCAGGCGATGGGCAGGTTGTCGAACGTGCGCCGCACCGTGGGGAGGCCCACCGAGAGCAAGGCCTGCACCTGGTCCCGGGCCCGAGGGGTGAGCTGGTCGAGGGCGATCTGGCCCACTACCCGGTGGCCCTGCTCGCCCCAGCCCAGAGCGGGAAAAGTCAATCCCAAGACTATTGCGACGGTGCAGAGTACTCTCTTCATAGGCCGAGGTTTCTTGATAGGGCAGGGGAGTCCCCCCGGCCTGGAGCTTCTCTATCGAGACGCGCGAGACTCGCAGCCTCGTTCAGGTTTCTTTCCTGCGCCCCGGCTAGCATAATTGCCATGCTCGTCACGCTGGGTAATCTGAGCCCAACGCCACAACCCCGGCCCGAGGCCAGGCAGCCCGACCCGGCTGACCTGAGCCAGCTGTCGCCCTGCGAGATCGTGCAGCTTTCGGCCACCCGAAAGGTGGACCCGAAGGTGCTGCTCGATGCGCTGGGCACGCTGCCGCTGGAGGTGGTCAACCACGTCCCCTCCCCTATCCTGCGGGCCACCCTGGAGGCGGCCCGAGCCGCGCGACTGCAGCCCGAGGCCGAGCCATCCGTGGGCCAGGCCCTGGAATACAGGCTGCAGCGCTGGCACGACTGCCACCGGCTGAACCTGGAGGGCGGAACTCTGCAGCAAGCCTTGACCCGCCCCGGAGTTGGCGTGGTGGGGAAGATCATCACCGTGCCCGCCCTCGAGAGTGGAGAGCCGGTCGACCTGGAGCGGGTGGCCCGGGAGGA
This sequence comes from uncultured Burkholderiales bacterium, assembly GCA_964471395.1. Lineage (GTDB taxonomy): Bacteria > Vulcanimicrobiota > Xenobia > Xenobiales > QWHO01 > QWHO01. The sequence continues at coordinate 6,744 of CAYYHB010000142.1, read as the reverse complement.
AAGCGTGGAGCTGGTCACCCGAACCCTGGACTTTGCCTCCCGGGCCGAGCTGAGCGCGGCAGCCGACCAGCTGGCCCGACGGGCCGAGAGGGGCCATCCTCCCTATACGGGTTACAGCCAGGTGGCGGTCCTGCGAAAACTATTGAGCACGCTCCCCGACCGAGCTGACACCGAGCTGCTCGAGCGCGAGCTCAAGCCGCTGGTCCACGGCCAGGAAGGATCCTCTGAGGCCCTGAGCCTGGTGCTCGCCCATTACGGTCCCGGTCCAGCCCTGGATCTGATCCTGGCCGCCCCGGTCCCGGACGCCGATCAGCTCGACCTTCTGGCCGAGCAGGCCCGCCACGCCGGTTTCAAGCCGCAGCCCGCTCAGCTTGACAAGCTCGGCCGGCTCGCGGTGCAAGAGTCACAACGCTTCGAAGGCCACCGGTCCCTCTTCCGCCCCCTCTGCGACCTGCTGGCGGCGATTGAGAAGCGCCATCCAGGCAGCCTCGAGCTGTCGGTGCGCGAAGAGATCCAGCAGGGTCTGCTGAGCCATCCCCAGGTGCTCTGGCCGGCCTACGCTGGCAACCATTACCCGGGCGTTTGCCAGGTGGCGGTCGGTCATCCACACCTGAAAGACCGCCTGATGCAGCGACTGGATCATCCGGCGGCGCTGGCCCTCCTGACCCATGCCGACCTCGACGAGATGGAGTGGGCCCGACTCAAGCTCGAAGTGGGCAAAGGCCCTCGGTTCGACAACGACCACACCCCCGGCGAGTTCGCCCGGGCCGAGCTGCGGCGACGCCTCGGGCAGCTCTCCCCCACCGAGGCCGTCGACCGGGTGGACGAGCTGGCTGCTCGGACTGGAGTGGAGCACGACAAAGCCCACAACTTCCTGCTCGACCGCCTGCTCGAGGCGATCCCAGCCGGCGACAAGCCGGATCTGGCCAAGGTGGCCAGTTGGACCACCCACGCCGTGCCCTTCTTCCCCATCTTCGAGGAAGCAGTGCGCCAGGACCGCTTCGAGTCCACCGTGCGCGAGGTGCAGGGCAGCCTGGAGCGGATGTCTGTTGGGCTGGTGGGGGGGCACGAGCAACTGGTGGCAGGTCTGGCCCGACTGGCGCAAGGCCGTCCCATGCAGGAGATGGAGCGCCGCTATGCGATCGTGCTCGACTCGCTGCACGACAACCACGGCAGCATCGTCGGCACCCAGAACAGCCTCAAGGTCCTGGCAGCGCTCGACCACCTCCCCGAAAACGAGCTGGCCAGATCACTGCAAGGGGTGACTCGGCTCAAGGCCCTGGGGTGGGCGTCGAGCAAGCCCCTGGAGCAGATCTTCGAGGCCATTCAGGGGGCAACTCCCGGCCAGGGCCTGGAGCTCTTCGACGGAATTCTGCGCCACTTCGAGCCCTACCAGTTCGAGCTGGCCCGAAGCTTCTATCAGGCATTGCGCGCGAGCGACAGCCCCATCGAGCCCGACCTGGAGCGCTTCCAGCGGGCCTGCCAGTGCACTCCCAGGGCCACCGACGCCCTGGCCCTGTTGCCGGCGCTGAAACGCCTGGACACGGCTCACAGGCTGGACGCAGGGCTGGAGGTGCTGGAGCGCATCCAGAAGGCGGATAGCTCGAACAACTTCCGGCCGGCCGCCGAGAAGGCCCTGCAGGCCCTTGAGCAGGGCCAGACTTCCGACCAGGCCCTGCGAGCGGGCCTGGGCAAGCTGTTGCCAGCACCCGGCGAATCGGTCAGTGGCATCCAACTGCAGGGCAACCACGTGAAGGTGGGCGGCACCAGCCTGCGGGTCCGCGTGCGGCAGTGAAACGGGCCAGCCTGGCTTGCTGGCCTGCTCCCCCGGACCGCCTTCGCCCTAGCGCGCAGTCACCGTGCCCAGGGTCATCTCCGGGGTTTGATCGGAGCCGGCCTTGATCTGAAGTCGGGCCAGGCCGGTCTTAAAGTTGTAAGGCACCATCCAGTAGACGTCCTTGACCCCGCCGGCGGCCTTGCGATCGCTATCGGGCAGGTCGAAGCGCGTGCCGAGCTCATCCTGAAACACGATGGCCAGCGCGTCGGCCGGGGCGCAGCTCACCCGGATACGAAACTTGCCCAGGCGGCTGTAGGAGAAGCGTCGGTCCACCTTGAGCTGGTTGCCCACCCAGTGCTTGACCAGGGCGGGCGAGCCGGCGGGCGGGTAATACCAGACCTTGACCTCGCTCAGCCGGGCCTCAGCCATCGCGCTCAAGAGCAGCAACAGAAAGAACGTCTTGCGCATCAACCACTGTTTCGCGCAGGCTGTGGAAAATTCCCCGAGCCTCAGGGGCTGAAGAGGAGTCGACCCTCAACCGGGTCGAGTGTGACCAGGGCCACCCTCCCGGCCTGAAGCTCGACTTCTTCGTCGAGCTCGTAGCGCGGCGATTGGGGAGGCGCGCCCGGGTCGTCCGGCAGAAAGGTGACCCGCAGACGCCGGCGCCCCGGCTCCAGAGCCAGCTCCTGCAGCACCGAGAGAGGACGGTCGTGCTGCACGCCGGGAGCGGTGTAGCGCTGACTGAGCAGCCTCCTTCCGTCCAGCTCGACCTCCAGACGGTAAGGCAGCAGCACCGTCTTGAAAGCCCCGCCCGGGGCGCGCATGTGGGCCGGCAGGTTGGGATCCTCCTCCATCTGAATGCGCACCTTCTCGCCGGTGGTCTTCCAGCTCAGGCGAAGCGCGGCCAGGGTTGGAGCCTGGCCCACGCCCAGGTGGGAGACAAGGCTGACCAGCACCATCCAGGCCACCGTGAAGAGAGCGGCCTTAAGGTATCGCACTGGCAGCTCCAGGACACTCGCGCTCGAGGCTCCCGGTCGCCTCGGGAGGGGCCCCGAGCGCGCTAATTTCCTCGCGAAACTTCTCCACGGCCTGGACGATCTGACGCTGCTGGGCGGCCGAGAAACCGGCCAGGCGCACCCGGCGGCGGTCGACGCGGGCCTGCAGCTCGGCCTCTCGCTCGTGATAGAAGCGCTGCTCGAGCCATTTGGGGCCCTCGCGGTGGCTGCAATCGCGCTCGGGACAGGTCAGCACCATCACCCCGCCGGCACCGTGGCGCAACAGGTGCTCCACGACCGAGGTGTGCAGAGAGCCGCCGCAACCGGTCTCGTGCACGATGACGCCCTCCAGGCGGCCGAGCTGGGCGACCTCGCCTGGTCCGTAGCGACAGGCCAGCACCACCACCTGGTCGGAGGTCGGCTTGATGGCCTCGATCTCGCGCAGCTGGTCGCGGCCGGTCCGCAGGGCCGGTCCCACCCCCATCGGGGCGCAGGATCCGGCGCAGATGCCGCAGCTGACGCAGACATCAGGATTGACCCGGGCCACCAGCTCGGAGAGCTTGGAAGGCTCGCTGCGGGGCACCATGCTGATGGCCTGGTAGGGGCAATCCTGAAAGCAGGTGGTGCAGCCGGTGCACAGCCGCTCGTCCACCACCGAGGGTGCGGGACGCACCCTCGGCTTCCACCAGAGCGGCACCGAAGCCAGGCCCAGGCTGAAGGCCCCCAGCGTCAGAGTCGCCCCCAGCGGGCCGAGCCCGGCGACCAGGGGCAGCCAGAAGCCGTAGAAGAGGTCGACGTAGACCCGGCCCGGGATGGCGCGCAGATCGGCCTGGGGGAGGTAAGCGACGGGCATCGCCACCGACAGAGCCAGCATGCCGCCCAGCAGCAGCCGGGTCAGGGGAGCGGGCGGGAAGTAGGTCGGGCGGGCCACCCGCGAGACGTGCAGCCAGAAAAGGAAGGCTCCCCCGAGGGGCGCGGCCACGTGCAAGAACATGACCATGAAGAAGAACGAGCCCGGCACCGTGCTGTTGTCGCTGAAGAGCCGACCCAGCGGCTCGGACAGAACCGGCAAGAGGTCCAGCGTGCGCACCCCCTGCACGGCCAGCAGCTGGGCCTGGGTGTCCCACACCATGACCAGACCGGTGATGCCAACGAAGATCACCGTGGCCGTGAGCACCAGCCCGCTCACCCAGGCCAGCGCCCGGGTACCCCACGTTCGCCCGCTCATCAGCATCTTGACGGCGTGGGCCAGAATGGCCACCAGTGCGATGTCGCTCGAGTAGCGGTGAAGAGCGCGAATCCAGCGACCGAGAAAAATCTGCCCCTGCAGGCCCTGAACCGACTCGTAGGGCGCTCCCACCCGGTAAAACACGAGCAGGTAGAGGCCGGTGACCAGCGCCACGGTGAGGCAGAGCAGCGCCACCGTTCCGCTCTGGTAAAGGGGATTGAGCCTGGCGCCGTAGATCCACAGGTAAAAGCGGTCGATGGGGCGCAACCATCGGGTCAGGGGAGCGGCCAGGGGGGGGCGGTTGTCAGGACCTGATTGGGCTACCTCTTGCCACATGCGCGGGTGATCGCCTCCTCGATCCAGGCCGGGCTCGGGCTCAGCATGGTGTAGGCCACCCGACCTTCCGGATCGACGACGTAGACCAGGGCCGGATGGGTGATCTCCCCCGTATTGAGGTCACGTTGCACGGGAATCTCGAGCGCGCGGGTGAGTTGCTCCACCTCTTCGACTTCGCCCGAGAGCACCAGAGTGCCTTCGGGGAGGTTCCACTGGCGCGCAAGGTCGGGTAGAGAGCCGCAAGTGTCGCGCCAGGGGTCCAGCGTCACCACCACGCGCTGCACGTCGCCCTGGACCTGACGCAGGGTAGTGATCAGGGCCGGGCAGACGGTGGTGCAGTGGGCGTAGGCGAAAGTCAGCAACACCGGCTTGCCGGCCAGCAGCTGAGGGGTGACCACCCGGGCGTGCTGGTCGAGCAGCCGGAACCCGGGCAGAAGCTTGTCTCCCCGCGGGTAGGCTTCAGGCAGGCTCCCCTCGGGCATGGGCTGACCCAGCGCGAAGACCGTCTGGTCGCGCCAGGCCTGCTCCACGCGCCGGGCGGTCCAGGCCAATCCCAGCAAGGGCAGGGCCAGGAGCAGAATGAGCACGCGCTGGCGCTGAGCGCGCAACTCGTGCCCGTAGAGCACCAGCAGGGCGATGAGCATGGGCAGCGGCGCCGCCATGGTCAGCCACCCGGCCCCATCGGGCAGGCCGTTGGGCAGGGTTCCGAAGCAAACCTGCCGGGTGCGAAGCAGCCAGTCGGGCGCCGAGCTCGGGAGCGGGGCCAGGGCCAGGGTGAACCAGCTGGCGGTGCTGGTCAGCCACAGGCCGTAGGCAACCAGGCCCGGCCGCACTCAGCCCACCTTCCAGATGAGTGAGAGCAGCTTCCAGTTGGCGAAGTAGTAGACCACGAAGGCGGCGAAGAAGACGAATACCAGCACCATCGTGCCCGGACACCCCTTCGAGTGGGCTACCTCGGCTTCTTCCGGGGTGTAGGACTGGGGCGGCAGATGGGAGATTCCCTGGGGAATGCCCGGGCCACCTTCCTTGAGCTCGGAATCGCTCAGCGGACGGCCGAGCAGGCTGAGCACGGCCACAGCCACGTAGATCAGGCCGCCCAGGGCAGCCAGGATGCCCCCGATCCCCACCAGGGCCATGAACAGGTCAACGATGGGCGGGAACTCGATGGAGAAGGGGGCGTTGGTGAAGGAGATGTCCCAGTGACGACGGGGCACCCCGAAGCCGCCGGCGTAGGTCATGCCGATGGCCATCAGCGAGATGCCGATGCCAAAGAGGAAGGGCTGGATGCGGGCCAGCGGCCAGAGGGCCACCCGACGCCGGAAGATGAGCGGGATCACGTAGTAGGTGACGCCCATGAAGCAGAGCGCCGTGCCGGCCACCACAGTCATGTGGAAATGGCCCGGAATGCGCAGGGTGTTGTGGGCGATGATGTTAATCTGCTCGGTGCCGATCACCACGCCGGTGATGCCGCCTCCGAAGCCGAAGATGACCAGTGAGAGCCACAGGGAAGAAAAGCCCGGGTCGAACCAGGGGGCCCGGGTGAGCCACTGGAACAGGCCCTGGTTGAAGCCGCGCAAGCGCATGCCGGCTTCAATGCCTCCCGGCACGGTGAAGCCGTGGATCATGCTGGCCAGCACGGCCAGGTACATGGCGTAGCTGGTGTTCCAGATCTTCCAGGGGGCGCTCAGCCCCGGGTCGACGAGCAGGTGGTGGGCCGAAGCCATCGAGATGAAGAGCACATACAGCACGTAGGCAGTGCGACTGACCTTCTCGTTGAGCACCACGCCCCCCACGGTCAGGCCGGCCAGGAGGTACCAGCAGGCCACGTGGGCAGCCACGTTGATCTGCTGGGAGGAATGCCCGAGGCCCCACCAGACCATGCGGTACATCTCAGCGTCCATGGGCATCAAGCCGAGCGACCACAAAAACGTGGGGATATAGATGGCGGCGCCGTGCAGCAGGGTGATCACGGCGATCACGGCCGCCGTCAGGGCTCCGAAGGTGACCAGCGGCACCGAGCCTTTGTAGGTCTTCTCGCGTTTGGCCACTACCAGGGCCGCGAAGAAGAGGGCGGTGACCACCAGCGCCCCGACCGCGAAGAAGATGATGCCGAGATAGTAGCCCGGATGGGCCTTCATGGGAACGTACGAGGTGAACAGCACGTCCGCCTTGCCGGTCCAGACGTAGAAGTTGACCATCAGGGCACCGAGCAGCATCAGAGCGAAAGAGCCCCAGCCCAGCTTGGGAGCGGGCACCCGACAGTTGAGCATGATCGGCCCGGCAAAGTAGAGGACCGCCATCTCAAAGAAGATGATGAAGAAGATCAGCATGTTCAGGCCGTGGGCAGTGAGCACGCGGTAGTACCAGGGGGCGGTCAGAAGGTGCACCGCCTGCCAGCGGGTCAGCAC
>CAYYHB010000141.1:0-13567 GCA_964471395.1 uncultured Burkholderiales bacterium | reverse complement strand
TTGTCGGTGGGAGGCCGGCTGGAGGACATCGGGGTGCTCAAGAAGCTGGCCCGCCACGACGAGTTCACCCTGTACGCGGCCGTGGCCGGGGCCCAGCTGGCCGGGCCCGACCCGACCAACCTGTGGTGGGACATGGCCCGTCATGTGCGCGGCTGGGGCAAGATCCACCTGGTGGAGCGGCTGGTGGACTACGCTCCCGGCAAGCCGGACCTTCGCCTCTGGCTGCTCGAGGAGGGCTGCGACAACTCGGTGATGCCCGAGTATCTGGCTTACGCCTGCGCCACCGGAGGCCAGCTGCACCGGGCTCTGGAGCAGGATAATCCGGGCCCAAGGGTGCTCGACGGAGCCTGCCTCATCATGGGGGCCCTGCTCGAGGGCGGCCCCGCCATGGACATCGACGATTACGAGGAGGGCCTGCAGGCCGTCAGCCTGCTGCTCGGCCACCTGGAGCAGCGGGCCAGTTTCGAGCAACTCACCTTCGTGGGCGAGCTCGAGGCCTGGCTCTCCAACCCCGAGACCGACTGGAGCCTGCGCGAGCCCCTGGGCTGGACGGCCGAGCGCCGCCAAGCCCTGCTCGAGCGCTGCCGCCGACTGCTGGAACGACCCCTGTGGCCGGAGCAGCTGCGTCAGGCCTACCAGAGCGACGACTTTGCCCTGCGCCATCGGGCCTGGACGCTGGCCCCCAGGCTAGGGGTGGACCTGTGGGAGGAGGCCTTTACGCGTCTGAAGACCCAGGAGTCTCTGGACCCGTTCTTATACTGGGGCCTGCTCGAGCGCGGCGACCTGGCGCGCCACCAGCGGGTCTACGACCAGGCCGAGGCGGTCTTGCCGCTTGACTCGATGGCTCTGGGTCCCGCTGAGAAGTATGCCGCCGGCCTCGAGCACACGTGTCTCGAGTTCTTGCTCCAGGCCATGACGGCCGAGACCTACCGCGATCGGTTGGTGGCCACGGGCCTTCGCAGCCCCGGTATTCGCTGTAGGAGCCTGGCGGTGGGCGTGCTGGAGAAGACCGCGCCCGGTCCGCTGGCCCGGGCCGCCGTCGAGCAAACCCTGCAAGATGAGGTGGTGCCTCGCGTCAAGGAGCGTTTGCAGGCCCTGCGTCGCGATTGACGGTCGACGCCTGGACGATCTTCAAGAGTGTCAACCACCCACCAGAAGAGTGGAACGGCCCATGCAACCTCGGGCCCTCGACCATGAGGAGTCGCAGGGAAGTGTACAGAGAGTCGCCAAATCGGACTTGACGGGCAGCCCTGGCTGGCGGGGCGGGTGGACGAAGGTGGGCCGGAGGAGACGAGATGGACGACATGCGCAAGCGGCTGGAGAGGCTCGAGGCGAGGCTGGCGCGAGTGGAGACCCGAGTGGAGCGAGTCTCGACCCGAACTGACCGGACGCAACGGCACACCGAGCTGGTGATGACCACCCAGCGGGAGATCGTGGAGAAGGCGTTCGACCAGGTCCGGCTGGCGCTCATCGAGCAGGAGGCGGCCATCCGCGCCCAGGGGGCCGAGCACCAGGAGAGCATCCAGGAGCTGAAGGAGAGTCTCCACGAGCTGACCGAGGGCGTACACGAGCTGGGCCAGATGGTGGGCGAGCTCGACCGGCGCACGACCGACCTGGAGAATCCGCCGGCGGCCTGATTCCCCGAAGGTCCGACCGATGATACCCGAACCGTCGACAGGGCGGAGACCCGGCACGCCGATGAGCCCGAACTGGAGCGACCACCCCCAGGTCGCGGCATCGATGACGTCGAGAACGGAGCCTGGCGGTGGAGGTGCTGCAGAAGACCGCGCCAGGCCTGCTGGCCAGCGCCTCCGCCCATCAATCCCTTTTACGGAACCGAGCCGGACCCGCGGACCCGGGCGGAAAGCATGATCAGGTCGTGAACATAGGAGTCAGCCTCGGGGGTGCGACCGTAAGCTGGCGAGCGCAGCATCATGGTGGACGTCCGCTCTTCATCGAGGAATGGCCGGCCGGAGGCGTGAGCCATTTCTGCCTCGAGATGGGTTTTGTCCTTGAAGCTGGCCTCGTCGAGAGGGGCGCGGGCTGTCATCATGTCCTTCATGATGGCCTCGACGGGCCTATCCCTGATTGGCCGGTCGGTGGGCGACTCGCCATGGAGCAGCCGGCGCACCAGCTCATGGTCATTCTTGAAGGGGCTGTCAGCGATCTTGTCGGTCGGAACCGGAGTGGCGGAGGACTCGAGCGAGCGCAACAGGGCCTCGGGCACCCGGTCTTTGTCGTCCTCGGTCCTGGCCTCGGGCGAGATGGTGGTGGTATCCCGGCGAGAATGGTCGTAGCCCGGAGTGCGGGGCACATAGGAGGGGTCGCTGAACGGGTCCTTGCGGTTGGTCACCGACCGCGGAGCCGATTGGGAGGCTGTCGAGCCGGGCCGGGCCGAGCCGGAACGCCCCGAACGACGGGCCGATCCGGGCCGATTGGTTGCAGTGGGACGCGACCTGGAAGCGGGAGCCGTTCTACCGACAGAAGCCGTCTCGGACATGGGATGAACCTCCTTCACCGAATCCGGCTCTCTGGCTTTGACTCGCTGGCCGGTAAGGAGATCATAGCCGGGTCATTTGGGTAGATTCGTTTGCGCTGGCCGGGAAGTTGGTAACATCCTGTAAACGGTTTGGTGCAAGAATCCGAGCTTTGCCACCGGATTCCAAAGAACCGCCCAAACCGCTCCGAGGATTCCCATCGCTGAAGAGCCATGTAGCGGAGTTGAGCAGGAGCACCGGACAGCTCGGGCTCCGGGCGACCGCCTCGGCCACGCTGCTGAACGGAAGCAAGCAGGCGGTTATGCGAACTGATGCTCACCTCGCCGGCCTGATCGAGCCTGCGTACGGAAGTCCGTCCTCTGATCCGGGCCGCAGACGGATCATGATCCGGTTCCGGGCGGATCACGACGAAAGCTCGTTCTCTGATCCGTGCCGCTGACGGATCATGATCCGCTTCCGGGCGGATCACGACGAAAGCTCGTTCTCTGATCCGTGCCAACCCGGGGTGCCGCCTGGCGGGCGGCCCCTCATGGCAGAGGCATCGGAAGGGCCCACCCCGGGTCGCCCAGAACCACCGGCCCCGATGGCAAGACGCGAGGGACCCAGCGAATTCGTGGTGGTCGGTCTGGGCCGCTTTGGCTTCAGCCTGGCCGAGAAACTAACCCAGCTCGGGCACAGCGTGCTGGCCATCGACTCCAATCCGCGGCTGGTTCAGGAGGTGGCCGGAGTGCTGCCCGGGGCGGTGGCCCTGGACGCCACCGACGAAGAGGCCCTGCGCGAGATCGGGGTGGAATACTTCCCCACTGCTGTTGTGGCCATCGGCGACGATTTTGAGAGCAATATCCTGGTCACCGCCCTGCTCAAGGAGCTGGGCATCGGGCAGGTGATCTGCAAGGCCTCCACCCTGCGCCAGCAGAAGATCCTGTTGCGGGTGGGCGCCGACGCGGTGCTGCTGCCCGAGCACGAGGCCGGAGTGCGCCTGGCCACCGAGCTGGCCTCGCCCGGAAAAGTGCTCGAGCGGCTCGAGTTGCAGCCTGGCATCAGCGTCAGCGAGGTGCCCTGTCCCGATCAGCTGGCCGGACGCACGCTGGTGGAGCTTGATCTGCCCAAGCATCTGGGGGTGACCGTCGTGGCCTTGCGGGGGGCGCGCGAGGTGGCCATGCCCGGCGCGGACGAGAAGCTGCTGGCCGGTGATCGGCTGGTGCTGGTGGGCACCGACCAGGATATCGCGCGTCTGGAAACCTGGCATCCCGTCAGATGACCGACCCTCGGGACCAGTGCCTGGAGGTCGCCGGGCGCGTGCAGTCGAGCTTGCAGCTTGCCAGCCGGCAACGTCACGCGCAGCAGCGGCGGCTGGCCCCTCCCCTGCGCCTCTTGCTCGGCATGGCCGCCCTGGTGGCGGTGGGAACCCTGCTGCTGGCCATGCCCGTGTGTGGAGCCGAGCGCCCCCTCTCGCTGATGGAAGCCTTGTTTACGGCCGTCTCCGCCCTGGCCACCACGGGACTGACCGTGATCACGCCCGGCCACGACCTGTCCTTGACCGGCCAGCTGGTGCTGCTGGGCCTGATGCAGGTGGGCGGAGTGGGCTACATGGTGCTGGCCGTGGCCGTTTTCATGCTGCTCGGGCGCCAGGTCACGATGGAAGAGCGCATCACCCTGCGCGACTCACTGGGCCTGGTCTCGGCCGCCTCCATCCTGCAGCTCTTGCGAGCCGTGCTGGTGGGCGTTCTGAGCATCGAGCTGATCGGGGCCGTCTTCCTCTTCGTCTTGTGGGCACCGCTCTTCGGGCCGGCCCAGGCGGCCTACCAGGCCATCTGGCACTCGGTCTCGGCCTTCTCCAACTCCAGCTTCGATCTCTTTTCCGGCTCGCCCATCGCCCCGGCCGGCTTTCCCCACGACGCTCCCACCCTGCTGGTCATATCGGCCCTGGTCATTCTGGGCAGCATCGGCATTCCGGTGCTCTCCGACGTGGTGCGCTGGCCCAAAATCCGTCGTCTGTCGGTTCACACCCGGCTGACCCTGGTCACGGTGGCCCTCTTGCTGGTGGCCGGCACCGTCATCCTGTTCGTGGGCTTCTCCAGGGACGGGGACCTGTTCTCTGACCTGCCCTGGCAGCGTCGCCTGCTGCTCTCGTGGTTCCATTCGGCCTCGGCCCGAACGGCCGGCTTCGTGCTCGAAGACCTGCACGAGATGTCTCACGCCAACGTGCTGGTCTTGAGCGTGCTGATGTTCATCGGGGGCTCGCCGGCCTCGATGGGAGGCGGGATCACCACCAGCACTCTGGCGGTGCTGGTGCTGGCGCTCCTCTCGCACGTCACTCGCCGGCCCCAGGTCGTTTTTGCGCGCCGCTCTTTCTCTTCGGGGACGATCTTCAAAGCTGCCGCCATCCTGACCCTGGCCATGGGCTTCGTGGGCGTGATCTCCTGGCTCTTGCTCCTGACCCAGCAGGCGACTCTGGCCGAGGCCCTGTTCGAGACCGTCTCCGCCTTCGCCACCTGTGGCTTCACGCTGGGGTTGACCCCGCGCCTGGACACTTTTGGGCAACTGCTGATCTGCCTGACGATGTTCTGCGGCCGTCTGGGGGTTCTGACCGTGGTGGCGGCCTTCACCGAGCCCGCCCGCACGCTGGTGACCTATCCCGAGGAGAAGATCCTGATCGGTTAGAGCAGGCGCTCGCCGGCCGCGCCGTAAGCCTCCAGGGGTCCCTCCAGCTTCGCCCGCTCGGCGGTAAACATGGTATAGATCTGGCAGTCACGCAGCTTCTGTCCGGGAAGACCCAGGCGGCGCCGCAGGGTGGCTTCCAGCTCGAATCCCAGTTTTTTCGGCACGGCCGCGCTGGCCACGTTGGCAGGATCGACCCGGATTTCCACCCGGTCCACCTTTTCGAGCTCGAAGGCCACCCGGGTCAGAGCCGACGCCGCCTCGGTGGCCAGTCCCTGGCCCAGGTGATGGCGGTCGATCCAGTAGCCGATCTCGAGGCTACCCGGGCCCTGTCGGCGATGGAGCCCCGCGCCTCCCACCACATGGTCCTCTGGGCGCAAGAAGAGGCCATAGGCAAAGTCTTCATCCCGGTCGAAGTTGGCCCGGAACTTGCGCAGCAACTGCACCTTGTCCGCCAGGGGAGTCGGCTCGTCCTGGGCCCAGGGCATCCAGGGTCGCAGGTGCTCGAGGTTGTCGTCGATGCTGGCCTTGAGCCGGGCGGCCTCGCCGGGGTGCCAGCAGCGAATTTCGAGGCGGGCGGTCACGATGCGGTAAGCAGGCATGGACGGGCTGTTCGAGAGGAGGTTCGCACTTCCGCCCTTGAACGGCTCTCAACCATGGAGCTCGCCGAGTATTATGTCGACCTGCACGTCCACGTGGGCCGCAACGGCAGGGGGCAGCCGGTCAAGATCACGGCCAGCCGCAACCTGACTTTCGCGGCCATCATCAAGGAGTGCCTCGAGCGCAAGGGCATCGACCTGGTGGGCATCATCGACTGCGCCTGCACGGGCGTGCTGGAAGACCTCAAGAAGCTGATCGACCGGGGCGAGCTGCTCGAGCTGCCCGAGGGGGGCCTGCGCCACAAGGACCGGGTGACCGTCATCGCGGGTGCCGAAGTGGAGGCGGTGGAGGAGGAGGGCGGCGTCTCCCACCACCTGTGCTACTTCCCCTACCTGCGCAACCTGTCCGAGTTCTCCCGGGTCATGCGGCGCTACATCACCAACATGGAGCTCTCCTCGCAGCGCTGCGGGCTGCCCGCGCGCGAGCTGATGGCCGTGGTGGAGGCCACCGGCGGCGTTATGGTGCCGGCCCACGCCTTCACCCCGCATAAGAGCGTCTACGGCAACGCCGGTCGGCGCCTGGAGCAGATCTTCTCCGGCCGCCAGGGGGACCTGGTGGCCCTGGAGCTGGGCCTGTCGGCCGACTCCGAGCTGGCCGACCACCTGACCGAGCTGCGCGATTTCACCTTCCTGTCCAACTCCGATGCTCATTCGCTGGAGAAAATCGGACGGGAGTACAACGTGATGCGCCTGGGCGCGGCCAACTTTCGCGAATTGATGCTGGCCTTCAAGCGCGAGGCGGGACGGCAGGTGGTGGCCAACTACGGGATGGACCCCCGTCTGGGGCGCTATCACCGCTCCTGGTGCGTCGACTGCGACCGGCCCGTGACCGGCCAGGCCCCTCAGCTTCGCTGCCCGGCCTGCGGAGCGAGCGGTAACGACGCCCGGCACTTCGTGCGGGGGGTGCTCGACCGGGTCAGCGACATCGCCGACGGTCCCTCTCTGTCCCCCCCGCATCGTCCGCCTTACCACTACCAGGTTCCGCTCCACTTCGTGGCGGGCCTGGGACGGTCAGCTCTGGACCGACTGATCGCCTACTTCGGAAGCGAGATGGCCGTACTGCACAAGGCCCGCAAGGCAGAGCTGATCGGCCTGGTGGGATACCCGCTGGCCAGCCAGATCCTGTTGGCCCGCCAGGGATTGCTCAGGCTCGAGGCGGGGGGCGGGGGTCACTACGGCCGCGTGGCCGGGGCCGAGGAGGCGCTCGAGCAGCTGGCGCTGTTCTGAACGCCGGTCAGATCTCGCCGTCTTCAGCCAGGGTACGCATGGCCAGGTCGCGGACCCGGGTGATGGCTTCCTCGCGGGTCTCGGCGTAGGCGAGAATCCAGGGGATCTCCAGCACTTCGGCCACCCAGCGGCCATCCGCTTCTTGCTCGGCTTCGATTGTAAACGGCTCTTTGGTCATGGGAGGGCCCCAATTCGCTGATTCAGGGTTGTCTCCCTCCCCTTGACAGACATGGTTAATCTGTCTAAAAAGTTAATTGGCATAAACCATTGAGCCTCAAACAGGAGCGGTCGATCATTTGACCTGGCGAAGAGTTCTGCTGGTGGTCGGACTGGTGCTGGTGGCTGTGACCGGCTGGCGTCTGGTCGAGCGCATGAGCGAGAAGTCCGGCCGTTCGGGTCAGCGCACACCCCCGGTGGTCTCGCTGGCGGCGGTCGAGGTGCGCGACCTGGAGCAGAGCTTCGAGGCCGTTGGCTCGGTGGAGTCGCCCCATCGGGTGGAGATCTCGCCCAAGGTCAGCGGGCGCATCGACTACCTGACCGTGCAGGGAGGCGATCGGGTGCGCAAGGATCAGGTGCTGGTGCGCCTGGACGACGCCGACCTGGTAGCCCAGGTCAACCAGCGCGAGGCGGCCGTGGCCGAGGCCCGCTATCGGCTGGCCCAGGCCCGCCTGACGCGGGGCTCGACGGAAGCTTCCGTGGCCAGCGAGCTGGGCCAGCAGGAAGCCGCTCTGGCCACCGCTCAGGCCGACCTCGAGCAGATGCGCCAGTCCACTCTGGCTCAGGTCGGCTCTGCTGAGGCCGCTCTGGGCAGCGCCCGGGCCAGCCTGGACAACGCCAGGGCCCGTCAGGCCAGGGTTCAGAGCCTGTATGACCAGGCCTTTACCGCCGCTCAAGACCTGGACGACGCCCGCACTGCCACCGAGGTCGCCCAGGAGAATCTGAACGCCGCCCGCGAGAACCTGCGGGCCGCGAAAGCCAAGGCCAGAGCCGATCTGGCCGCCTCCGAAGCCCGCTTGAAGCAGGCTCGGGCCGCTCTGGATTTCGCTCGCGCCAACACCGTGCAGGGCGCCGCCTACGGCGAGAACCTGGCCGCCCTGCAGGCGGTGGTCAACGCCGCCGAGGCCGGCCTTCAGAGCGCCCGCTCCAGGCTCCAGGACACGGTGCTGGTCTGTCCGCTGGATGGCTGGGTTACAGCCCGCTCGGTCGACCCCGGCAACGTGGTCGAGCCGGGCACTTCCATTCTGACCGTGCAGGCCTCCGGGGACCTCTGGGTCACCGTGCCGGTGCCCGAGGAGGTGCGGCCTCGCCTGGAGATCGGGGACCCGGCGACGGTCAAGCTCGATTCGCTGCCCGACAAGACGCTTTCGGGCGAGATCGTCTTGATCAACGCGGCCGCAGACCTTCAGAGCCGCCAGTTTCTCATGCGGGTCAGGGTCGAGTCGGACCCGCGCATTCGGCCAGGGATGTACGCGCGCGTCAGCGTTCCGCTCGAGCAGGCCCGGAAGAGCCTGGCCGTGCCGCGCGACGCGGTACGCGAGGGTCCCTCGGTGCTGGTGGTCGACCGGGAGGATAAGGTGGTCCGCAGGTCCGTCAAGCTGGGCATGTCCACGGCGGACTGGCAACAGATTCTCGAAGGGGTAAAGGCCGGCGATCGGGTGATCACGCTGAGCGCCGTCCCCCTCAAGGACGGCCAGCAGGTAAAGCCGGAGACGGAGGGCGGCAAGTGAGCCTGGCGCGTCTCTCCGTCAACCGTCCCATCACCGTGATCATGCGCATCGCCTCGCTGGTGTTGCTGGGGGCCATCTGCCTGAGCCGACTCCCGGTCGACCTTTTGCCCCGCATCACCCTGCCCACCGTGATGTGCATGATTCAGTGGCCCAACGTGGCCGCGGAGGAGATCGAGGCCCAGATCACCCGGCGTGTCGAGCAGTCCATCTCGGCCGTGCCCAACCTGTATGAAGTCAACTCCACCACCAGCGAGGGAGTGTCGCAGGTGCGGGTGCAGTTCCAGTGGGGCACCGACGTGGGGCGGGGAGCGGTGGACGTGCTGCAGCAGGTCGAGCGGGCCCGGCGCGACTTCCCCACCGACCCCACTCTGCAATCACCGGTCGTCTTTCGCCTCGACCCCTCCCAGCTTCCTATTCTGATCCTGGCTGTATCGGGCGAGAAAGACCCGGTCAAGCTGCGCACCCTGATGGACAATCAGGTCACCCCCATCCTGGAGTCGGCCGATGGAGTGGCGGCCGCCATTTTGACCGGAGGTCAAACGCGGGCCGTGATGGTGGATGTCGACCCCGACCGGATGCAGGCACGCAACGTCGGTCTGAGCGAGGTCATCGACCGCATTCAGCAAGAGAACCAGAACCTGCCCGCGGGCCTTGCTCATGAAGGCAATACCGAGTACACCCTGCGCAGCCTCGGATGGTTCCAGACGCCGGCCGATCTGGCCCGGGTACCGCTCAAAGGGGACGTTCTTCTCCAGGACGTGGCCACTGTGCGCGACTCCCACCCCGAGACGCGGACCTACACCAACCTCAACGGCGAGCCGGCCGTGGGCGTCATCATCGTCAAGCAGAGCGACGCCAACACGGTGGAGACGGCCGAGAGAGTCTTTGAGCGCATCCGGAGGGTAGAGCAACTCTTCCCCCAGCTCAAGTTCCAGGTGGCCTACGACCAGTCGCAGTTCATTCGCAACTCGCTCGACCAGCTGTTTCACCACGCCATCATCGGGGGCATTCTGGCCATCCTGATCTTGCTCTTTTTCCTGCGCAACCTGGCCAGCACGCTGGTTGTGGCCCTCTCCATCCCCATCTCCATCATCTCCACCTTCAGCCTGCTCTACCTGTGCGGCTTCACCATCAACACCATGTCCCTGGCGGGCCTGGCCCTGGCTACCGGACTGATCGTGGACGATGCCGTGGTAGTGCTCGAGAACATCTTCCGCCATTTCGAGCGCGACGGCACGACCCGCGTCGAAGCCGCCGTGACCGGAACCAACGAGATCATGACCGCCGTGGTCTCCTCCACCATGACCATCATGATCGTGTTCCTCCCTCTGCTTTTGATCCGGGGCCAGGCCGGCCAGATGTTCTTCCAGTTCGCCCTGGTGGTCGTGTTCTCGCTGGCCGTCTCGCTCCTGGACGCTGCCACCGTAGTGCCCATGCTGGCCAGCCGCATGACCGGCCACCAGAGCTCCGGGTCGGGCTTCTTGCAGCGCCAGTTCGACCGTTGGGGGGGCTGGCAGGACCACCTGGAGCGTTCCTATCGTGCCGCCCTGGAGTGGACCCTGCGCCACCGCCTCCAGGTGCTGCTCGGGGCCACCCTCATCACGCTGGGCAGCTTCATGCTCTGGCCCCTGATCGGCACCGAGATGATGCCCGCCACCGACTCGGGCGACTTCACCGTGCGCGTGGAGCTGCCGGCGGGCACCGCCCTGGCCACCACCCACAAGACCATGGAGCGCGTAGAAGCCATTCTGGCCGCTAACCCGGACGTGGCAACCGCCTTCACCGCCATCGGCACCAGTCTCAGCATTCGCGGCACCACCACCAGCGAGCGCTCCTTCCTGGGCTCGGCTACGGTCAAGCTCAAGGACGATCGCAAGCACACCACCGCTCAGACCATCCGGGCGCTGCGACGAGAGTTCTCGGCACTGGCAGGAGCCCGGGTCAGCATCCAGCCCTACGACCTGGTCAGCACCATGATCTCGGGTCGCAACCAGGGCCTGGAGGTCAATCTGTTCGGTTCCGACCTGAAGGTGCTGTCAGCCCTCTCGGCGCGGGTGGTGAGCGAGCTCGAGACGGTGGATGGACTGGTCAACATCAACCTGGCCACCGAAGCGGCCTCTCCCGAGGTGCAGTGGACGGTCGACCGCTCCAAGCTGCGCCAGCTCGAGATGACCTTCGAGGACGTGGCCGACACGCTGCGCACGGCCACCAGCGGAACCCTGGCCGGCTACTTCCAGGAGGGCGGCTTTCAGTACCCCATCACGGTGCAATTCCCCGAGCAGGATCGGCGCACGGTGGATCAGCTGGCGGGCCTCCCGCTGCGCACCCCCGCAGGCCAGTACATCACCCTCGGTCAGGTGGCTCGCTCGCGTTACGCCGAGGGGCCCGGCGAGATCACCCGCTTGAACCGCCAGCGCTACGTCTCCATGACCGCCGAGCCCGAGGGGCGCTCGCTCAGTGACGTGCAGGCCGAGGCCCAGAGGGTGCTCGACGGGATCGAGTTCCCCGAGGGCTACTACTGGGACTGGGGCTCCAACCAGCGGCGCCGGGCCGAGGAGTTCGCCGGCATGGGGGTGGCGGTCTGGCTGGCCATCGGCCTCATTTACATGCTGCTGGCCTCGCAGTTCGAGTCGCTGGTTCACCCGCTGACGGTGCTCACCTCGGTGCCGCTGGCCGCATCCGGGGTGCTGCTGGCCCTCTTCTTGAGCGGGCGGGCCTTTGGTCTGACCGCATTCGTGGGGTTGTTGATGCTGGTGGGGATCGTGGTCAAGAACGGCATCTTGCTGGTGGACTACACCAACCTGCTTCGCTCACGCGGCATGGGGCGTGACGAGGCCCTGCTGCTGGCGGGCCCCACCCGCCTGCGTCCCATCCTGATGACGGCCGGGGCCGGGGTGCTGGGCATGCTGCCCATTGCCATCGGCCTGGGAGCCGGCTCGGAGATTCAGGCTCCCCTGGCCACCGCGGTGGTGGGGGGCCTGACCGCCTCCACCTTCCTGACCCTGCTCGTGGTCCCGGCGGTCTACAGCCTGCTCGACGGGGTGGAGACGCGGCTCAAAGCACTGGTATCGCGATGAGCATCGACCGGGGTCGCCAGCTCGAGCTTCTCTTCAAACAGGTTATGCGCCGGTTGTGGGTGCTCGATCCCGATGACCCGGTCAGCGAGCTACCGGTGGCCCAGCTACGCGTGCTGACAGTGCTGCGCCAGCACTCGCGCACCCTGACCGGGCTGGCTCGCGAGCTGGGCTCCACCACCAGCGCAGCCACCCAGATTGCCGACCGTCTGGAGCGGGCCGGTCTGGTGGAGCGCCTGCCCGAGGGCTCGGACCGGCGCTGCAAGACCCTGCAGCTGACCTCGGAAGGCTCGGCCTTGCTTCAGAGGCGAGAGGACAAGCGAGCACTGCGCTCAGCCGAGGCGCTCGAGCGAATGGGGGAGGAGCGCAGCCAGGAGCTGTTTCGGAGCTTGCAGGAGCTGCTGCAGGCGGCCGAGGCGCTCCCCTTCGGGAGTGAGCCTTGAGGGCGCTCTGGCTGGGGCTGTTGCTGGCTCTACCCGCTGGGGCCGAAACGCCGGTGGCCCCCCGCATTCACCCGGTGCCTCCTCCGGTCGAGCTGCGCCTGCCGGATGCTCCCGAGGCCGGTCCGGGGGCGCTGACGGCCGAGGGAGCGGCCCGCCTGGCCCTGGCGCGTCAGCCCGAGCTTCGGGTCGCCCTGGCTGCGGCCGAAGCCGCCGCGGGGGAGACCGCCCAGGCGCGCTCCGGCCTTTTCCCCTGGCTGAGCCTCAGCTCCAGCTACAGCAACCAGACCCCCTTGACCGGAGACCCGCGCTTTTCGGGCGGGGGCAACCCGGCCGCAGGTGGGGGAGGGAGCCAAGCCCAGGCCCAACTGCGCCAACTACTCTGGGACTTCAACCGCACCGATTCGGTGGTGGGCCGGGCCTATCACGAGCAGCTTGCCGTCGAGGCCGACTACCAGCGAGCCCGGGCCGATCTGGTGCTGGACGCCAAGACGGCCTTCTTTGACTGGGTGGCCTTCACCGAAGAGGCTCAGGTGGTCCAGGCCAACCTCGAGAACCAGCGCCACAACCTGAGCCTGGCCCAGGCGCGTTGGGAGTCGGGGCTGGGTCTGCCGGCCGATCTGGTGCAGGCCCAGACCGCCGTGGCGGCGGCCACGGTCAACCTCAATCGGGCCCGAGCCGCCGAGCTGAGCGCCCGGGTGCGGCTGGCCCGGGTGGTGGGCCTGGACCCGCGTACCCCCCTGCTGGCCGACCTGACGCCCTCCCAGCCTCTTCCCAACGAAGACCTCAATGCCCTGATCGAGCGGTCTCTCCCTCGTCGCCCCGAGATGCAGGTGGTGCTGGCGCGGGTCGAGTCGGCCGAGTACGGCCTGAAGGCAGCCGAGAAGAATAACCTGCCCGCCCTGGTGGCCACCGCTGGCCCGGTGGCCCGCGGCCCCGGTTTCCCCCCCGAGAACGCCTTCTTTCAGGCGGGCGTCAGCCTGCAGTGGCCCTTCTTCGACGGGGGCCTGACCGGGGGGCTGGTGGATCAAGCCCGCGCCGAGCTCGAATCGGCCCGGGCGCGGCTCGAGACGGTGCGCTACCTGCTGATCGCCGAAATCTTGCAGGCCAGCATCGAGCTGAGCGCGGCCGAGGGCAGCCTGGGCGCCGCCGAGGCCGGCACCGAGAACGCTCGTGAAGCGGTGCGCATCGCCGAGGGGCGCTACAAGGCGGGTCTGGGGAACTTTCAGGAGGTGCTCGACAACCAGGCAGCCCTGCTGACCGCCTCTACCAACCTGGTGC
>CAYYHB010000140.1:0-13678 GCA_964471395.1 uncultured Burkholderiales bacterium | reverse complement strand
TCATCCTGGCCTTCTTGTTCCCGGCCGACCTCTTCCGGCTCAACCAGGAGGTGACCGGCGAGGGCAAGTTCCCCATCGTAGACGGCCCCACCGTGATGTTCACGATGATGGTGAGCTGCATCTTGTTCGGGGTGATCAACGCCTGCCGCGAGGTGGTCAAGGAGCGCTCCATCCTCGAGCGCGAGCGGCTGGTCAACCTGCAACTTCCGCCCTACCTGCTCTCCAAAGTTTTGCTGCTGGGCGTGTTGGGGATGATCCAGGCCCTGATCCTGCAGCTCATCGTAACTTCCCGCATTCAGATGAGTCTGAGCCTCAGAGAGCAGCTCGAGCTCTACGGATTTCTTGCCGGCGCTTGCCTGGGAGGGGTGCTGATGGGCCTGTTGCTGAGCTGTCTGGCTCAGTCCACCGAGCAGGCCATGTCGCTGGTGTCGGTCATCTTGATCCTGCAGATCGTGCTCAGCGGAGCCTTCGTTAAGCCCGAGGGGATGACGGGCCTGATCGCCTTCCTGAGCGTTCTCTCGATCAGCCGCTGGGTTTTCGCCGGGCTGGGCCACCTGCTCAACCTGAACAACCGCTTCATGGAGCTGGGCATGGGCTGGATCACCAGCGACTTCTACCTGTCAGCCGGCCAGGTCTGGTCCGTGCTCGGTCCGCTCCTCACGATCTATCTTGCAGCCTGCTGGGTGGCCTTGCGATGGCGCGAATCCTCCTCGTCCTGATCGTCGTGCTGGGCCTGCCCGCCCTGGCCGAAGAGCGCCGGCTGGTGGTGCTGCACCGCGGCCTTTTGAGCACCGAGGCAGAGATCTCGCCCTCGTTTGACTACACCGTGCCGCGCACGCGCCGCTGGGTGGTGGAAGGCGATCCCACCCTGCTGGGCCTGCTCGGAAGTGGCACCCGGGTGCGCCTGCGAGGCGACTTCGCAGGCGACCGGGTGCTCTTGTCCGCCCCGCTGGGCTCCCGCCCCACCGCCCTGGCGGTGACGGGTCAAGAGCTGTGGCGCGGGTGCATGCAGGCCAGGGTGGTCTCCGAGGATCCCCCCACGGTGCTGCTCGACAGCAAGATTTCGGCCCGGCTGGCTCTGGAGACCCCGGAGGAGGAGGCCGCCTGGCAGAGCTTTCGCAGCCAGCCGGAATTCAGCCTGACGGGCAACTACGTGGACGGGACGCTGTATGACCCCCTCTTCGCCCCGGCCGATCGGCCCGAGGCCCGGGCCGGCCCGGTACGGGTCATCGCCCAGCTCTCGGAGACCTTTCTGAATCGCTGCCTCCAGGCGTTTCTGGCCACCCACAAGAAGCAGCTCTCCTGGAGCGACCCTTCCCAGAGCACGCGCTTCGAGGTCTCGCGCATCGGCGCCACCCTGCTCGATTGCGGCCCGGGCCAGCTGCGCTTTTTTGGTCTGGTAAAAGGCTCGGTCTTCTTCCAGGGCAAGAGCGTGGGCGAGATGGAGGGCGAGTGGGGCGTGGTGGCCGAGCCTCGATTCTCGGGAGGGCAGCTGCGCGTGGACCTGGTGCCCAACACGCTGGAGATGCGCCTCATCCGGCCCCTGCACCTGCCCGTGCCCCCGGGCTGGACGGCCGGCTTGCAGTCGATCCTGGCCCAACAGCTGGGCTCGGGGGTCAGCCTGCCGGTGCCCGGGGCCTATGCCCCCGACCTGGACCGCAGCGGCATCCTCAGCTCGTCCGACGAGCTGGGGGTCTGGACTGCCCCCACCGGCGACCGCCGCACCGGCTTTCTGGCCGTGGCCGGGCCGGTGAGCGAGGGGCCGGGACCCAACCTGCTCGAGAACCGGCTCAGCGGGCAGGAGTTCGTGGTGGCCCTCTCCCCGGAGGCCGTCAACGCCGCCCTCGAGCGCAACGTGCCGGGAATGTTGCCCATCAAGCGCCCCATCCCGCAACACCTGCGGATGACCCAGAACATTCTCTTGTTCAAGCTCGAGGTGACCGACGTGATCGTCACCTCGCTGTCGCTGCGCTACGAGAACGGGCTGTTTCGGATTCTGGACTCGGTGGTGAACGTGCACTGGAAGCTGGCGGGCCTGTTCCAGGGGGACGAGCCGGGCGCCCGCCTGCAGGGCACGGCCACCCTTCTGAGCGGCCAGGGCGGGCACATACGCCTCAAGCCCGACTTCGAGTCGCTGGAATTTCTCTCGCGCCACATTCTCGACCGCAGCCAGAGCGAGCAGGAGGCGATTCGCGCCCGCACGCTGGCCGGCCTGAGCACGTTGGAGCTTGACTTCTTGCTGCCCAGCAAGCTGCCCGTTCGAGAGCTGCTGCGCTCGCTCGAGCTGGTGGACGTGATGGCGCTGAGCGATGAGCTGCGCTTGCTGGGAAGACTGTCGGAGAGGTAGCTACTGCGCGCGGACCTTGAGCCGCACGCCGCCAACGGCCAGGAAGCCCGTTCCGGTCGCGAGCTGTCCTCCGGTGATGTCCTGCACCTGCTGCATCTGCTCGAGCAGCTCTCGCTTGACTTCGTGGCCGCTGCGCAGCGTGGCCTGGCTCGAGTCATACAGATGCAGCTCGCTCGTCTCCTCGTTGCCGATGGCCACCTGGCCGTCGGGCAGAAAGCCCGCCAGTTGCACGTTGCCGAAGTCGCGCCGCCTCTCTCCGAGGAAGGAGAGCGAGCTCACCTCCTCGCCCTCGGGCGTCAGCTCGGCGATGGTGTTGCCGGTGCGGCAGAAGATGTGGCCGTTGCCGGGGTGAACCTCCAGCTGAAAGCCCCGGCCGTGGCCGACCACCTGGCCCAGCACCTTTTCGCTCTTGCGATCCGGGCGGGCGGCCACGACCTCGTGGACAGGCAGGTCATCTTGCCAGTCGGCTGGACGGAGAAACAACACCCGGCCATCCGGATGAACGATCGAGGGCCCGGCCTGGTTGGCGGGAAGCTCCTTCTCGCGCCACTTGCGAGCGCCCGGAGGCAGCACGTAGACTCGCCGCGACCAGGTCGGCCCGCCCGCGATTCCCCCCCGCTCGGCGCTCACCACGCTGGCCCGGAGAGTGATGCTGCCATCGGGAAGCGTGCCCAGCTCGCCTGCGTGGCCCGAGCCCACGGTGGCCTGCACGCTGGTTACCGAGCCGCTCTGGCTGGTCTTGTTCATGGGCTCGAAGGGCAAATCGGGAAGACGCTTGACCTGGCCTTCTTTCAGGTCCAGCGCGTAGACCTGGTTGTAGCGAACGCCCAGACCGTAGTCAGAACCAGCCGCGCCGAAGCTGTCGAGCTCGAGCCGGCCCAGGCACTCGGGCAGCTCGACCGGTTTCCCCCAGGTGGCGTCCACGCAGTCGAGCCGACCCTGCAGGTTGAGGAACCAGGCCCGGTTCTGAGAGTCGAGGTGAGGCTCGAGCGAGCCCACCATGTCGCAGGCCAGAAAGCCCACCTCATAAGGCAGGCTGAAGGCCTCCGAGCCATCCGGCCGAACGGACTGGATGGCGTTGCTGGTGAACAAGAGCAGGTTGCCCTGCTGGTCGACCAGCGAGAACTTGGGCCAGCCCCGCTCGACCGACTTCTGGCCCGTCTCGGCTCCGGCGGCGTCGAAGGCGAAGACCCTGAGCTGGCCGCGGTCCTTCTCGTAGACCTGGTACATGGTGGACTGGCCCACCGAGGTCTCCACCAGGTCGCCGGCCTCCTGCGGACGCACCTCCTCGGGCCGCTCACGCAAGAGCACCGAGGCCATCTGATCCATTCTCACCGCGGGCGTGGGGCGAATCACATGCCATTGTAGCCCGGGATAGCTGAAAGGAAGCTACACATCTACCTGCCCACGCTCGCCTGGATGGCCAGGAACTGCTCGAAAAACGGGTAGGTAGGCTGCGGTTGCGAGGCCGTCCAGGTAGTAGTTGACCTGGGAGAACTCGGTGATCAGAACGCTCTGGTCTTTGCGCAGCCGGGGCAAGACGAAGCGAAGGCCTCGTCGATGTCGACATTGTACGGGGAGCTGGCGTATCGGGGCAAGTCCCTCGGCCGGAGGACCTCCCTCCTGCCGTGTTTCTCAGCGCGCGGCGCCGTCGTAGCGCTGGCCGTCGGCCAGGAAGTACTCGTTGTCCTCCACCACCACCGAGATCGAGGCCCGCACCGTCTCGGGAATGATGCGCCCGCAGTCGTCGAACGAAGCCTGAATCTCGTGCCGCTGCAGGTTGTTGTCGTTCAAGCTCGTGATCAGCTTGACCTCGCGCCGCTCCCAGGAAGCGTCCACCACCTGGCGGGGGTTCTCGCGAATCCGCCTGGGGTCGGAAGGCAGGTAGAACGAGGCCGACAAAGAGGCATCCCGCCCCGTCTTCCATTCGCTCCCCGGGGTATCGGCCTCGAAGCTGAGCAGGTTGACCACCCGCTCATCCAGGATAGAGGTGATCAGGCCGTCCTGGCGCGTTGTCAGCTCGAGCAACTCGGGCTCGATGGCCCCGTTGCCCGCCACGGTAAAGGCTCGCCCGCCCGGCAACTCGAGAGTGGTGGACTGGTAAGGCTGAGCCACGATGGTAGCGGAGACCATGGCTCTATGATAACGTTCCGCGCCTGTATGTTCTGGAGACATTTGATTGCTGATTTGTAAAAGCTATGAACTCTTTGTTACCGAGCCACGTTGCGGTGTGATCCGGCGCAAAATCGAACTCCTGTCCGGCAGGGAACGCGGGTGTTGAAGAAAATACCACCCGGCCGCCGGCCAGCGAGAATACACAGGCCGGGCCCAGGAGGAACAGACCATGGCCGTCGTTTTGAACGTGGAAAGCCTCACCGAGCAACTGACCCGCTACGTGCAGCGGATCGAATCCCTGGAGGAAGAAAAGACCGCCATCGCGGCGGCGCTGCGCGAGACCTTCGCCCAGGCCAAGCTCGAGGGGCTGGACATCAACGCCCTCAAGCAGGTGATCAAGTTCCGCAAAATGGACCAGGAAGACCGCGAGGAGCAGGAAACCACCCTGCACGCCTATATGGAAGCGCTGGGCCTGATCCGCCACATGACCCACGAAAACTGAGAACCCGGAACTCAGCGACGACAGGAGCGGTCGAAAAATGAAGCAGGTCGCCCCCGGATATACCATTTTGAAGCGCTACGGCCCCCATAAGAACGCTTGCTGGGTGCTCGAGCACAATGGCGAGGCCGCGGTGGTGGACATGCCGCCCTACTCCAGCGGCGAGCGTCCGCCCTACCAGCGAGCCGAGTCGTTCACCCGCAAGCGCAAGCTGCGGGTCAAGTACGGCCTGCTCAGCCACGCCCACCGCGATCACGCCCAGACCCTGCCCCACTTTCGCAGCTGGTTCCCCAGCGCTCACTTCGTGGGGCATCGCTCGCTGATGGACGACCGGGGCATGGCCTGGATGCTCTCGCGCACCCCCGGCTTTCCCTTCGAAGACTGGGCCGCCGGACGTTTCTCCATCTTCGATCAGCTCTTCGACGGCGAGATCTGGAGCGGCGACCTGGGGGGCGAGCCCCTGCACATCCTCTATGCCCCCAAGCACAGCTGGAGCGACCAGTTGATCATCTTCAAGGGCGCCATGATCACCGGCGACTGGGTCGTGGGCGACCTGCGCGACTGCAACGCCCTGGTGCCCACCGAGACCAAGCTGCAGAGCATCGACCGGGTGCAGCGGCTGGTGCGCGAGCTCGGCTACCACATCCACATGCTGTTCTCAGCCCACGGGGACTGCCTGTACTACCAGGTGGACTTCCACAAGATGATGGAGCGCAGCCGCTTCGTGCAGCGCAACTGAGTTGCAGGTAAGCTTCGCCGAAGCGACCCGGGTCTGGGCCCGGGTGGCGGCCCAGAGCTTCGGCGGGCCAGCCGGCCAGATCGCCGTGATGCACCGCATCCTGGTGGACGAGAAGAAGTGGGTCACCGAAGCCCAGTTCTTGCACGCCCTCAACTTCTGCATGCTGCTCCCCGGCCCCGAGGCCCAGCAGCTCGCCACCTACATCGGCTGGCTGCTGCACGGGGTGCGGGGCGGGCTGGTGGCGGGGTGCCTCTTCGTGCTGCCCGGCTATCTCGCCATCCTCGGGTTGAGCGCGCTCTACGCGGGCTACCACCAGGTGCCGCTGGTGCAGGCCCTGTTCTACGGCCTCAAGCCGGCCGTGCTGGCCGTGGTGGTGGAGGCGGTCTTCCGGGTGGGCAAGAAGGCTCTCAAGAACAACGTTATGCGGCTCATCGCCCTGGCGGCCTTCGGCTCGCTCTTTCTCTTCAACCTCCCCTACCCGCTCGTCGTGGCGGGAGCGGCCCTGGTCGGGCTCTTCGGCAACCGACTGTGGCCGACCCGATTCCAGGTGCTGCGAGGCCATCAGGTAGCCGATGAGGCGACGACCCCGGCGCCGCCCCTGACCCGCAGCCTGGCCACCGTCCTGATGTGGCTGGCGATCTGGCTCGGCCCGCTGCTGGCCATCGTGCTGGCCAGCGGCCAGGGCTCGGTCTTCAGCCAGCTGGGCATCTTCTTCTCCAAGCTGGCCGTGGTAACGTTCGGCGGCGCTTACGCGGTGCTGGCCTACATGGCCCAGGAGGCGGTGGCCACCTACGGCTGGCTGGCCCCGGGCGAGATGCTCGATGGGCTGGGGCTGGCCGAGACCACGCCCGGTCCACTCATCCAGGTAGTGGGCTTCGTGGGCTACCTGGGCGCCTATCGCCACCCCGGCGGCCTGGAGCCCTGGATGGCCGGCGTGCTGGGCTCCACGCTGGCCACCTGGTGCACCTACGCCCCCTGCTTTCTCTGGATCTTCACCGGGGCGCCCTACATCCAGTGGTTGCGCCACCGCACCGCCCTCAACGCGGCCCTGTCAGCCATCACGGCTGCCGTGGTGGGGGTGATCCTCAACCTGGCGGTCTGGTTCGGCCTGCATACCCTCTTCAGCCAGGGGTCCGTCCTGGACCCCTTCGCCCTGCTGCTCAGCCTGGGGGCGCTGCTGGCCCTGCTCCGCTTTCACGCGGGCATTTTGTCCACCATGACCGTGTGCGCCCTGGTGGGGCTGCTGGGCAAGCTGCTGATTCCGGGCCTGTAGCCGATCAGCAGGGCTCGACCTGCTCTTCGATGCGTCGGAGGTAATCGCGCCATAACGGGATCGACTCTCCAAGTCGGCGGTAGAGAGCCGGTAACTCGATCGTTTCGTAGCGGTGCACCAGGACATTCCTCATACTGGCACAGGGGGCCAGGGCTCGGGCGAGATCAGCGTCGATCCAACCTGCACTTTGAAGTGAGAAGAACGAGCTGTAGTAGTCCGAGGCGGGCACTCCGGCCACCGCGAGCGCGACCTCGGTGTTAATGGCGGCGGCGTCCTCCACCAGGAGCTCGAGCAGACGCTCGGCGGCGTGATAGATCTGATGCCTGGCCACAAACTCTGACTCGCTGGCGGGGAGGGTCTCCTCCAGCTCTCTCAAGTGCTGGGCCATCTGCGCGATGCGGCGCAGGATAAGGTCACGATTCAAGACAGTCTCCCCATGAAGAAGTCTCCGTGTGTAGGCTCGATCCCGCTTCGACCACACCCGCCTGGCTTCCATCCAGCGGCGGCAGGCAGCGTTGCGAAACTCAGCAAAGCTCCCGGGGGTGGACTCAAACAGGACGCGGGGAGCTCGCGCCGCCTCCCAGTTGAGCAGCCAGCCGGCCGTGGGCAGCCAGGCAAGATCCAGGTCGCCCCTCTGCAAAGTGTGGCAGAACCTGTCGATCAGGTCGTCGGGTCGGTCTCCCGGGCCCTCCAGGGCCAGGTCGAGGTCGCCCGGACACTCTGAGCTCAGACTGGAACCGAACTGGAGCACCAGGTCCAGGCCGCAGTCCCGGGCAAGCTGGTCGATGGTGTTCACGGCTCCAGTATAGCACGGCCGGTACTCCCAAATTGACGGAGTCCTCCGCGGCCTGTGCCCGACTACCCCGAGTCGACCGTAATGTCCGTCGGCGAGTAAAGCTCGAGCTCGTTGACTCGGGCGAAATCCCTGTACGCTGAGGCAAGAACGGGAATGTCCCAGGCCAGAGAGGTGGCCACCAGGCGAGCCGCGGACCAGGGATCGGGTGCGCACCAGCCCTCGGCGTCCGACCGCAACCCCGCCTCGCGGCTGCCAGCCTCATAACCGAATGCAAAGCACGCGCAATCTCCTACCTGTAGACCGCGTGTCTTGAGAGGAGCCCGCGATCAGAGTAGGAAACATCCTTCATGCTGATTGCACGGGAGCGTCGTCGATTTACGCCCGAAGAGTACTTGCTTCTCGAAGAGCGAGCCGAGTTCAGGAGCGAGTTCTGCGACGGGGAGATCTACCTGATGACCGGCGGATCACTGGCCCACAACACAATCGTCTTGAACCTGGTAGGGGAACTGCGCCGCGCCTTAAAGGGTCGAAATTGCCATGTTTTCAGCTCGGATGTGCGGCTCTACGTCAAGCGGTCTCGGTTGTTTACGTATCCGGACGTCCTGGTTGTGTGCGGGAGTCCCAAGCTGATAGCCGGTCGGAATGACACTCTAACAGCTGCCCGTGTCATCATCGAGGTTCTCTCCCCCTCGACCGAGAGCTATGACCGAGGAGAAAAGTTCCGGCACTACAAAGGACTCCCGTCGTTGCAGGAATACATTCTGGTGCCCCAGGACACCCGCGCTGTCGAAAGCCATACCCGTCAGGGCCCCGAAGCCTGGCTGTGGAACGCCGCCCCGTGCCAGGACGCCCTACTCCCCGTTCCCTCACTGGGCATTTCGCTTTCCGTGGATTCGGTCTACGAAGGACTCCCACCATGACCTGCTGACCCGCAGGCTCACGGAGATACCCGGGCCACCTTACCCCTCCCGTCCACGGCCAAGCCCACCGCAGCCTATTTCTCCCGATTGCCGAGCATGGCCCGCACCAGGTTCTGCGTGCGCGAGACGACGACCGACGCAGACCCGGAACGGGTGCTCGTGACCTTCACGTGCGGGCATCAGACGCGTTCTTGCGCGAGCCCGGACCTTCGAGACAGACCAGCGAAAGGATTCTCCAGAGCAGGTCAGGAAAGTCGTAACAGTGAGGAACCTGGCGCTCAGTCTGTTGCTCTTGCTCCTCTTGCCCGGCACAGCCTGGGCGAAGGATGGGCAGTGCTGTGGAACCTCCGACTGCTGCTGTAGCGCTCCGGTCACGAGCACATGCTGCGCCGGTCCCGTCACGCCGGCCCCGATCAGCAGCCTGGCGCTGGCCACCGCGGCCGCCTCCGTCGAGGCCATCGCCCGACCCGTTCAGCTTGCCTTCCCGAGAGCATCCGTCTCGATTGCGTTCACTTCGTGGGTCGAGTTGAGCCTTCACTCCCCCGGAAGCTGGTTGAGTCCTCTCCGTCTTTCTTTGCCCCCTCCAGTCTGAGCCACTCCTCAACCGGAAAGTTCCCATCAGGAGGCTCAGCGTATGCTGCAACGCGCTCTCCTGGGGGTATTGGGGCTGCTCCTCGTCCTCCCGGCCTTCGGCCAACCTGAACGGCCGAAGCTTGAGGGTGAGCTGACCCTGGAACAAGCTGTCCAGTACTCCCTGGCGCACCACCTTGCGGTAGCCGTCGGCCAGGCGGAGATGCGGGCTGCCAGAGCCCGTACCTCCGAAGCGGAGGCTGCCTTTCGCCCCAAGCTCGGCCTGGGTGTGTATCTCAACGCCGGTGATACTGACATGATCGTCAGTGGTGCGCCCGGCGTCGAGCCTGGTTTTTGGACCAACCTGCCCGGCGGGGGGCTGAGCACCAATCTCAGCCTCATGCTGCCGCTTTACACCGGCGGCCGTCTGCAGGCCCGGCTGGCGCAGGCGAAAGCGGGAGAGCGCACCGCGCTGGCACGTTTGGCTCTCACCATGCGCGAGAAGGCCCGTGATGTCCGCAAGGCATTCTTCGAATTACTCCAGGCTCGTTCCGAGCTGGACGCCGCAGCCTGGGAGCTGGCCCAGCAAGAGGAGCTGCTCCGCATCGTCCGCGAGCGCCAGTCCGTCGGACGGGTGGCCCGGTATGTCGTGCTCCGGGTAGAGGCCGAGGTGGCCTCGACGCGTCAGAAAGTCAACGATAGCAGCGCTGGGACGGAGACAGCCATGATCAACCTGAAGAACGCCATGGGCGTCGCTCCCGGGTCCGATTTCACTCTGACGGCTCCGGTTCCCGAACCCCTACCCGAGGGGGAGCTCGAGGAGATCGTCAGCACGGCGCTGGCCGAGCGAGCCGACCTGGCTGTGGCCCGCTATGCGGCCGAGGCGGCGGACCGGCGCGTGGCGGAGGTGCTGTCCGAGTATGCCCCGCAACTGGCCCTCTACGCCATGGCCGAAGCCAGGCAGCCGGAGCTGGCCGGGCCCACCCCGTTCGAGGGCGGATATCAGGTGGGTCTCGTGCTCTCCTGGTCGCTCTATGACGGCGGCGAGCGAGGCGCCAGGCGCGAGGAGGCCGAGGCCTTGCGCCAAGCCCGGATGCTCGAAGTGCGCCAGATGGAATACGACGTGGCCGCCGAGGTGGAGCGCGAGAGAGCGCGGTGGAAGGCGGCCCTCGCCAATGAGAAGCTGGCCGAAACGGAAGTGACCGCGGCCGAGGAGGAGCTCCGCATCGCCCGCATGCGCTTTGAGCTGGGGCGTGGGCTCCACCTCGAGGTGCTGGACGCGCTTACCACCGCTCGCCGAGCGCGTGCCAACCAGATTCAAGCGGCCTACCGCCGGGGCCTGGCCGAATCCGAATTCTTGTTTGCGACCGGGAGGTATTGAACCGATGGGACGCTTTTTGATCTGGATCTGGCTGGCTGCGGTTGCCTTCGGTCTGACCGGAACGGCGGGGCCCTACCGCGTGGAGCTCCGTGTCGACCCGGAGGTGGTCCCCGTCGGCCCCGCCGAGCTGGTGGTCCGCGTGCTTGACAGCGCTGGAAAGCCGGTTGATGGTGCCACGGTCAGGGCGCTGGCCAAGATGCCCACGATGGACATGGGGGAACGCGAGCAGACGGGCCGCCCGACGGGCGAGCCCGGCGTGTACCGCGTGGGAGCAGCCTTCTCGATGGCCGGAGCATACCGGATCAAGGTGACCATCCAGGCAGAGGCCGGCGAGGGAACTGTCACCTTCGACCTGGCCACCGGCCAGAGCACGGCCCCCGAAGGCGGTTCACCCTGGCCCGTGATTCTGGGCATGGTCGGGCTCGTGGCTCTGCTTGGGGCCGGTTTTGCGCTCCATCGAGCCGGCCATCTGCCATCCTGGCGAACCGTGGCCAACCGCCAGGTGCTCGGTGGCCTCTTGCTCCTGGTGGTGATGGCCGCCGGCGCGACTTATGTCGTGCGTCACTTTCGGCGGCCCGGTGCCATGACGCCGATCGAGGCCCAGGTGATGGAGATGAGCATGCCGGCCCCACCCGGCACTCTCGCCGTCGAGACGGTCCCGGTTCGGCGCGGAAGAGTAGAAGCCAGCATAAGCTACGCCGGCCAGGCGGTGGCCTATCAGGAGCAGCCGCTCTATCCGCGCACCGAGGGGATTATCGAGTGGATGCCCTTCTACGTCGGTGACCGGGTATCCAAGGACGAGGTCGTGGCGAGGCTCGACGTCTCCCAGCTCGAGCCCGAGCGGCTCGAGCGCGAAGCTGCCGCCCGCGAGGCGCTCGAGGCGGTGAACGTGGCCCGGGCCGAGGAGGACCAGGCGAGGGCCGAGGTGGAGCTGGCCGAGGCTGAGCGGTCCGAGAAGGAAGCGGCGGTCAAGACCGCGGGCGCCCGGGTCGACCAGGCCAGGGCGCAGGTCGAGGCGGCCCGGGCCGAAGCCGTCTTCAAGCGCAGCGAGCTCGTCCGCTCGCGCGCGCTCGCGCAGACCGGCGGCCTGTCTCAGGAAGACCTGCAGCGCGATGAGGCCGGGACAGAGGCGGCCGAGCAGAAGCTGAGCCAGGCCCTGTCCGAGGTCGAGGCGGCGCGAGCCGAAGTGCAGGCAGCCCGGTCCCAGGTCGAAGCGCACCACGCCCACGTGAAATCGGTCGAGGCAACGCTCGAAATGCGCCGGCGCCAGGTGAGCCAGGCCTCCGCTTCCCTGTCCGGAGCCCAGGCGCGCTTGCGCAGCTCGCAAGCGCGCCTGGGCTACTCCGAGGTGCGCAGCGCCCTTGACGGGGTTGTCAGCGCCCGCCGCATCAGCCCCGGCGTGCTCGTACAGCCAGGGACCGCAATTGTGGATGTGGCCCAGATCGATCCCATCCGCCTGCAGGCCAACGTGAGCGAAGCCGACCTGAGCCGGGTATCGAAAGGGGACCCGGTCCGGTTCGTGGACACGCGTGGTCGCAAAGTGGCGGCCCGGGTGACCTCGGTCAGCCCGGCCGTCAACCCCGCTACGCGGCAGGGGGTCGTGGAAGCGGTGATCCCCAACCACGATCATCGCTTCCTGCCGGGGAACCTGGTCCGGCTCGAAATCGTTACGGCAGCGCGCGAGGACGCACTCTTCGTGCCGACCTCGGCCATCTCGGAGCACGGGGAGGACCGCTGGGTCTGGGTCGCCCGACCGGAAGGAAGTGGCCACGTCGCCCACCGGGTTATGATCCAGCTCGGGGTCAGCAACGGTGAGACCACCGGGGTGCGGTCCGGCCTGGAGGAGGGCGAGCTCGTGATCGCTTCGAGCTCGACAGGCCTGCGAGAGAACGACCCCGTGGCGGTATCGACGCCAGCGGCCGTCGAGACCGACACGGTCCGCGTCACCGAGAAGGGCTTCGAGCCGGCCAGCCTGACTGTGCCAGCAGGAGACAGCGTGAAGGTCACCTTCCTGCGCACGACAGAGTCGACCTGTGGCACGGAAGTGATCTTCCCCGAGCTCAAACTGCGCAAAGAGCTGCCTCTCAACGAGCCCGTGACGGTCGAGTTGCCCGCGCACCCCGGCCACACATTGAAATTCCAGTGCGGGATGGACATGCTGCGGGGAACGGTCGTGGTCCGATGATGCGAGCTCTGCCTCGCTGGTCCATCGACCATCCCTATGCCGTAGTGGCCATCTACGTCGCCCTCTTATGGCTCGCCGGGGTGGCAATCAGCGAGCGCATCCCCCGCCGATTCGCGCCTTACGTGGAAAGTCCGATGCTGGGCGTGGTGACCACCATGCCGGGCCTTTCGGCTCAGGAGATGGAAACCTATGTCTCCAAGCCGCTGGAAGAGCAGCTCGTGCACGTTCCCGGACTGCGCTTCATCCGCTCGTCCTCGCAGGACGGGTTCTCGATCGTCACCCTGGAGTTTCCTTACGGACACGACATGCGCAAGGCGCGCGTCGAGGTGCAGAGCCTGCTCGACGTGGCCGCGGCCAACATGCCCGCCACCGGAGCCAACCTCAAGCCCTCGTTCGTGATCCCCGTCGATCCCCTCAACGTGCCCATTTTGTCCCTGGCCCTGACCGGAGACCCGGCCCGGGGTTGGACTCCCGACCGGGTGCGCGAATTCGCCGACAACCAGGGGATCGCTCGCATCAAGAGCCTGCCCGATGTCTACTCGGTGGTCGTCTTCGGCGGCTACCGCCGGCAGTTGCAGGTGATCGTGGACCGCGAGAAGCTGGCCGGCTTCGGGGTCTCCATCCTGGATCTGCGCGAGGCGCTGGACGGCTTCAACACGGCCGAGACGGCCGGAACGCTAACCTCCGGCGGACGCGAAGCGATCGTGCGGGTCGACTCCCAGGTGCTCAGCGCGGCGGACGTGCGCGCGATCCCGATCAAGGCCGAGGGCGAGCGAGTGGTCTACGTGCGGGATGTGGCCGAAGTGCTGGAAGGCAAGGACGGTGGTGGGGGCGAGGCCGGCGACCTGTTTGC
>CAYYHB010000139.1:2647-13705 GCA_964471395.1 uncultured Burkholderiales bacterium | reverse complement strand
GTCACGCCAGAAATCCCCTTTCAAGGTGGCAGAATGCCCTGCACGTTACGGGATCAGAGTCGAACATTCCTCTCGTGCTCAGGGAAGGACGCAGAAGCCCAGAGCGGCCGCGTTCTGGCGCACGCGCTCGTCGAGCGCGGCCAGAGCAAGGTTCGGCACGTCGAGTCTTAGCTCCAGGGCGGCGGCCAGGTGGAGAGCATCCAGCGCGCGCACCGGCTCGACGGGGAACCCCTGGCCAGCTCGCTGCCAGGCAAGCTCACCCAGAGTAAACCCGGCCCAACCGGTGGCCCAGCTCTCGAAACGGCTCCAGAGGGAATCGAACTCAACCTGAGAAACGCCGCCCACGGCCAGGAGACGGCGCAGGCAGCGGGCCGACTCAAGTCGAGTCAGCTCGCTGACCAGAACGGGTCCGTGTTCGTCAACAGCCTGGCGGACGCGAGGCCCCTCGCTCTCGCCGAGCAGCAGAGCCAGGGCGGCACTGGACTCGAGATACAGACTCACTCCCCCCGAACCCAGTCCAGAGCCTCTCGCAGGGCGCCCGGGGCCAGGCCCGCGGGCCGATCAAGCAGCTCAAGGGTTGGCCGTCCTGGCTGGCCCAGCCGGATCCTTCCGCTGGCCACGGACTGCCAGAACCGAAGCGGCATACCCTCAAAACCCTCAGGAACAGGGTCGGGAACCAGGCCGGGGGGGCGCAACTCGGCCACCACGCGGCCCCGATCGGTCACGATCACGACCTCGCCTTCAGCCACTCGACGAAGATACTCACTGAGCCTGTTCTTGAGCTCACGCACGCCGACGGTTGCCATGTAGCCATCATAGCCACATTACCTGATCCGGTCAACTCGCCTGGCGGTAGGGGGACATCTGGCTCAGAGCGGCCACCTGGCGGCGCACGTCCTGGCGCTCGCGCTCGAGATAACGGGCCACCACCTCGTGGAAGGCCGGATCGCGGAAATGGCTGGCACCGTAAGTGAGCACAGGAAGATAGCCGCGGGGCAGTTTGTGGGAGCCCTGCACCCCGGCCTCGACCCGCGCCAGGCCTGCCGCGATGGCAAAGTCGATGGCCTGGTAGTAGCACAGCTCAAAGTGCAGGAAGGGGATGTCTTGTGCAGCCCCCCAGTTGCGTCCATAGAGCGCCTCGCGACCCCTCACGTTGAAGGCCCCGGCCACCGGCCGATGGCCCTGATAGGCCAGAAAGAGCACCACCTTCTCGGCCATGCGCTCGGTCAGAAGCGAGAAGAACTCCCGCGTCAGCGGCGGGCTGCCCCACTTGCGGTCGTAGGTGCTGGTGTAGAGCGGGAAAAACTCGTCCCAGTGGGTCTCCTTGAGGTCGCTGCCGGTCAGACAGGCGAGCTCGAGGCCGCTCAGGGCGTCGCGCCGCTCGCGGCGGATGGTCTTGCGCTTGTCCGAGCGCAGAGTGGCCAGAAATTCTTCAAACGAAGCGTAGCCCCGGTTGGGCCAGTGGAACTGCAGCCCCAATCGCTGCACGAAGCCTTCTCGGGCAAGCTCCTCGGACTCTTCCTGGCTGCAGAAGGTGAGGTGGACGCTCGAGCAGCGCAGCTTCTCGGTGAGGGCCTTCAACATCGCCCCCAGCGGGCGCCGAGGCCCCCGGGTCAAAAGGCGTGGACCCGGGATCGGGGAAAGGGGCACCGCCACCTGCAGCTTGGGATAGTAACGCCCCCCGGCCCGCCCATAAGCCTCGGCCCAGTTCCAATCGAACATGAACTCCCCGTAGGAGTGGGTCTTGAGGTACAGCGGAACGGCCGCCTCCCCCACCAGAACCGGCAGCGGCGCCCAGCCCGTTCCCGGGTGGGCCGAGCCGCTGTCCTCCAGCAGCTTGAGAAAAGCGTGCGTGAGGAACGGGTTTCCGTGGTCGAGACAGCCGTCCCAGCGCTGCGGCGCGACATCGCCGAAGCTGGAGTGAAGCTCGATTGTCAGAGCGTCTTCTTGATAGCGACGACTTTGTATTTCATCACCCCGCCGGGGGCCTTGACCTCGATCAGCTCGCCCTTCTTCTTGCCCACCAGGGCAGCGCCAACGGGGGACTCGTTGGAGAGCTTGCCGCGCACCGGGTCGGCCTCGTTGGATCCGACCAGGGTGAACTCCCACTTCTCGTTGGAGCCGGCATCCTTCACCTCGACGGTGGAGCCGAGGCTGACCTCGTTGGTCTGGATCTCGGTCTTATCGATGATGCGCGCCCGGCGCAGCAGGTTCTCGAGCTGGATGATCTCGCCTTCGACGAAAGCCTGGTCCGACTTGGCCGTCTCATACTCGGCGTTCTCGCTGATGTCGCCGAACTCTTTGGCCTGGCGGATGCGCTCGGCAATCTGCGTGCGCACCACGGTGCGCAGGTGCTCGAGCTTCTCTTGATACATACGGTAGCCTTCTTCGGTTACCGGAATGGTTTCTTCTACAGCCACGATGGCCTCCCGTTCTGTTTGCGCGCCGCTTCGAAGGGCACGACCTCCGACAATACTCTGCCCGCGCTCAGATTCCTTCTGAAACATTGCATACGTTCTTGACAGCCCGAGCCGCGATCCCGAAGCCGGGCCGTCGACGAGCTGCGAGGCCCAACTCAGGGAATAGTCGAGCGATACCGGACTCTGCCCTCAAGAACGGGCCCGTGGTTCTCGCCGGCTTGCTTGAAGTCAGCCGCAAAGTGGAGCACGGTGCCGTTCTCGACCTCACATTCAAGCACTGTGAAGCTGCCTGTGAGAGCGTTGTGACCGCGACCCTGGCCCGAGCAGCTCAGCCCTGGACGATCGTCGTTGAAGGGGAAACGGACGGCATCTTTGTAGGTCCCCGGCCTGGGGGTTTCCTGGCCCGGAACCATGAAATCGAGGTGCCAGTAGTCGTCTGGGCGGGACCCCGCAAAGCGCAGCTCCACCACCTCTGGGCGTGGAACCACCGCCGTAATCTTGTAACCGGGCTCGGTGCACCGAATCGAGCGACCCTGCCCGATGAACTCCCCGGCCGGAGACTCGAGTTTGAGAAAGGTGCTTTCGTTGCGGGGCTGCGAGAGGTGGACAGCAATCGCAACGAGCATGACCACGATTCCCAGCTCTACGGTCCTGCGCATGAATGGGGGGATTCGGGAGCGAGCTCCGCCCGACCTCCACAGTTTTGAGCTCATTGGGATGAGTCCGACAGCCGCTCCCGCCAACCGCCAGCGGTTGGCGTCAACTCGCCGCGCTCCATCCGGAGCTGAAACTGCTGGCGGGCATCGCGCCAGGTGCCGTCGTCGAAGATCGGACGCCCCTGATGGAGGGCATCCCACAGCATCAGCCCGCCGGGCCCTGCCAGCTCGGCAGGAGTGCACCCGAAGGGCTCGAGAGCCGGCACGTCCTCCCATTCGTCGAGCAGAAGGTCGATCCGGTGAGAGCGAGGCATCCCACAGAAGGCCTCCGAGACGACCAGGAAGTCAATGTCGCTGTGACGCCAGTGGTCGTTGCGGGCCCGTGACCCGAATACCACGGCGGCGCGTACCGGAAGCTTGCGCTCCAACGCTTGGAGGTAACGCTTCAGCTGAGGTTCGACTTCGCGAACTCCATCACGGACAAGGCCCACGCAAAAAGCTCCTCGGCGGTCTTCTCGTCATAGAAGTTCTCCGGCGGCCCGCCCACTCCATTCGGGTAGCGAGAATCGATGTAGCTGCGATCCAGGCGCCGAACCCGATGAAAGAGCTCGTCGGAGATCTCCAGGCCTGATTCGCGGAGCTTGACGAGAAGCTCGACCCCGGAATGCGTGCGCTCGGACTCGCCACGCTCGACGAAGATCGCCTTCAGGGCCTTCTCAGCGGCTTGCTGGCAGTGAAACGAGGCCGAGTCGCAATACCCCCTATCGATCAGCGTGCGGGCGACATCCAGGTCACGCTGTGAAGTTTGCAGCCACCACTGGGTTTGCTCGCGCATCAGCGCCTGTTCGACGAGCAGACAGGTCGTTCCGCCCCCACCCGGAAACCGGTCGCAATCTCCGATCATGGTTTGGCAACTTCATGCGCAAATCCGCAATAAATCTAGCGAAATCGCTCCAAATTCTGCCCGAACGTTCGGCGGGTGGCCCGCTACGTGCTCGAGGCCGACTTCGGCGACCACGTCGAGCGCCTGATTCCGGCCTTCCCGGCCGAGCCCGGCGAGCGCGACCGCTTCATCTACCGCACCCCGCCGCTCGAGATGGAGCGGCCGGTGTCCATCCACCAGCAACGACGGCCCGGACGAAGGGGTCTACCTGGACAACATCAAGGTCACAGGAGCGCGCCCCGAGCCGAGCTGATCACAGCCCGACAAGTCGCATGAACTCGTTGCGCGAGGAGGCATTGTTGCGGAAGGTGCCCAGCATGGCGCTGGTGACCGTGGAGGAGCCCTGTTTCTCCACCCCGCGCATCATCATGCACATGTGGTGAGCGTCAATGATGACGGCCACGCCGTGGGGCTTGAGCGTCTCCCACAGGCACTGGGCCACCTGGTGGGTCAGCCGCTCCTGCACCTGCAGGCGGCGCGAGAAAACCTCCACCAGCCGGGCCAGCTTGGAGAGCCCCACCACCCGGTTGTTGGGGATGTAGCCCACATGCGCCTTGCCGAAAAAGGGCAGGAAGTGGTGCTCGCACATGCTGTAGAGCTCGATGTTCTTGACCAGCACGATCTCCTCGGAGGGCTCGTCGAAAATGGCGCCCTTGAGGATGGCCTCGGGATCCATCTCGTAGCCGCTGGTGAGGTAGGCATAGGCTTTGGCCATGCGCTCGGGGGTCTTCACCAGGCCCTGGCGGGTGGGATCCTCCCCCACCAGCTCGAGCAGCCGCCGGCAGTTGCCTTCCAACTCGTCCTGAGCACTGTCGGGACGGGGCGGAAACTCATCCAGCTGGTGTATCATGCTCTCGGGCCTCCTCAATTTGCTCGACCAGAGTCGGGATGCGCACCGTCACCGCGCCGTGCACCCGCGCCTGGCAGGCCAGCCGCCAGCGGGCTGCCAGTCGCACGTCGGGCAGACGGTGCTGCTCCTTATCGTTGACCGGCGTCAGGTGCTCCTCCCCGACTTGCACCTGGACCCTGCAGGTGGTGCAGTTGGCCTGGCCGCCGCACACGTGGCGTAGCTTGACCTGGCCCTGCTCGGCAGCGTCCAGCACCCTGCCCCCCGCGCGCACGCGTCCGACCTTGCCCGCGGGCAGAAAGGTGACCTCGCACCAGCTCACGGGGGGCTCTTCCTCGCCGAGTTGGGTATCCCTCGAACCTTGCCCGAAGGCTGATAATCTGATATTCTGAGAATCTGATGCGCAGGGTTACGGCAACCGAGGCTGGGCGGCAGTTTTCCGAGTTGCTCAATCAGGTTCGCTATCGAGGGGAGAGCTTCGTGATCACCCGCAATGGCGAGGATGTCGGTCTTCTTGCCCCGGTGCCCGGAAAGCTCACGCTGGGCGAACTGGTCGAGCTCGTCGGCGCCAACCGGGTCGGAGGCGGCTTCGCGGAAGAGCTCGAGACGATCCAGCGAGAGCAAGGCCTGGCGGAGGACCCCTGGGCCTGCTGATCGATACCAGTGTCATGATCGAGCTCGAGCGCAGCGGAGCGCACCTGCCCGAACTGGCCGGGGAGCCGGTAGCCCTGGCAGCCATCACCGCTTCAGAGCTGCTGCACGGGGTGCACCGAGCGGAGACTGCCAGCCGGCGCGAGCGTCGCCGAGCGTTCGTGGAGTCAATTCTGGCGCGCATCCCCGTTCTGGCCTTCGACCTCGAAGTTGCCCGCCTGCATGCTCAGCTCTGGGCGGATTTGCGCAGCCGCGGGGAGCAGATCGGCGCGCACGACCTGATGATCGCAGCCACGGCGCTCCACTACGAGCTACGCCTGCTCACGCGCAATCAGAGAGAATTCAACCGGGTCACAGGCCTGGAGCTGGCCGGACTGTAGCCAGGAGAACCCCCACCAGGCCGAGAATCGGCAGGCCCGATGGCCAGACGCAAGCCACCCGACCTTTACCGCTGCACCGACGAAGAGCTGCAGGCTTTCTGGCAGGACCAGGATCCTTCCCAGGTCGAGAGCCTGAGCGACCACCTGTTGGCCGAGTCTCTGCCGCGCTACAACGCGCGCAGCTACGACTTCGCCTTCCCCGCGGCCCGGCTGGCCGAGCTGCGCCAGGCAGCCGGGCTCACGCTGGAGCAAGTGGCCGAGCGTTTGGGGGTGAATCCGCAGCTGCTGGTCGCCTGGGAGGGCGACCAGCTCAAGATCCCGGGCAGCCTCTACCTCATCTACCAGCGACTGAGCGGCTGAACTCGCGCTCTTCCACCCGGCCGTCCTCGTGGCCGATGATCAGGTGGTCGATAAGCTCGAGGAAGAGCCCCGTCTCCACCACCCCGGAAATCGCCTTCAGGCGGGCGTGAAACTCCTCGGGAGCGCGCATGGAGACGGCCGGATAAGCGCAGTCGGCCACCAGGTTGCCTCCGTCGCTGGTGAATCCAGGCCTTAGCGTGGGCTCGACTCCGGCCTGGCGCAGTCGGGCCAGGGTGGTCTCCACCCCGAAGGGGATCAGCTCCACCGGAAGAGGGCGCGTCAGCTCTTGCACCAGCTTGCCGGGATCGACCAGGATGACCTCGACTTCGGAGGCGAGGGCCACCAGCTTCTCGCGCAGCAGCGCCCCGCCGCCCCCTTTGATGATGCGGCCGACGGGGTCGATCTGATCGGCCCCGTCCACGGTCAGATCCACACGGGTGAAGCTCTCGAGCAGAGGAATGCCCCATGCGCGGGCCTGGCGCGCGATAGCCTCGGAGGTGGGCACGCCCTGAATGGAGAGCCCCTCTCGCACCCTCGCAGCCAGGAGCTCGAGGAACTTGATGGCGGTGGTGCCCGTGCCCAGGCCCACCATCTGGCCAGGTTGCACCAGCTCGACCGCGCGTCGGGCTGCGGCCCACTTGGCGGCATCAGGATTGCTCACGGGAAGCTCCCTCAGGAAAGCCGTAACGCCCGATCAGGGGCACGAAGCGGCATTCCACCAGATTTTCATGGCGCAGAAAGTCAGCCCGCTCGCGGGTGACCCGCACCAGCTTGTCCACCTCGCCTTCGCCCACCGGGATCACCAGCCTGCCTCCCACGGCCAGTTGCTCGAGCAGAGGCGGGGGAATGCGGGGAGCCGCGGCTGTCACCAGGATACCGTCGAAGGGCGCCGCCTCGGGCCAGCCCAGGCTGCCGTCGCCCACCCGGAAGTGCACCGGGCCCAGTCCCAATTGGGTCACACGCTGGCGGGCCTGGGCCGATAGCTCGGCGATGCGCTCGATGGTGTAGACCTCGCGGGACAGCAGGGTGAGCACGGCGCACTGATAGCCCGACCCGGTCCCAATCTCGAGCACCTTCTCGTCGCCCTTCAGCTCGAGCGCCGCCGTCATGGCGGCCACCATCCAGGGCTGCGAGATGGTCTGGCCGCAGTCGATGGGCAGAGCGGCGTCGTCATAGGCCCGATGGCGCTGGCGGGGAACGAAGAAGTGACGGGGAAGGCGCTCCATGGCCTGGAGCACGGCTTCGGAGGTGATGCCGCGCTGGCGTAGCTGCTCCACCACCATGCGGTGGCTTTCAGCCAGCCAGCCCGACTCGCTCACTGCTCGACCGGCGTCCGGCGTCGGCGACCACGGCGTCGACGTTTTCGACCGCCCTCACCCTGCGGTTGGGGGCCCGGCGAGGAGGCGAGCGAGCCAGGGGAGCCACCCTCGGCCCCCTCGATGCGGCCCTTCCACCAGTCCAGCTCGGCCTCGTTGCCCGAGGCCGTGGCCCACAGCTCAAAGAGCAAGAAACTGTCGGCGAAGTAGGACTTCTGGTAGAAGCCGCGGGGCAGCCCCT
The DNA here is from genome assembly GCA_964471395.1 of uncultured Burkholderiales bacterium. Lineage (GTDB taxonomy): Bacteria > Vulcanimicrobiota > Xenobia > Xenobiales > QWHO01 > QWHO01. Next base: position 5,891 of record CAYYHB010000139.1, on the reverse strand, counting down.
TGCGTCGGCGCGTGGGCAGGAGCTTGCGCTGCGCAACCAGCAACTGCTGGACGCGCTCGGAGTCACGGCGCGACAGCCCCAGTACCTCGGCCAGGTCTTCCACCGTGGTGCGAACCATCTCGGTGGGGTCCTCCAGAATGACCAGGCCGCGCCTGAGCACCAGCGGGTAGGCCCACACCGAGAAAAGGATGGCCCGCTCGATCTCCCAGCCTTTGGCCACCCGCTGGTCGATGGCGTCGAACATGCGAAAAACCAGGTGGGCGTCCTGATCGTCTGCGATATGACCGGCCTCGGCCTCGGCCAGGTAAGCAGCCAGGTGCGGCTCGACGTGAGCGAGCAAACCGGATTCGCTGAGGTATTCCAGGCTGCTCGCGGCCGCGCCGCACTCGAGCAGACGGGCCAGCTCCTCGTGCACGCGCGGCTTGGCGGCGCTCTCGAGGTGATGAAGGTGGGCCACCAGCGCCTTCCAGGTTGCTTTCTCCACCTTGAAGCCCAGCTTGGCCACGAACTTGATGGCCCGGATCATGCGCACCGGATCTTCCTGGAAGCGCACATTGGGGTCGCCGATGGTACGGATGATCCCCTTGCGCACATCCTCCACGCCCCCCACGTAGTCATGCAGCGAAAAATCCGAAATGTCGTAGAACAGGCCGTTGACCGTAAAATCGCGTCGCCGAGCGTCTTCCTCGGGAGTCCCGAAGGTGTTGTCGTGGGTGACCAGCAGGTCGCCCTCGCCCCGCCCCTCGGCCTCGCGGCGGAAGGTGGAGACCTCCACGATCTTGCCGCTGTTGAAGTGGATGTGGGCCAGACGAAAACGCCGCCCGATCAGGCGGCAGTTGCGAAAGAGGCGCTTGAGCTGCGAGGGACGAGCCGAGGTGGCCACGTCGAAGTCCTTGGGACGGCGTCCCAACAATAGGTCACGCACGCTGCCGCCCACCAGGTAGGCGGTGTGCCCCGACCGATAGAGGCGGTAGAGAACCTTGAGAGCGTCCTCGTCGATAAACTTGCGCGAGATTGGGTGCTCGGCACGGGGGATCACCCGGACAGCCATGGGTGGGCTTTCTCAGGGCCTGGCCGAATCCCCTTCAAGTTCCCTTGCCAGGGTTTGCCCCAGGTCGAGCGAAAGAGGTCGTCATGGGCAAGAAAATGCTGCTAGGATTGTTGATCTGGGCCGTGCTTGGCATGGCCGCCCGGGCCGAGCGCCCCCGGCCGGTCGTGGGTGAGGTGGGGAGCCATACGGCCGTGGAGGGGGAGAATCTGCTCGACATCGCCGAACGCAACAGCCTGGCCATCGATCACCTGTGCTTTGCCAACGAATGGCCTGCGTCGGCCACCAAGATCTACCCCGGCACCCCGGTGGTGCTGCCTCTGGCCCGTATCCTGCCCTCCAACCCGCCCCGGGACGGCCTGGTCATCAATCTCCCCGAGCGCGGCCTTTATTTTTTCAAGGCTGGACGGTTCCGCCAGTTCTACCCGATCTCGATCGGCCTGGCCAAGGACTACAAGACTCCGGTCACCTACGCCACCATTGTTGAGAAAGTCAAGTATCCCACCTGGTATCCCCCCAAGTGGGCCAAAGACCGCCGCCCGGTCGGTCCCGGTCCCAAGAACCCGCTGGGCGACCGCTGGCTGGGCCTGAGCATTCCCCGCTACGGCATTCACGGGACCAACAAGAACTTGAACATCGGACTGTCCACCACCCACGGCTGCATGAGGATGTATCCCGAGGCCATCCGCAAGCTTTACGACCAGGTCAGCGTGGGAATGCCGGTGCGGGTGGAGTATGAGACGGCCAAAGTGGGCCAAGGCGCCGACGGACAGCTCTACCTGGTGACCTTTCCCGATGTCTACAAGCGCTCGGACCCGGTTCAGGCTGCCCGTAACGCCCTCAAGCGGATGGGACTGGAGAGCGCCTGGTCGCCGACTCTGGAGGCCGAGGCGGGCAAGTGCCTGGGTTTGCCCATTTCCCTCGAGTCGGGAGTGGCCGTGAAACCGCCCAGAGAACAGGCCCCCGACCAGGACTGACGATCAAGACTGACGGGAGCCAGGGTGAAAAGCGTACTCGCTCTTCATCGTGGGCCCAGGTGTCGCCGCCGGAAGTAGCGATTGGGGATCCCATGGGACCCCAGATCGACTATACTGAAAGAACCTTCCGGGGGTACTTGCGTGGCCAAACGAATTGACGGTCCCGGGAACAGTGAGAATGCACCTGGGCGCAACAAAAAGTCTGACTTTGACTCGGTCAGCTTTGTTAGCTCCTTTCGGCCCACGACCACCTCCACCGCCATCGACATTCCCAGCCGCTTCTTCGACGACACGCAGGAGATGTTGACCCTGCAAGAGGCTCTCGACTCCAACGGCGAGATTTTCGACGCCTGGAAGCAGATGTCGGGTGAGGAGCCAGCCACCCAGACCCAGACGACCACGACCCAGACGACCCAGACCACGACCACCACCAACGCGAACGGGGAGACCCAGACCACTCAAACGACCCAGACCACGCAAACGACGCAGACGACCCAGACCGCTCAGTCGAACGGCAGCAGCGCGACTCCGGCGCAGACTTCCCAGACCCCTCAGCCGCAGACGCAAACCACCGAGTCGTCGACTCAAACTCAAACGACCCAGACGACCCAGACGAGCCAGCCCCCCGCGCAACCGAACCAGGGGGCGAGCCCCGCTCAGCCGCAGACTCCGCAGACCACGACCCAGACAACCACCCAGACCACCCAATCGACCCAGACGAGCCAGCAAGCAAGCGCGACTCCTGCACCCCCTCCTCCGCCGCCTCCAGCCCCGCCGCCTCCGGCCCCTCCAACACCACCCCCGACCCAGCCGCAGAGCCAACCCCAGTCCCAGCAGCAGCAGTCCCCCCAACAGGCCCAGGCTCAGAACCAGACTCAGGGTCAGATTCAGGGTCAGAATCAGTCCCCGGCCCAGAATCGGGCCCAATCGGCCCAACCTCCGGATGCAACTCAGGTTCAGCAGGCGCCGGCCCAGGGCTCGACTCAGACACCCGCGCAGGGCCCGGCTCAAGCGCAGAAAACCCAGGCACCCGCCCAGAGCACGGCTCAGGAGCCACAGCCGCAGGCCCAGGCGCCGGCCCAGACGCAAAAACCGCAGGTCCAGGCACCCGCCCAGAACACGGCTCAGGGGCAACAGCCGCAGGCCCAGGCACCGGCCCAGACACAAAAACCGCAGGTCCAGGCACCCGCCCAGAACACGGCTCAGGGGCAACAGCCGC
>CAYYHB010000139.1:0-2547 GCA_964471395.1 uncultured Burkholderiales bacterium | reverse complement strand
AGGGCGCGCCTCAGGCGCAGCGGCCCCAGACTCAGGCCCCCGCACAGAACCCCGCTCAGGCACAGCCGCCCCAGGCCCCCGCGCAGGGGTCTGCGCCGGCACAGCCGCCCGCACCCGCCCGGGGCACGATGCAGCAGCCTCAGCCCCAGGCCCCCCCCCAGACCATGGTGCAATCCCAGACACCCTCGCAAGGATCGTCGTCTCAGACGCAAAGGCCCCAGGCGCCGGCTCAGCCCCAGCAACCGCAAGCCCAGATAGTCCCGCCGCCCGGGCAAGCCCCGACTCCAACTCAAGGCGCCGCCCAGATGCCGGCCCAACAGCACTCACCCACGGCCCCGACGCAAACCCCGGCTCAGCCCCAGGCAGAGCCCAGGCCCCAGGGCCCCGCTGCTCCGTCCACCCAAGCGCAAACCCAGGCCCAGCCCCCGGTAAGAGAGCACCACCAGGCTCCGTCTCGCCCGGCGACGCCCGCCCAGCCCGTCCGGCCGCAGGCCCCGGAGCAGCAGCCCGCGGCTTCTCAGCCGCGCCAGAATCCAGCTCCTCCCCAGGTCGCTCAGGCCAGAATGCAGCCCGAAAGCGCACCTCATCCCGCGCCGGCAGCCCGGCGTGACCCCGAGCCCGCTCCGGCACGACGCGAGCAACCGGCGGCTCGCTCGGAGGAGCCGCGCCGGGAGTCCCCACCCGCCCGCCCCAATGAGGTGGTCCTCCTGCGCCGGGAAGCGACCCAGCCCCAGCCCGACAAGCCCCGGCCCGTGCCTCCCAGGCCGGAGCCCGCTGGAAGACAACCCGAGCCAGCCCCACCGGCCGAAACGACCAGGCGCCTGCCTCAGCCAGCGCAGAGGGCCGAACAGGCAGGTCCCTCGGAACGTTCCGCTCCGCGCGAGGCTCCCCGACTTGCGCGCGAGGAGCGAGCCCCTGCCCCCCCTCGCCCTCTCGAGCGCGCACCGGTTCCGACGCGCGCGGCTGAACGCGCGGAGCAAACTCAGGTCCACCGACCGCCGGCGCCCCCCGCCGAGGCCGAGCCCGAAAACAAGCTCCTGACCCGCTATCTCCTCAAGAGCGCCGCCGAAGCGCGCGAAGAGCTCAAGGCCATGCAGAATCCACCCAAACCGCAGCCCACCGAGCGGCAGAAGGGAGGCGGAGGCGGCGGACAGCAGTCAGGTGGTCAGGAAGCTCCTTTCGGAGGGGCCGAGGACCCGGTCGAGGCGGTGCTCGACCCCCACACGGGCTTGCCCTTACCGCTGATCCGGCCCGGACTTCGGCCCATCGTGACGAAACTCGAGCAACTCTTCGCCCGGGCCGGGCTGCAGTATGTTCCCGACACTGAGGACACGCCCGAGTTCTGGCGTTCTTTCTGGGTTTCGGCCATCTGGCTCGGGCGCCACCAGAAGCTCCGTCTCGATGAGCGCATGGCTTACTTCGGGGGGGCTCTCTTCGACGGTCTGTCCGGTTGGCGGCGCCGTCGCGAGCAAAGCGAGGAGAGCGTGGTCAACCGACTGCTGGCCATGCTCGCCGAGGAGGGCGGTTTTCTCTCCGAGCACTCGCTGCGGGTCATGACGCTGTCCGACGCGGTTTGCGACGAAATGAAGCTGGCTGATGCCGAGGTGAGGGAAAAGGTGCGCGCTGGCGCGCTGCTGCGCGATCTCGGCATGGCGGGAGAATTGACCCCTTTCATGGAGCAGCAGGTCCAGGCTCTGCGCGACTCGGGCGACCTCCACATGGCAGGGCGGTTGGCCGATATCGGCGCGCTGCGAGTTCGAGCTGAGATTCGCGAAAAACCAGGGCCTCTGAACACCTTCGAGCGGGCCGAGATGATGCGGCATCCGGAATACAGTGAGGAGATTCTGCTTTCCTTCCCGGCTTTTCGCCACCTGGGTCCGGTTGTCCGGTCCCATCACGAGCGCTGGGACGGGAAAGGCTACCCGGATGGTCTGATGGGACGCAGAATTCCGCTGGCCTCGCGGATCATCGCGGTGGCCGACGTCTTCGACGCTCTGACCAGCGACCGTCCCTGGAGGCCTGCTCAGAGTTTCGAGCGGGCCCTCCAGGTCATCCGGGACGGAGCCGGCACTCAGTTCGATCCCGAGGTCGCTATGGCGTTTGTCCGTTGCGCGCAGAGGTTGCGCTCACAGGGTTACCTCTAAAGTGAAGTGCTGAAGGTTTTGCAGTAACTGGCGCCGACAAACGTCTATGGAGGTGCCTGCCTAGGATAGGCAAGCGATTGCGCGAGTATCTCAGCCCCTTCAAAGTGAAGCCAGACGACGATGAGGCAACTCGCAACAGCAAAAATCTCAAAAACTGGGGCGTTCGCCTGACAGCCGGCGCCGTTGCGGGCCTGCTGGCCATGAACTTCGCCGGGCCGGCCATCGTGCTGGGCTCGGCCGGAGCCGGCATGGTGACCGGCTGGAAGCTGGGCGGACGCTAGAGGTCCAACAGCCCCCCTGTTCGTGTCGGAGGAAACCCCTTGCCCACCACGAGAGATTGTAGACGACTAGACCTCTAAGGCGCCGCGCGTTGAACACTTCAGGAATTGGCGCGGCGCCGTTC
>CAYYHB010000138.1:10488-13779 GCA_964471395.1 uncultured Burkholderiales bacterium | reverse complement strand
GCCTGATCGAGGCAGTCAACCGCCTGGGCGTGCGCCAGATCGTCTTCACCGGCACTACCACCGACCCCCAGCTCTACCACCATGAAAGCCGCCTGCTCGAGCACCTGCGCCGCGAGGTCAAAACGGGCGCGAGCTACTCGCTCCACTCCAACGGAGCGCTGGCTCTCAAGAAGATGGAGGTCTTCAACCAGTATGACAAGGCCTGCCTGTCGCTGCCCTCGTTCAACCGGGATACCTACCAGCGCATGATGGGGGCCAACACGAAGGTGCCCGACCTGGCAAAGATCCTGGAGCGGTCCACCATTCCGGTGAAGATCTCCTGTATCATCAACGAGCATAACGCCCACGAGCTGGAGAGCTTTCTGGCCCGGTGCCAGCGCCTGGGGGTGGAGCGCGTCGTGCTCAGGCGCCTGCTGGGAGAGACCCGACTGTGGACAGTGCCGCGTCTGCGCCCGGCTCGATTCTACCGGGGAAACCCGGTCTACGATCTGGCCGGAATGGAAGTCACCTGCTGGAGCTTCGAGGAGACCAGCTCGACCAGCCTGAATCTCTTCCCCGACGGTACCCTGACCGACGACTACCTCCTCACCCGGGTAGGGGAAACCCGTGTGAGGGCCGCCGGTTAGACTCCAGACAAAGGGGAGGTGCTCGGTGCGAATCGTCTGGATGGCCCTGCTGGGCCTGCTCTTGCTCGCGCCCGGGGTGGCGCAGAAGAAGTCTCCACCCAGCGTCGGAATGAAGCTCGTCAAGCTGGACAAGACCACCACCTCCAACCCCAACGAGAGCCTCTACGAGCTCTCCCTCGAGCTCACCAACACGGGCACCGAGCTGGTGCGATTCAACAACAACGAGGTGCTGCTGGTGGACAACCAGGACAAGTACCACCGGGTGGTCCGGTTGCGCAACCGTCAGGTGATGATCCTCAAGCCCGGCGAGTCGGTCGTGGCCGACCGCATGTTCTATCAGCTCCCCAACGAGGTGAAGCCGAAACGGGCCGTGCTGCGGGTGGGGAACAAGATCCTGGGCGAGACCGGCCTCTGAGCTTCGTCATGACCGTTGTCCAAAGCGTGCCCTGAGAAGCTTGTTTCGCAACCGCTTCCAAGGTCGATGCGACGAAGCTCAAGCACCAAAAGAGAAGCGCTCGTATCGCTACGAGCGCTTCTCCGCTTCTCCGGGCCGGGCGATTACTGGTTGCCCACCACGGTGGACTCCACGTCCTGCACATTGACCCCGCCGACACGCGCAGTATCCTGCCGGGTAAGCGAGAACCCCGCCCCGACCAGCTGCAGTTTGAACACGTCAAGAGTGCCTTGCGGCGAGGTCAGCGCGAAGACGAGCTCGCGTGACACCCCGCCGATTTCCAGAGCCTCCGGCGCGCCGGTGCTCGCAAAGGGGGCCCCGGTAAAGCGGGTCGGGTTCGTCGGGAACTTGGCCGTGGTGAATGCATCCACGAGATTGTCGGTGAAGCTGCCCACCACAACCAGGTCGTCGCCAGCGTTGGCGGTGAGGCCGCGCGGCTCCCCGATGGTGGGCACGAAGGTGAACTGGTTGGGGTTGGGCATGCCGGTCGAGCTGTCGACCGGCAGCGTCAGAAGATGGGGGGCTCCCACCATGCCGCTCAGGATGAACCCGCCCATGCTCAAAACGGGGCCGGACGGGAGCGTGAGCTCGAGCCCGGGGTTCAGGATCAGGTTGGGCGGGATCGCGACCGAAGTGTCCGCGCCGGTGGCCACGTTGATCACGTGCAGCGAGTCACCCAGGTTGACGTAGACAAAGTCCTCGCTCCCGACCTGGAAGCTCTCCAGGCCGCGAACGAAATTGGGCATCACCCAGGTGCGGAAACGGGTGAGAGAGCCGTTGGCGTTGAGGGTGAAGGCCCCCACCTTGGTTCCCTCCGACACCCCGTAGTAGCGGTTGGTGACACCACCGAGCCGGCTCTGAACCAGGTGCCTGAGGTCCGGGAAGTTGTTCTCGGAAGGGCCCGGGCTGAACAGCAGCAGGTTCCCGTCGGTGCGGTTGACCTCGTACACCCGGGCCTGGGCGTCGGTGCCGACGATCAGCCGGGTGGCGTCGCTGTTGAGCAGCACGTCGAAGGGCCGGGCAGCGGTAAAGCTGCCGGTGGCGGTCAGGCTGATGCGGGTCAGGTTGAGCGTGTCCCCCGTCTTGTCCAGGCGGCCGCTGGAAGTCTCGAAGCTGGACACCAGGATCTCGCCGTTGGCGCTGCCCGGCCCCCCCGAGTCGGCGATGTAGATCAGCCCGCGGCGCCGTACCGGCGGAGGGGTGATCGTCAGGTCGATCTGGGCACGGGTAGCCGCACCCGCTTTCTGCAGGGCCTCGATGGTCACGCTTCCGGCAAAGACCCCGCTGACCAGTCCGGTGGGGGTGACCCGAGCGTTCTGGTTCGAGGCGATCCAGTCCACCAGGTTGGTGGCGTCGATCACGGTGCCGTCGCTGAGAGTGCCCTCGGCGCGAAGATTCAGGGCACGCCCCGCCTGCACGGTGGTCCCGTCGGCGGTCAGGATCCGTAGCGAGACCAGTACGCGGCCGCTGGTCACCTCAAAGGAGTTGCCTACGAAGGCGAGACCGGCGGCGCGGCCGATCAGGGTGTAGGTCCCCGGGCTGGCCAGCAGGAAGTCGCCAAAGCCGGCAGCCCCGGTGGAGTCGGTGGCTCGGGTGGCCGAGATAAAGCCGGCCCCCTCACCGGTCGCCTCCAGGGTGACGTTGACCCCGGCCATCGGGCTCCCGTTCGTATCCAGCACGCGCACGACCGGCACCGGAGAGAGCGGGGAGAAGGTGGTTTGCGGGCCTTCGGGCTGGTTGGAGAAGAAGATCGTGCCCGGCACGACGGCCGGTGCTCCGGTGACGGCGACGGCGCCCTCAGCCGAGAGGCTCAGGTCGTTCAGGTCATTGAAGAACACCGTGGCGGTACCCGGATTGACCGCGACGTACCTGCCGGCGCTGTTCGGGTCCATGAAGAGCACCGGGGTGGCGTCGCTGGATGAAGCGCTCCACAGTCCCTGATTGGTCGTGTAGGGGATCGGCCGCCCCTGGCCATCTTCGGCGCGAACGACGAAGACCAGGTTGTCGCCGGTCCGCGCCTGCACGTTGTCCGATTCGAAGGTTGGAGGCTGGCACAAGAGGAGGCGCAAGCGCATGTTCGACTGGGCCGGGAAGCTGGCTCCCAGGGTCGAGGGAGCGTCTCGGTCGACGTCGTCAACCGCCATAATTTGGCGGACGGCGAAGTTGCCGCCGTTCTGCCCGATGACGTTGCCGCCGTTCTGCCCGATGACG
>CAYYHB010000138.1:0-10388 GCA_964471395.1 uncultured Burkholderiales bacterium | reverse complement strand
CCGATGACGTTGCCGCCGTTCTGGCCGATGACGTTGCCGCCGTTCTGCCCGATGACGTTGCCGCCGTTCTGGCCGATGACGTTGCCGCCGTTCTGCCCGATGACGTTGCCGCCGTTCTGGCCGATGACCCCGGCGCCTGGCAACTTACGGCTGCCGTCGAGGGGTGACTGAACGCTCATCCCGGTGAGTTGCGCCACGCCAGCGGGAGCGCCGAAGTAGCCGATCGACTGGCTGTCTCCGCTGAGACGGGTGTCCGTCAGCGAGCCAACCGTATTGAAGTTGGCATCGGTCGTGCTGGAGCCGGAGATGGAGCCGTCGTTGGTGGAGAAGTCGGCATTCATGAACCAGGTGCCGAACTGCACCGCCCCATTTACGATGTAGCCGAAGGGGTTATCCCAGAAATCCTGGCGGGCGCTCACGCCTTCAGCGGCCGTAAGCTGCCCGCGCAAGAACCCGTCCCCTTCCAGAGCGAGGGTCCCCGAGATTGGCGGAGGTAGCAGATCCGGGTCATACTCGCCCGCAATAACTTGCGGGAGAAGCTGGTCGAATCGCAGGCTGACCAGACCGTCTTGACTGAAAGCGTACGTGACAGTTCCGGTGCTTCCGAAAAAGCCTTGCTGGCCGTCCCCCAGGGTGGCGGTCACCGTGGTCGAACCATCCGCATTGGCAACCGGCGCCTGGGTCACCAGGACGCCGCGAACCGAGGCACTTGCAGTCTCGCGCACGGTAACCAGGATGGACCCCCCCGCCTGGTTGGTGAGCTCGACGGTGAACGGCCCGTCCTGCCCCGCCTGAGCGCCCGGACGAACGAAGGTGGACATGCGAGCGGCCGCGGCAATCGCGCGAGCGGTACGCATCTGGGCGATCGCGATTTCACCCATCTCCTTGGAGCCGAGACTCAGGAACTGCGGAATCGGAGCCACCGCGTTGTCGACGTTCGCGCCCCCCGCCACTCCGCCGGCCGCCACTCCGCCGCCCCCCACTCCGCCGGATGTACCGCAGCCGGTCAAACCGATGATTGCCGCCCAGAAGAGGAGCCAAAGGCTCAACAGCGCGGCCCGGCTTCGTGCACGCGAAACCAGCCCCGACGACGTGGGATCCATAACAATTTCCTCCTACCCGAACTGAGGCTGGCTGGTTCCGCGGGGCGTTGAGAAATCCTTCGGGTTCAACAAAAAGCGATTATCTGGACAACGACCAGATACTGCCCCGTGGTCAACCTCTGGAACCTGGCTCCCACCAAGACGATGCGGATGGAGGCGGAGGTGGACACGGGCCTGGTACGCGTCCTGCCCCCTGCCGGATGGCAAGCGAAGAAGGCCCAGCCTGGCCCCTGAGTGCCGTGTCCAGGGAATTCGTCCCCGTCCCTTTTGAACCGCGGAGCTCGCGGAGGCGGGAGAGTGCATCCAGACCGGTCTCTCTCCGCGATCTCGCTGCCCTCGGGGGTTCCGTTCAAAGGGTAGCTGAACCTGTTGAGAATTCACCGCACAGTCTATGCGAGGAAGTAGAAAGCCAGGGGTATGCAGTCAAAGACGGAGCACCACGCCGTGGGAGCCGTCCACCTCCAGCTCGTCGCCGTCGCGCACGGCGGCCATCAGGCCGTGCACTCCCAGCACAGCCGGAATGCCCACCTCGCGTGCCACCACGGCCCCGTGCGAGAGCACGCCGCCCACCTCGACCACAACGGCCGAGGCCAGCGAGAAGAGCGGGGTCCAGCAGGGGTCGGTGGTGGTGGTCACCAGCACCTCGCCCGGCTGCAGCCGGGCGGCCTCCTGCAGCGAGAGCAGGACACGGGCCTTCCCTCGTGCCAGACCAGGGCTTCCGGCGATGCCGTGCAGCCTTGACCCCGTGGGGTGTTGGGGGAAGTAGAGCCGCAGACCGCCCGGACCCAGCACCCGGTGAAGCGGGCAGGGACGGGCCTGCGAGCGCCGGTGCAAGAGCTTGCGTTGCTCGATCAGCCCGGGTTCAGGCTGACGGCCGTCGATCAAGGCCTCCACTTCAGCCGGGTAGAGATAGGTCAGCTCCACCCCCAGTCTTCGCTCCAGCTCGTGGAGATAGGCGCGTCCCACAGCCAGTCGCCGGTGGATCAAAAACTTGGTGTTCTCGCGGTGAGGAGCCGCCGCCCGCGCCAGGGCCAGCACCGCCCGTAGCTTGAGCTTGCGCCACCAGGGCTGGCCGCGCAGCAGCTCGTCCTCGGCCTGGCGGCGCTGCTCGGCCAGCCGGGCCAGATAGGCCTCGCGGCCCTGCACTTCGCCCGCCTCGCGCAGCCGTTCCACCATGGCCAGCACCGGAGCCGGGTCGTCGCGCCAGGTGGGCTCGTTGAGGTCCAGCGAGCCCGGCCCGAGATGGCCGTACTCCTCGAGATAGCTTTCGAGCGAGGCAGGACGATCTCTGGCCAGATCGCGCAGCGCGGCCGCGGCCGAGGCGAAGCGGAAGGTGCCCAGCCCCTGCAGCAGCCTGGAAGCTCGCTCGCGTGAGCCGGCCAGCTCTTCGAGCCAGGCCAGGGCTCCGAAGGCTGCCGACGAGCCCAGCACGTGCAGGTGAAAGGCGGCTCGAAGATCAAGACCACGCCGGATGGCCTGCCACAGCTCGCGAGAGGTCATGCCCTCGAAGGAGTTGGGCACCCGCCATCGCTCGCGCTCGAAGGCGCGATAGCGGGAAGGAAAGGTCACCAGGCCCCAGAGCAACCTGGCCAGGTTGGGCAGAACGCTCAGGCTGAAGCGCAGTCGGGGCGGCTCGCGGTGCTCGCCCACCAGGATGCCCTCCACCAGCACGCGGGGGTTCTCGATGGGAAGCTGGGCCACAATGGCCTCCAGGGCGGTCACGTTGAGAAAGACGCGCCCCTGGAACACCCCCATGGCCTGCTGATCGGCGGCGGGTCGGGCCCCAAGGAGCCCCAGGGAAGCCATGAAGGCCTCGTGGATCAAGTCCACCATCAGCTCTTGCATGAGCGGGGTCAGCACGTTGGGCAGGGCTTCGCGGGCATTGACGCTGGTCCAGTGCGTTTCCCCGGGTTCCACCGGCGGGCTCTCACGAGGGCCCAGAAAGTGCAAGCTGGCATCCTCGCCCGCGGCGGTGACGGGGCGGACCTGGAGCCAGACGATCCGGCCATTCGTCTCGGCCCACTCGAAGTCGAGCGGAGCCCCCATCTCAAGTCTCTCCTGCAGGGCCAGAGCCTCGCGCACCAGAGCTAGCTCCGAGCCGTGCTCGTGCCACTCGCGCTGACCGACCACCGTGCCACCCACCAGCCCTTCGGCCGTGCCCGGGCACCACTCCACCAGGATCCGGTCGCGACTGCCGCTGACCGGGTCGCAGGTGAAGAGCACTCCAGCCCGCTCGGCCTCCACCATAGGCTGGACCAGCACGCTCAGCGGACCGCTCTCTCCATAGCTCCGGGCGCGCTGGGAATGAGCGCTGGCCCGGCAGGCCCGGATGGCCCGGGCCAGCTCGGCCTGCTCCACCCTGAGCAGGCTCTCGAACTGGCCGGCGTAGGAGCGTTGCGGGCCATCCTCGGCGGCAGCGCTGGAGCGCACCGCGTAAGGGCCCGGGCCCAGCATCTCGGCCACCCGGGCGGCCAGCGCCTCAGGCTCGTCTTCGGGAGCAAGACAGACGGTGGGAGGGATGCTCGCTCCGGCTCGGAGCAACATCCACAGGCCCCGACCCTTGCCGCCCAGCTCCGTGCGCTGGGACTCACTCAGATCGGGCGCGAGCAAAAACATACCGCGGTCGCCTTCGGGGCCCGATCTTCGGAACCTGGAAGTCAGCAAATCCTGAGCACCCAACCCGGCATGCCGGCAGCGATTGCCCAGGACGGGCTCCCAGTGTTCCCGACCTTCGCCTGGCCGCTCCTGGACCCGACGAACGCGCTCGGCGACCAGACCGGCTAGGATTTGCTCGCCCGGGAAACCAGGCGCATGTTCCGGCGGAAACGAAAACCTGCCGAACAGTAGGCCAGAAGTCCCGTCAAATGGTTCTGTGAAGGAATTCACGAGAGCGAAAATCCTGCCGAACCTCCGCTTATCACCTCCGATGGCAAAAAGCCTCAATCGCCTGGGCCGCGGCAGCCATCATCAGGCGATGACACCACCCGCTACCTTCGCGGCATGGTGACGGGGGCTGCTGTCGGATGAGTTGCAGAACGGGCACGCTGCCTCGCCGGCGGGCGCGATCGCGAGCCTCATGGAGGCTTTCAGGTGGATTTCAGGGGTTCCGCGCTAATGTTGCAGGGCTATGATAATCCGTCCGATAGCCGCGACCTCGATTTTCGACGAGCCCAAGAAGCGTGCGGTCGATACCGGCACCGTCTGGGGCGTGGACAGCGCCGAGGTGGGCAGGATGCAAAGCTGCATAGGCCCGGATAGCCTGGTGTACTTCCGAGGCAATACGGTGGGACGGATCGACCTCAGAACCGGTCAGAAGGCCTGGGAGCATCAGTCCGAAGCTCGCGTCGGCACGGCCCTGGCCGCTCCCGGGATGACCGTGGTGGCCTACGAGAATGGCCACATCGAGGGGATCAAGCCAGACGGCCAGGAGGGCTGGGACTGGAAGGCCAGCGGCCGGGTCTGGTGCTTCGCCCCGGGCACTGGGGACATGGCCAGCATGAACATTGAGCGGCAGCCCGAGCACCTGCCTTACCACATGGGCATCTCCCCGGCCACGGGCGAGGTTCTGTGGCGCAGCGCCGGCGCCAACCTGGAGAAGGGCGTGCCGTTCGCGAACGGGCATCTCCTGCTCAAGTCGAGCAACCAGATGATCTGCGTCGACCCCCGCACCGGGGACGTCAGGGCGCGCTTGCCGTTCAACGGCTACGGCCGCGAGCTGGTCGGCTTCCCCGACGGTAGCGGCGCCTGCCTCGACCAGAAAGCCGTGCGTTCTTTCAAGCTCACGGATGGGCAGATTGCCGAGCAGTGGAAGGTCGAAGTCGACAAGGAGCTTACCGGCCTGCGCGCTGGCCCGGGCGTGCTCTACGTGAGCGCCATGGGCAAAGTGATCGGGCTGGATCCGGTTTCCGGGAAAGAGCTCTGGTCCAAGGACCTGATGGGCCGCAATACGTCGTACGACACGCAGGTGTTGGCTGATGGAGCTCTGCTGATCCCGTGCGGCAACACGCTGACCTGCATCGAGCCCAGTGGGGACGTGCGCTTCCGGCATTTTCAGGAGGGCCAGAATTCCATCTCGCGGTTGCGCGTGACGGACCGTGGCCTGATCGCTCTGCATGACCCGGCGCCTGAGCCCTACAGGCTGGAGCTGCTCGACATTCAGACCGGTAAGCCTTTGATTTACGCGGAGATCACGCGCGACACGCCCACCCCCTGGCTGGACCAGGACGGCCGACTGGTCAAGGTGTACGACGATCGCGTGGAGATGCTGGAGTTGCCAGAGTTGTCCTCGCTGCCCGACCTGCCGGCCGAGATGCCCCCGGACGGGGGTCGTAAGGTCGTGGCTGAGACCCACGGGTCGGTGGTCATCGGCGGGGTGCGGGTCAAAAGGAAGGGTCAGTAAGGGCCAGCCTGGCAACCAAGATCGTTCGATCTGCACCGGCGCCGACCAGGACAGGCTCCTGGTTGAGGGGGACCGCCTTCAGGATGATCGCCGGGAGCGAGAGGCCGGCGTGTCTAGCCTGTTTTCTACACTCCCGCGCGTTGACCTGTTCAGAATTAGAACGCGCGGGAGTGTAGACAATCTGTTGAACGGCGCCGCGCCAATTCCTGAAGCGTTCAACGCGCGGCGCCTTAGTGGACGCCCTCCACAAGCAGTTGCATGTGCCGGCCCAGTTCACCATCCCGTGCGTCGGAGTGGCCGTTCTGGCCAACCTGGGGATCTACCTGGCCAGCCTGAGGAGCAATCCCTGACTCTTACCCGCCAATCAAGGTTGGAATAACGGAGCCACTTCATCCATGAGTTCGCCGACCACCCTTTCGAGTTCTTTCCGGGACGTGCGCGCAGGTCAATCGCCTGCGGTTGGTCGCAGCCTACCACAGGTGCCCGCACGTTCGAGCGAGACAGCAGATCCGGCGGTGCGAGCGAAGTTGCCACCCGTTTGTGATAGGAACGACCACCGGTGAGCCTATGCTGGTGAAGATTCTTCCTCAAGCCGCCACCAAAGTAGTCCCTCATAAACCGGTTTCCCTCTGAGCGAAGGCACCCGGCCAGGTGCTGGCGAATCGCGCGCCCCATGAGCGGAGCAGTTTTCATCACCGGCGCCTCGGCCGGAATCGGGGCCGCCTGCGCGCGGGCCTTCGCCCGCGAAGGGCGCGATCTGATCCTGGCGGCCCGCCGGCTGGACCGACTCGAGCAGCTTAAGCATGAGCTGGGCAATGACGTGCGCGTGGACATTTTCCCGCTCGACGTCACCGACCGTCAGGCGGTCATCGACCTGGTGCAGAGCCATGCCGAAGTCTTCGAGCGCACCGAAGTACTCCTCAACAACGCCGGCATGGCGGTGGGGCGAGAGCCTCTGCACGCGGGCAACCCCGAGGATTGGGACCGGATGCTCGACCTCAACGTGAAAGGCTTTCTCTACGTGCTGCACGCCGTGCTACCGATCCTGATCCGTCGCGGCACGGGGCATGTGGTCAATCTCAGCTCGGCGGCCGGCCACTACATGTATCCCAACGGCAACGTCTACGCCGCCAGCAAGTTCGCCGTCAAAGGGCTGACCGAGGGGCTGCGGATGGACCTTCACGGCAAGAGCATCCGGGTGACCAGCATCTCGCCGGGCATGGTCGAGACCGAGTTCAGCGTGGTGCGCTTTGGCGACGAGGAGAAGGCCAAAGCCATCTACCATGGCTTCACCCCGCTCGATCCCGAGGACGTGGCCGATGCCGTGCTGTGGGCCGTGACCCGCCCTCCCCACGTCAACATCGCCGACATCTTAATGTTCCCCACCGCCCAGTCGCGCATCGACGCCGTCCACCGGGGCTCCTGAGAGTATGAAAGGTTTGATGACGTTCCTTCTTCTGCTCCTCTGCCTGCTCGCCCCCTCCAAGGCTCAGGCCTCCTACGACAGGATCCTGGGCCTCTGGGCCTCGTCCTCCGGATCCTACATCAAGACCATCCGGAACGAAGCGGAGGACTTCTACATCTACATCTATGAGCAAGGGGTGGTCGTGGATATCGTCATTGCCCAGGTCGATCAGGCCGAGGCCAACGGCTCGTTCCGTTTCCACTACACTACTGAGGCCGGCCACCACATCGCCGGGAGGTACGACGGCGCGGACGATACCGTCACGCTGAACAATCCAAGTTCCGGTTGGAAGGCCACTTGAAACCGTCTAGACGAAGCCCACGCGGTGCGGACCCTCTTCCAGGCCCATGCTGCCGCGTTCCCCTCGATCATGTCCTCAAAGCACTCCGATGCCGGCTGGCTGAAGTTCCTCGCCCAGCACGAGGGTAAGTTCGACCCGGCGCTCTACCGTCGCCTCGTGAGCGCAATCAAGCCCTGGGCGGACTACCAGCAGAAGCGAGGGCCGGCGCCGCGTGTCATGGTCGGGCACGACCTCCTGACCGGCTCAACTGGAAACAACATCAGCCACATCCAGGTGGGCAAGCTGACTCCCGCAGGGGTCCCGATCTCCTTTAAGACTGAAACCGTGCGCGGTGGAGTGGCCGAGGTACGGATGCTCGTGGTCATGGAGAACGGCCTGATCACCGACATTCTTTACAGAGGGAACCAGGATCAGACCCTGCGCAAGGCTCTCGACCAGATTGAGAGCGGCAACCGCTGAGCAATCCTTTCCGTTACCGGAGAATCGGCATCGCCTGCCCGGGACTTCCAATAAACTGGATGCCGGTCCAACCCCGGACTCCGCCTTCTGCGGCCTGGCGCCTGATCTGGAAAACCTTATGGGCGAGCCCTTCCCCAGGCCAGGCCACGTGCTTGGCAGTCATTGAGCAGTTGCTCTGGTAGCGGTCCTCGCTGCAGGTGGGCAGACTACGGAATTTCCCTCGCGGTACGCCTGGCCCTCTCGAACCCGCGCCTCCCCTGACTGACCCACGGACCCCGCAGCATCACCGAGACGGTTCCACCGCGGGCGGCAGCGTGCCTGGAGAAAGCGTAGGCGGCAGCACCCACATTCTTGTCCTGACCCTGAGAGCCTACCGACAAGGTGAACTGGGGCTCGCCGCTGGTCCAACTTGCCTTGGTGAGAATCCCCAGGCCCTCGGCTCCGCCACCCTCCCACTTCCAGATCAATTGGAAGTGGTCGCCGCGGTCTGTGATGGTGAGGGTGCCTTTGTAGTCGGGAGTGCCCTCTCGTCGGTCGCCAAAGTAGCCCTCCAACTGGTAAGAGCCGGCAACATACTTGCGGTATTCGGCGAACACGCGTTGCTCCTCGTCGGCCCGTGCGGGGAGCAATAGCAACAACAGAAGGAGCCATCTCATATCCGAAGATTCGGTTGACCGGGAAGACATCCTACCGATGTGATAACCATGCAGCGTTCGACCTGAGGAGCCATAGCTCTTACCCGGCCGTTGCTCTATCCTACGTTCGCACGGGACTGTAGGAATTCGCCGCCGGCGCGCGAACGCGCCCTGATGTTTCACCGTAGCTCGCTTCTGCTGCTCTTTTGCCTTCTGACCCTGGTCGCCCAGGCCCAGGCCCCTCCCAAGCTGCCGCCTGGCGTGCGCCAGGTCACCAGCGTCGAGGGCATCACCGAGTACCAGCTCCAGAACGGGCTCAAGGTCTTGCTCTTCCCCGACCCATCCTCCTCGGACATCACCGTCAACATCACCTACCTGGTCGGCTCCAACCACGAGGGCTACGGCGAGAAGGGCATGGCCCACCTGCTCGAGCACCTGCTCTTCAAGGGCAGCAAGAACCACAAGAACATTCCTCAAGAGCTGACCGCCCACGGCGCCCGGCCCAACGGCACCACCTCCCAGGATCGCACCAACTACTTCGAGACTTTCCGGGCCACCGACGAAAACCTCAAGTGGGCTCTCGACCTGGAAGCAGACCGCATGGTCAACTCCTTCGTGGCCAAGAAAGACCTCGACTCGGAGATGACCGTGGTGCGCAACGAGTTCGAGTCGGGCGAGAACGACCCGTTCGGGGTGCTGCTCAACAAGACCATGTCCACCGCCTTCCTGTGGCACGCCTACGGGCAGACCACCATCGGCAACCGCTCCGACATCGAGAAAGTGCCCATCGAGCGGCTGCAGGCTTTCTACAAACGCTACTACCAGCCCGACAACGCCATGCTGATCGTGGCCGGCAAGATCGACCCCGCCCGCACCCTGGCGCTGGTCCAGGCGACTTTCGGCAAGATCCCCAAACCCACGCGCAAGCTGATCAAGCCTTACACCGTCGAGCCCACTCAGGACGGCGAGCGGGCCCTGATCCTGCGCCGGGTGGGGGACATCCAGGCGGTGCTGGCCGCCTATCACGTGCCCCCCGGCAGCCACGAGGACTTCGCGGCCCTGGACGTGATGTGCGAGATCCTCTCCGATACTCCCTCGGGCCGCCTCTACAAAGCCCTGGTGGAGTCAGGCAAGGCCACGGCGGTCTTCGGAGGAGCTTTCCAACTGCGCGACCCGGGGCTGGCCCTATTCGCCGCCCAGGTCCGTAAGGACGGTCCACTCTCCGAGGTCAAGGACGTCCTGATCCAGGTGGTGCAGGAGATGCCCGCCAGCGAGCCGACCGCCGAAGAGGTGGATCGGGCCAAGATGGGTCTGCTCAAGAGCGTCGAGCTGACGCTCAACTCCAGCGAGCGGCTGGCCCTGCAGCTCTCCGAGTGGGAGGCCATGGGCGACTGGCGCCTCTTCTTCCTCTACCGCGACCGCATCGAGAAGGTCACCGCTGCCGACGTGCAGCGGGTCGCCAAAGCCTACCTCAAGACCTCCAACCGCACGGTGGGCGAGTTCATCCCCACCGATGCGCCCGAGCGGGCCTCCATTCCCGAGACCGGCGAGCCGTCGGCCCACGTGCGGGGCTATACCGGCCGGGCGGCGATCGCCCAGGGCGAGGCCTTCGATGCCTCCCCGGCCAACATCGACAAGCGTACCCGGGTCGTGCCCCTGGAGGGGGGCATCGAGATGGCCCTCCTGCCCAAGAAAACCCGCGGCGAGACGGTCTTCGTGAGCATGATCTTCCGCTTTGGCAATCTGCCGGATCTGCAGTTCCAGGACCACGTGGCCGCTTTCACGGGCAGCATGCTGATGCGAGGGACGAAGCAACGCACCCGCGAGCAGATCCAGGATGAGCTCGACCGGCTCAAAGCCCGCATGTCCATCGGGGGCAGCGCCACCTCGGCCACGGTCGGCATCGAGACCACCCGGGCCAACCTGCCTGCGGTGCTCAGGCTGGCCCGCGAGGTGCTGCGCGAGCCTTCTTTCCCCGAGGCCGAGTTCAAGGTCTTGATGGAGCAGAGCATCGCCGGACTGGAGA
>CAYYHB010000137.1:0-13835 GCA_964471395.1 uncultured Burkholderiales bacterium | reverse complement strand
TGTAGGACCCCCCCCCGGGCGTGACGCCAAAGGTGGTTGTGCCGAAACCGTCGCTGAAGGTAGTAGCGCACCCCGAGAGGGTCAAAGTGGCAGCCAGACCCAGAGCCATAGCCGTTGCTTTGAGGCCGCTCATTCGACCAGACGTGGCTTGCGATTCCGGGCTCAAGGTTACTTCATCTCCGGTGGGCTCGGGCAGAGAGCTGGCCGGGGTGGACCGACTGAGTCTCTGCAGAGCGGTGGTAGGGGACTGGTTCAAGGCGGCGATCATCGGGTTGGTCCTCCAGTTCTTGTCTCGCTCACCCAGAGTATCCAACAGTTGCGCTGACCAAGTGTTGCCCTTCCGTTGATCGAGCGTTGAATCAAGGGGGTCATTCTTGCCGGAAGATAAACTCAGGTAGACTCGTAGCCGGTAGCTCCTGATCGTCGGGGGAGCGAGATGTAAAAAAGCAACGCCAGGGCGCCGCGCGTTGACCACTTCAGGAATTGGCGCGGCGCTGTTCAACAAACTGTCTACACAGAGCCCGGACCGTCGGCTGTTAACAAATCGGCCACACAACCCGCAGCGGTGCCAATTACCATGGGGCCCGCAATGGTGATCCGGCAGGCCACAGCTCCAACCCCTGTTTACAGAGCGCCCCTCAAGCTGGTGGCGGTGGGCGATAGCCTGACGGCCGGCTTTCAGGACGCCACTCTGGTGGCTGAACGGCAGGAGCACTCCTACCCCAGCCAGATCGCCCGGGCCGCCAACCTCGACTTCAAGCAGCCATTGATGTCGGGTCGGGGCATCCCCCCGCGCATCTTCGAGGACCAGAATATCTCTCTGGTCGGCACGGTCTGGCGCTACCTGCAGGTGGGCTTGGCCATGTCGGTGCCCATGGCCGCCCTGGCCATGGGAGCCGTTCCCCCGGAACCGGTTTTGTGGCCACTCTACTATGCCGGCGGAATGGGCAAAATGGCCGAGGGACACGACTCTGATCTGCAGAACCTGGCCGTGCCGAATTTTGAGCTGCGCCACGTCAGCGATGTCAGCAACGTGCTCGACCTGATGCAAGACATGGCTGACAACCGCACCCAGTCGGGCGCTTTGATGATGCTGGCCCCGTACGTGCACTGTATCCTGCAGGAAGAACGTTCGGCCGACCACGGTCTTACAATGATTGACAAGGCCATTGCCCAGAATCCTGACGTCGTGGTCTTCTGGGCCGGCAACAACGACGCCCTTGAATCAGTCAACGGCGGGGTGGTCGACGACCGCACCCTGACCCCGATGGACGATCAGAAGTGGACCTACCACGTCAAGAACCCTTTCACGGGCCGCACCTCGCTCAAACAGACCGAGACCGTCAATCCAGGCTTTCGCACCTCTCTGCAAGAATCGCTGGGGCGCCTCTTGAGTGAAACCCGGGCCGAGATCGCCGTGCTCAACATCCCGGACGTGACGGTCATTCCCTATCTGATGACGGTGGGCCAGAAGGTGGGGCCTCTCCCCTACCGCGTGGTGCTGCCCAACGGAACGGACGTGACCAGCAAACTGGAGAATTGGGTCATCCCTGATACCATTCGAGGGGAAGGGTACGAGGGCCGCACGGTATTCCCCCCTGGCAGCCGGGTAGGACTCAAAGATATGCTGATCAAATTCGTGCAGCACGGGGAGATCTTCAGCGAGAACACGCTGCAAGTCCGACTGAACAAGGCTTCGGCGGAAGGGCTGTTCACTGAGAACGAGGTGCTTACCCCTGACGAGATTGAGAAGATCCATCAGCGCACCGAAGAATACAACGAGTTGCTCCGCCAGACCGCGGCCTCCAATTCGCGCCTCCACCTGATCGACGCCAATGGTCTTCTGCTGCGGGCCAGGGAGCAGGGGATTGAGCTCAAAGGCAGCGGGGAAGCGGCCACCGTGACAACGATCCCCACCGGGGTCACCGACGCAAGGGGCTACAACGGCTTCTTCAGCTACGATGGGATGCACCCCAGCAACGTGGGCCACGCCGTGCTTGGGAATGCCATCCTGGACAAGCTCAAGTCCGACCTCGGCCGCAACGCCAGGTTCTCGTCTCTTACCCAGGCGACCCCCATCGACGAGCGGGCCGCCCTGCGAGACGACCCTCGCATGAGAAGGAACGGCACCCTGGTGCTTTCTGGCATGACGCTGAACAAGGGGTGGGGCTTCAGATAGCGAAGCTCGGCCTGTGGCCAAGGACGAACGCAAGGCCCTGGCAGAAGGCCTGCAAGAGCTGACACTCCATCAAAAGAGACGGCTCACGCGCATCGTCTGCCGATACCCCGTCACGTGCCACTGGGAGCAGCACGCTGTGGCTGCAAACGTGCTGGACATGGGACTGGGTGGCCTTCGTCTGACTCTGGCCAGGCCCCCTCTTCCCGGTGCCTCGCTGCTGGTGCAGCTCGACCCACCGCTGGTTGGCGCTTTCCCGATCAGGGGACGAGTCCAGTGGAGCGCAGGCCAGGAGGCCGGAGTGGCTTACCTCGACCACCCCGGCAATCTCGAGCGCTCGTGGGTGCAGCGCGTCTTGAAGCTGATCGGATTCGACGAGCAGGCCATCTTCGAGCGTCGACTCCACGTCCGCATCGCCTCCAGCCTGCCCGCCCTGGTCGATGAAGTCCCAGCCAGAATGTTGAACCTGGGCATCCAGGGGGCGATGGTGCAGACGGACAAATCCAGGGAGGTGGGCCAGCGTCTGCAAGTGACAGTAGGACCACTGCCGCCGCTGGCCCCCCTGACCCTGTCGGCCGAAGTGGTGCGCTGTCGCTCGGCAGAGGTGGGTCGATTCAACCTGGGCCTGGTCTTCCTCGAGCCAGCCGGCGAGCCAGCCCGACAGCTGGAAAGCTACGTGCTGGCGCTCATCAAGGGTTAAGGCGCCGCGCGTCGAGCGGCGCCGTCCAACGGATTGTCTGGAGTCTCGCGCCTTCAGGTCAACATCTAAATAGCGTGGATGACGATGGCATCGCGCAACTTGGGATCGAACCAGGTCGACTTGGGCGGCATGATCTCGCCCGCGTCGGAGATCTCCAGAAGTTGATCGAGGCTGGTGGGGGCCATCGAGAAAGCCACCGCAGCCTGACCTGAGTCGACGCGACGCACCAACTCCTCCACCCCGGCCGAGCCGCCAACGAAGTCGATCCGCTTGTCGGTGCGAGGGTCTTGAATGCCCAGATAGCGGGCCAAAAGATGCTCTTGCAGGAGGGCGACGTCCAGCCGGCCCACTGGCGAACTGGCGGCCTGGGCCCAGGTGGTCATGTCCACGTCCAGCCACTGGCCTTCCAGGTACATGCTGCAGTGACCGGGGCCCTCCGGGGTGGGCCGAGCCCCAACGTAAGGATGAAGCTTCTCACGCAGTTGATGAGCCGTCAAGCCATTGAGATCTTTGACCACCCGGTCATACGGCAAGATGCGCAGCTGGTCGGTGGGGAAGGCAACCGCCAGGAAGAAATTTGCGGCTTCCTGACCGGTCCAACTGGAGCTCTCCTCCCGCAGATGGGCCCGGGCCCGACTGGCCCCGGCGGCGCGGTGATGGCCGTCTGCAATGTAGAGGCTGGGTACCTTCTCGAAAGCCTGCACCCAGCGATCGCAGGCGCTGACCCTCCAGACTGTATGCTGAATGCCGTCGCTGGCAGCCAGGTCGTAGAGCGGTTGACCCCGGGTTGCCTCCTCGAAGAGCTCCCGGATAGCCTCCATGGGACGGAAAGTCAGCAGCACCGGACCGGTCTGGGCCCGCAGAGTCAGGATATGACGGGTGCGATCATCCTCTTTGTCCTTGCGGGTCTTCTCGTGCTTGAGGATCTTACCGCCGTCATACTCGTCCACCGCAAAGGTAGCCGCCAGGCCCATCTGGCTGTGGTCGCCCGAGCGCAGGCGATAGACATAGAGGCTGCCTTCCTGCTCTTGCAGCAAGACGCCCTCCTGCTTGAGTCTGGCGTAGTTCGCTTGAGCCCGAGCGTAGACGGCGTCCGAGTAAGGATCAATGCCCGGCTCGAGGTCGATCTCCGAGCGGGACACGTGCAAGAAGCTTAGTGGATTGCCAGCCGCAAGTTGAGCGGCCTCCTCGCGACTGACAACATCGTAGGGGACGGCAGCCACCGCCGCCACGTTCTCGGGACGGGGCCGCACTGCGGGGAAAGGTCGAATCACTGCCATAGCCGCCCGGAGTTCGTTTGTCCCGGTGGGAGATTCCTGCTCGCCCTGAGCGCGAGGTCCGGGCGCCCCCCCCTGTGCTTGCGGAGGTTTCCTCCGTCAGCACAATATACTAGAGGATAGGCTCCAACAGACGGATCAACTTGACACCCAATTTGGCCGGCCATCGCATGCGCTCATACTCATTGCCTTCCACCTTCACGCTGCGGGCGAAATCATGGCGGAGCATGGCCTCCACTCGCTCAGCAAATGGCCTGGATATCACGACCGTATTCCCCTCGAAATTGAGCCTCATGGAACGGTTGTCCACGTTCGAGCTCCCCACGCAAGCGATGTCGTCATCCACCAGCATCACCTTCTGGTGCATGAACCCGGGCTTGTAGCGGTAGAACTTGATGCCGTTGGCTTCGCACTCAGGCAAATAAGAGAAGGCGGCAAGATACATGAAGTAGAGGTCCCAGCGCAGCGGCACGATGACTCTCACGTCCACTCCGCGCATGGCAGCGAGCTTGAGTGCGTCGATCACCGAGGGATCGGGCACGAAGTAGGGGCTGGCGATCCAGATACGCTTGCGAGCACAGTTGATGGTGTGGACGAAGTAGAGCAAGCCCACGTCCAGATCATCGGCTGGACCGCTCCCGAGATAGAGTGCGTCGGTATCACCCTCGACGGCCGGCTGGGGAACCCAATCCAGGTCCAGCAGACGACCTGAAGCCCAGTAATAATCCTCCTGGAATACCAGTTGCACTCCCTGCACGGCCGGTCCTTCGAGCTTGAGATGGGTATCGCGCCAGGGCCCGTAGAATTTGTTGGCGCCCAGGTGCTCGTCGCCAAAATTCAGTCCACCCACCCAGGCGGCCCGACCGTCTGCGACGACGATCTTGCGGTGGTTGCGAAAGTTGAGCTGGAAGTAGTACTGGCGAGTGGGAGCTGAACGAAAGCTGACCACCTCCACCCCGGCGGCCCGCAGCTCCTGAATGTAGGATTTCTTGAGAAAGAGGCTGCCCATGGCATCGTACATGAGGTAGACCGGCACACCCTGGTTGGCTTTGGCGATCAAGAGCCGCTGGAGCTTCCGACCCACCTTGTCGGCCCGCAGGATGAAGAAGAACACCAGAACGTAGCGCTGAGCCTTCTGAATCCCATCAAAGATGCTCTCATAGGTCTCCTGGCCGTCGATCAAGAGCTCGGCCCGGTTCTGGCCGGTCATGGGGATGCGAGCCAGGCGCTCGTAGCCAAGTTGAGCCTTCTCGCGCACCTGGCAATGGGAACGAAAACTCTCCAGAGGACGCAAGAACCGATCCACTACCGGGTCACTGCGACGTAGAAGTCCCGCCCGCAAGGCCTGCACATAGCCGGTGAAGTGATGGCGTCCGAAAACCCAGTAGAGAGGCAGCGTCACCCAGGGCAGCGAGACCAGCGAGATCCCCCAGGCGATGGCCGCCGAGGAGCTGCGTGCATAGAGAACTGCGTGAGCCGCTGAAGCAAAACCGATAAGGTGAATGATGATGGTCAGCAAGAACCAGACCCAGGCGAGCACAAACCACATATCAGACATGCACAGTCCATTCGCAGCGGTCGAGGAGTCTCCCACCCGCCGAGGAAAGGACTCTCCATGCGCATCCTGCTCTTCCTGGCCATCCTGTGGGGCCTGGTCTCGGCGCAGGAGGAATGGCGAATCGTCAGGTCTGAACCGGGGCGCTTTGAAGTGTCCCTGCCAGGAGCGGCCCGCACCAGCCTGGAGACGCTTTACACAGCCGCTGGCAACCTCACGCAGCATCAATTTCTCGTCAATTTGGGCCAGCGAGCCTTCATGGTGACCTACGTCGACTATCCCGCAACCAGCGTGAAGGAGCTGGGCCCAAGGAAAATTTTCGCGAATATTCGCGAAGGAGTCCGGGCCGACGGCGCCACGGACCTTCGCCAGGGTACGCTCACGCTTGGTCAGCATCCGGGCAACGCTTTGAGTTATCGCAAGGAAGGCAAGTTCTGGGTCAAAAGTCGCCTCTACCTGGTGGGCAATCGCCTCTACCAGCTCACCGTGACCGGACAAAAACCTCTCGAGCCGGCCGAAGTGGGGCGCTTCTTCGAATCGTTCAAAGTTTCGCCTTGACAAGCGGGCGATAATGATTTATCACTTTAATGGTAGTACATTCTCAGGAGCCGACGGATGAACCAGGTTAGAACGCTGCGTATTTGGGATTTTCTCGGGATGGGCCTGTCAGTCGTGTGCCTGGTGCACTGCCTGGCCATTCCCTTCTTGCTGGGTTTTCTGCCGTTCCTGGCCAGCAGCCTGATGCACCATGAAGACTTTCACTTTATGCTGATCGCAGTAGTGCTGCCCGTGGCGGGCCTGGCCCTGGTTCCTGGCTACCTGCGCACAGGCCGCCAATCCGCCTTACGTTGGGGATTTTTTGGCTTGCTGCTGCTGGGCGGCGGAATTCTGAGCGGTCACGAGCTCGGGGAGTTGTTCGAGACTCTGTTCACCGTCATCGGGGCCGTCTGCCTGTTCCGGGCTCACTGGATCAATCACGCCCGGCCGCGCCAGACTTCCTGCACCTGCCCTCACTGAGCCGGGGGAAAATGAATCGGTCCGCCGCCTGATACGGCCATCCCAACCACAAAGCCAAAGGCCAGGATGACAGCCGCCATGACCATGGCCACGGCGATGTTCCCCTTCTTGATTTCCTCGGTCTCATCGATGTTCGGGGTCAGCTTGTTGTAGACCACCTGCAATATCGCCATCGAGATGCTCATCGAGAGCGCGGCCACAAGCGCCCAGCCCAGCGTGGCCAGGTATTCCATCATCAACTGGTTCAAATTCATGCCCCGGCCATTCCCGACCCTCCGACCCGGCTCCTCTTCGGGCAGGGAACAGAGGCTGTGCGGTTTAATGAGGGCACGTGCTTCAGCTTGCCTGTCCTTCGTGCGGGGCTCCCGTCGTCTTCCGAGCCCAGAGCACGACCCACGCCGTGTGCGCCGCCTGTCGATCCCTGGTGGTTCGTCACGACGTGGACCTGCAGAACCTGGGCAAAGTCTCCGACCTTCAGCCCGACGGCTCGCCGGTCCAACTGGGCACAACCGGGACCTTCCTGGACAAGCACTTCGAGGTGATCGGGCGCATCCAGGTGGCCTACGACTCGGGCTTCTGGAATGAGTGGTATCTACAGTACACCGATGGAAGCAATGGCTGGCTGGGTGAGGCGATGGGCACCTACTTCGTCAACAAGGAGTTTGACCCCAAGAGCCCCGTAGCCCGCGCTGAAGACCTGCGGGTGGGGTCGTTCATTACCCTGAAGAACGAGTTCTTCGTGGTCTCAGAGGTCTCCACCAGCACGCTCAGCTCTTACGAAGGCGAGTTGCCATTCGTGTTTCCGGCTCAAAAGACTCAATTCACCACCGCTGACCTGCGCACCGGCGGCCAGTTGGGCGCCACCCTGGATTACTCCGACCCCTCCTCCCCCACCGTCTACCTCGGCTACTACGTGGACTTTGACGACCTGAAGCTGGCCGGACTGCGCGATTTCAACCCCGAGCTAGAGAACCAGCAGGGAGTGGCCACCTCAGTGCTGCGCTGCCCCACCTGCGGCGCCCCGCACGAGCTCAAGGCCGAAGGCATCAGCCAGGTTCTGGTCTGCGAATACTGCGGCACCGCCATCGACCTCAAGGACAAGAACCTGAAGGTGCTCTTTCAAGTGCAAGAGAGCGAGAAGGTCACCCCGCTGATCGCCCTGGGGACCAGAGGGAAGCTGGACGGGCAAGACTGGGAGTGTCTGGGCTTTGTCCGCCGCAGCGTCAGGGTGGAGGGCATGGACTACCCCTTCACCGAGTATCTGCTCTACAACCCCTACCACGGCTATCGCTGGCTGGTGGAGTCGGACGGGCACTGGATGCTGGCCAGGCCCAGCCTGATGCTGCCTCGCAACCTGGGTTCAGGAGATCCGGTCACTGAGCCCACCGATAACACGCTGGCTTACAAAGGCAAGCGTTTTCGGCACTTTCAGACAGCTGTGGCCCGGGTTCGCTACGTAGCTGGCCAGTTTTACTGGCAGGTGCGCCTGGGCGACGAGGTGCGCATGCACGATTATGTCTGTCCTCCCGACTCGCTCAGCTGCGAGGAAAGCCCGGGCCGCGAGCAAGTCTGGAGTGAGGGGCGCTACCTTGAGCCCCAGGAGGTAGCCCGCGCCTTTGGTCTCGCCTCGATCCGCCAGCCTTACAAGGTGGGCCCATGCCAACCAGACCCCTATACACCGCTCAAGCACCGGGCCTGGATGTGGTTTGCCGGCTACCTGGCGGCTTCATTTATTCTGATGGTGCTCACCACGATGATCTGCGCCAACAAGGTCGTGTTCAGCAAGACAGGCACGGCCACATCGGACCCGACGAGCCTCACGGTGGTGACCGACGAGTTCGAGATACCCGGTCGAATCTCCAATGTCGAGGTTCGCACCTCCGCGGGCGTTAACAATCGCTGGGTCGACTTCCACCTGGCCCTGATCAACTCCCAGACCAACGAAGCGCTCGATTTTGGGACCGGCGTTGCTTTCTACAGCGGCAGTGATTCAGACGGCTACTGGTCGGAAGGCAGCACGGTCAACACCGTCACCCTT
Organism: uncultured Burkholderiales bacterium; assembly: GCA_964471395.1. GTDB lineage: Bacteria > Vulcanimicrobiota > Xenobia > Xenobiales > QWHO01 > QWHO01. The sequence continues at coordinate 5,072 of CAYYHB010000137.1, read as the reverse complement.
CCTCGCGTGCCGGCCGGCCGCTACTACCTGCTCATCGAGATGGAGAGCGGCATGACGGCGACTGCTGACATGAAGCCCGCTGACCTACCTTCCAAGGCCAGTACAGGCAAGAGTTTCTCCTGGAGCGTGACCGTCAAGCGCGACGTACCCTCGTGGGTGTGGTTCTTCATTGGTCTGGGCTTGATGCTACCCGTTCCCCTCTGGTACTGGGTGCGCGAGTCCAGCTTCGAGACCCAGCGCTGGAGCGAGAGCGACCATCCCCCAACCTCATCCTCGGAGTGATCAGAGCATGCTGCTGAATGTGCAAAAGTTTCTGGGTATTGGCCTGATGGGCGCGATGCTGGCCTTCAACTACTTCGGCCTCACGCTCACCCAACCTGACAAAGTCTCCAACCTGCCCAAGACCATCCGCCAGAACCCAGGCTCTTATCGCTCACACTACCAGACTCATTACGTTCACCTGGGCGGGAAGTAGACTCCGTGCAGCCCCTGATTCTGGTGTCGGTCTTTTTGATCGCCACCTGCGGGCTTATCTACGAGCTGATTGCCGGGACCGTCTCGAGCTATCTCCTGGGAGACTCGGTCATGCAGTTCTCAACCATCATCGGGGTTTATCTATCGGCCATGGGGGTGGGCTCTTATCTGGCACGCTATATCAGCCGAGGTGTGCTGCACCGCTTCGTGCAGATCCAGATCCTGGTGGGAATTCTAGGCGGCTGCTCGGCCAGCGTCCTGTTTTTCGTTTTCGCCCACGGCACCGGTTTTACCCTGGTGCTTTACTCGCTGGTTTTCGCCATCGGTACCCTGGTGGGATTGGAGATCCCCCTGGTGATGCGCCTCTTGAAGGACCAGCTCGAGTTCAAAGAGCTCGTCTCCCAGGTATTGGCCCTGGACTACATCGGAGCCCTGGTCGCCTCGCTGGCCTTTCCATTGTTGCTGGTCCCCCACCTGGGCCTCGTTCGCACCGCTTTTCTGTTCGGCCTGGTCAACGTGGGCGTGGCTCTCGCATTTCTGGTGCGCTTCTCCCCGACCAGGCAGGCCTCCCGGTTACTCCTGGTCCAGGCCGTGCTGGCATTTCTCTTGCTGGCCGCCGGGGTGGCCCTCTCCGAGCGGCTGACCACGCTGGCCGAGGTGCAGATGTTCCCCGATCAGGTGCTGCTGGCCCGCTCGACCCCATACCAGCGCCTGGTGGTCACCCAGCGCACCGGTGACGTGCGCCTGTATCTCAACAACAACCTGCAGTTTTCCAGCCTGGACGAGTACCGCTACCACGAAGCCCTGGTCCATCCCGCTCTGAGCGGGCTCAAGGAGCCGGGGAAAGTCCTGATCCTGGGGGGTGGAGACGGTCTGGCTCTGCGCGAGGTGCTGCGCTACAAGAGTGTCAGCGAGGTCACCCTGGTCGACCTGGATCCGGGGATGACGGACCTGTTCACCCGCCATCCGCTGCTCTCTCAGCTCAACGAAGGCTCCCTGCGCTCGCCCCGCGTCCGGGTGATCAATGCGGATGCCTTCATCTGGCTGCGCGAAAATCCAGGCACCTACGACTTCGTGCTGGTCGATTTTCCCGACCCCAGCACCTTCTCGCTGGGCAAGCTGTATACCGTGAGCTTCTATGGCGAGCTCAAACGCCACCTCGCTCCGGATGGGGCGGCCGCCGTTCAATGCACCTCGCCGCTTTTCGCCCGCCGGTCCTACTGGTGCATCCTCAAAACGATGCAGGCCGCCGGACTCCAGGTGCGCCCGTATCACGTCTTCGTGCCATCCTTCGGCGAGTGGGGGTTCGCCCTCATCGGACCCACCCGACCTGGAGAACATCTGCCGACGGGGTTGCGCTTCCTGAATCGGGCCGCCCTGGCCGCCATGTTCGAGTTCCCGCTGGACATGGGCGCGCTTGAAGTGGAGGTCAATCGCCTGTCCAACCAGGCCCTGGTGCGCTATTACGAGGAGGAGTGGCGGGCCGTGGCGCAGTGAAGCGGCGCCAGTTCCTGCAGGGCAGCCTGACCCTGGCGGGACTGTCCTTGGTGGGGTGTCGCTCCTTCACTCCTCCCCTTCCCGAGGGGGCATTGGTAGGAGCTTCCTGGCAGCGCGGCCACGGCCTGCGGCAAGCGAGCGTTCAGAAGGCAAGACGGCGTCTTCGAACCGATGTGGCCATTCTGGGAGGCGGCGTGGCCGGCCTCTCGGCGGCCTGGCGATTGCGGCGCGCCGGCCTGGAAGACTTCCTCTTGCTGGAGCTGGAAGACGATCTCGGGGGCAACTCGAGAGCCACTACTTACCCGGCCAGCCGCGCCCCATGGGGGGCCCACTACTTGCCGGTGCCGACACCTGAATCGCGAGCGGTTATCGAGCTCCTGATGGAGCTGGGGGTGATGGATGGAGCCGGCAGGTGTCGCGAGGAGTACCTCTGCCATGAGCCCCAGGAGAGGCTCTATCTGCACGGGCGTTGGCAAGATGGGCTCTACCCGAGCCTCGGAGCCACGCGTCGAGATCTGCAAGAGCTTCGAGCCTTCCAGGCCGAGATCGAGCGATTGCGTGAGTGGCGCGACCGAAAAGGGAGGCGAGCTTTCGCCCTGCCTGCCCTCCTGAGCTCGCCCGAATGGCTGGATCTCGATGGTCTGAGTCTGGAAGCTTTTCTTGAGCAGAAGGGTTGGACCTCCCGCCGGCTACGCTGGTGGGTTGAGTACGGATGCCGCGACGATTTCGGCTGCACGCTCGAGCACACTTCGGCCTGGGCCGGCCTGCACTACCACGCGGCTCGCCCGGCTGGCGACGAGTTGCTGGTCTGGCCCGAAGGCAATGCCTGGCTCACCGATCGTCTGGCTGCCCCCCTGAACGAGCGCGCTCGCACCGGATGCCTGGTACGCTCGGTAAGCACCGAAGGCCAGCGTGTGCTGACTCAGGTCGAGCACGCCGGGGGAGCCTTTGAGGTCGAGTCGCGCAGGGCTATCTTCAGCTTGCCCACCTTCCTGCGCCCGTATCTCCTGGGAAGCTCACCCGGGCAGAGATACAGCTACGCTCCCTGGGCGGTTGCCAACCTGGTTCTCCAGTGTGGAGACGAAGGGGCCTGCTGGGACAATGTTCTTTATGAGACACCCTCGCTCGGCTACGTGGTGGCCACCCATCAGAGTCTGGCCACGCGTCCCGGCCCCACCGTATGGACCTGGTATCGGCCGTTTACCGGAGACCCGGTGAAGGAACGGGAAGCAATGCTGGCCCGCTCCTGGGAGAATTGGCGCCAGGAGATTGTCAGCGAGCTATGTCGCCCTCACCCGGACCTGACCGACCGCCTCCAGCGGCTCGATGTCATGCTGCTCGGTCACGCCATGATACGACCGCTGCCCGGATTGCGAGGATCCGGAGTGCTGGAGGCGGCCAGCCAGAGGCAGGGCCCGATCCATTTCGCCCATTCGGACCTCTCGGGATTCTCACTCTTCGAGGAAGCCAACTACCACGGAGTACGGGCTGCCGAGGAGGTGTTGGCCGCCCTGGGGATGCGCTCGCCTACTCTTCTGTAGCTTCAGGGGCTTTAACCACCAACGTAGGAATGTCACAGTGCGCCAGCACATAGGTCGAAACACTGCCCATGAGGTAGCTGCGAAGCCTCCCCAATCCCCGACTGCCCATCACGATGAGGGAAAAGTCCTCCACCTCAGCCGTTTCGCAAATCAGCTCGGCGGGGTCGCCAAGCACAGCCCGGGCTTCGCCGACATTCTCCGAACCGACCAGTTGGCGGGCCTCTGCCAGCATGCGCTCGGAATCGGCTCGCATCCGCTCTTCGACTTGCTGGGGCAGCACGTCGGCCCCGCCGCTCGGCCCACGGAAAGCCAGCATCTGGAGCATGCTGAGGGGCAAGACGTGCAACAGGGTCACCGGGGCGGCAAACTTCTCAGCCAGACCGCGAGCTAACCCCAACGACTTCTTGCAGGCGGGGCTGCCGTCCACGGGGCAGAGGATCTTGGTAATCATGGTGGCGGCGTTCGCGCGGGCGACAGGTGCCTCCTTCGGGCAAGAATCGAGAGAGTCTCGGGTGCCGGTAGAAGGAGAAAGCGCCCGAAACTCTCCCGATTATGGATACCCACGCAAGGCGAGCCTCGCGCCCCATATCGGCCGAAACACCGAAAGAACCCTCACCGCGTTTGGCGGCCGGAACGTCATGGCCGGACCCCTGCCGAATGCACGACAGAGCCCCATCAAATCTCTCCCGGACACGCCTACGAGGTAAGCTGACGGGCTCGGGTTGGAAGAGTTACCCGGAGTGCTTGCGCACTCTTCGCCCCAAGGGTGGTTCCCCCGCTCTCCGGAAAAACCGGAGACTCGGCGTCAATGAGTCCCTTTAATGTAGCACAGGTTGACGCTGCTGACCAGTGCGACGCCGGCGACCGATCAGCGAGTTGAGCAGACCCTCCAAGGGGGTGGACAGGATGGCCACACAGGCCTGGTTGACTGCCCCGGGGATGACCACGCTCTGGCCCAGCTCCAGACCCGCCAGAGAGGCTTCAACGACTTCCCGAGCCGACATCCAGGCCCACGGCCAGCGCTCACCGGTACCGCTGGGGTAATCGGCGGCCTGGTGAAACTCGGTGCGGGTCAGACCTGGACAGAGGGACTGGACAACGACCCCTGAGCCTTCCCACTGCCGCCCCAGAGCCCGACTGAAGGTGGTCAGAAAGCCCTTGCTTGCCGAATAGAGCTCAGTCCCGGGCAAGGCCATGAAACCGGCCACGGACGACACGTTCACGATAGCCCCTCGAGAACGCTGCACGAGCCCGGGGAGGGCGGCCCGCGAGAGGCGCACGCTGGCACGCAGGTGCACATCGAGCATCCGGTCAATCTCGTCGGGTGAGAGCTCGATAAAGTCTCGAGCGTAACCGAATCCAGCATTATTCACGAGCACAGTCATCGAATCGGAATGGACGATGCGGTCTTCCAGCCGCTGCAGGTCTCGCTCAAGACTGAGGTCGGCCACCAGCACTTCGGCGTGAATCCCGTGACTCTCGCTGAGCTCAGTGGCCAGAACCCGCAGACGATCCTCACGGCGGGCCACCAGCACCAGGTCGTAACCGAGCGAGGCCAGC
>CAYYHB010000136.1:0-13861 GCA_964471395.1 uncultured Burkholderiales bacterium | reverse complement strand
TCAGCTCCACGCCTCGAATCGAGGCCACGAACTGCAGTTTGCGAAAAAGCTCTTCAGTCACGATTTCCCATAGGAAGCTAGAAGCCGTCAACTGGGCCCGGGCCCGCAGATTGCTGACCGCCTCGGAGTCGGCCAGGATGCTCTTGATGTAAATGGTCACCTCGCGGGCGTCCTCCGAGTCGATGACCACGCAGTTCACGAAGGACTGAGCGTAGTCTTCCCCGGTGGACCCCACGAAGGCAATGCCACCGGTGGCCATCACCTCCAGGCCCACCAGGCCGAAAGGCTCGTGCCCGGAATTGGCCAGCACCGCGTCCACCGAGGCATACACACTCTTGAGGAAGTCCTCGGGCACGAAGAAGCTCAGCTCCAGGATGTCCGCCTCCTTGTGCCGGGCCAGCTCGGCCAGAATGTTGGCCGTTGTAGGCTCCTCCACCTTGACCTCGCTCCAGACCAGGCCCTGCTCCCAGGCCCGCTGGGTGATGGGCAGCCGGTAGGGCTCGTTGGCTCCGCGCACCAGCAGCTTGGGTGCCATCCCCATCCGCTTCATCTCCCCCACGGCGTCCAGGGCCATCAACCAGCGCTTGTCGGGGTGATAACGGCCAACCTTGGCCAACAACAACCCCGGGAAGACTTCCCGCAGACTGTGCCCCACGGAGAGGTCGGGAGGATCGAGCCAGCGCCGGGGGATTCCGTTGGGAATGACCAGCGGGTTCACCCCCAGCTCCCACATCCGATGCTTCATGTAACGGCTGACGGTGGTGATGGCACAGGCCTGGCGTAGCGCCTGCCAGTCGATGCGCTCGAATCCGAAGATGCTGTTGGCGTTCCAGAAGACCAGCAGGTGATTGCCCAGCCCCCGACGGAAGGCGGCCTGGGCCACCAGCGTGGCCGTCTGGGCGGTGTGCCAGTCCTCGGCCAGCACCACCGTGGTCACGTTGCGCTCGGCATTGGGAATCAGCACGGTCTCCTCGATGTGGGTCGGAACCGACTGAGAAAAGTCGCTGACCTTGACTTCCTCGCCGTGGTAGACCCCATTGGGGTGATGGCTGGAGATCCATTGACACCAACGGTGGTAGCTCAGAAGCCCACCGTCCAGCTCTTCGTAGAACGGACGCTGGGGGTCGCCCACGAAATAGAGCCGGGTGCGATAGCCCAGACTGGCCAGATGGTGCGAAAGCTCGGTCACCCGCACGCCCAGTCCTCCTACAAAGGAGTATTGGTCAGGGCCTTCCAGCGAGAGCAGCACAAACTCCACCCGATCAAGCGACAGCGAGCTGAGTGGATTCATAAGCCTGCCCGGTTCTCGTCGGTCCAGCGAAATCCTGTGTGTGGCCTGGATTACAGCGTCAGGTCCGAGGCTGATGCTAAGCTGGTGTTGCCAACAGGAAGGAAGCGTATGTCGAGAAGAACACAGAAGCTACGCTACGCTGTTGCCCTGGTCAGCATCGGGGTGGCTCTGGTGCTCGGGCACCAGCTGCTCCAGAGCGCCCTGCAAGAAAACTGGCGCACCAGTCGACTTATGGCCCTGGCGGCGCGCCAGTCCAACCTGTGCTTGCAGCTCCGACCCGACGGTTCCTGGGACCAAGCTCGAGAGGCCAGCTTCCTGGAGCTTCAGAAAGCACGCGATGAATGGGCCGAGCTCTCACGCGAGCCGATCTGGGCCCTGCAGGGATGGCTCACGGAGTTGCGCCACTGGCGCTTCGGAGATCCCCGCGCCCAGGCCTCCAGGGCCTGGCAGGCCTATACCACCGAGCTGAGTCGCAGACAGCACGAGCTGTCGCTTCAGGCTGGCATTGAGTCGCAGCACCTGTACGAGCTGCAACAAAGCTGGCTGGTAGGCCTGATCGTTCTGGTCCTGGTGCAGGCCTTTCTGCTGCTCGGCCCGGGAAAGCCCCCCCACCGCCGTGAGCGACCGGCCACCCAGCAGCGGTTGGAGGCCAACCTGGAAGCAGCTGCGCGGGTGCAACGCTCGCTGTTGCCAGAAGCATCCCCCGTTCTGCCGGGGGTCGAATTTGCCTGGCAATATCAGCCTTGCGAAAAGGTGGCCGGCGACATGTACGGTGTGCAGGTGCTGGACGAGAACCGGGTGGGCCTCTATGTCCTGGACGTCAGCGGGCACGGGATTCCGGCCGCGCTCCTGTCGGTCAGCATGTCGCGCGCCCTGTCAGACGTGGAGGGCCTGCTGCACCAGCGCTCGCCCTCGGAGGTGGTCCGCGAGCTGAATCGCCGCTTCCCGGTCATGGGTCAGTCGGACCAGTTTATCACCCTGCTCTACGGCGTGCTCGATCTCGAGCAACGCACCTTTACCTACGTGAGGGCCGGCCATCCCGGACCGGTGCTGTGTCGTCCAACGGAGTTGATGGTGCAGGAGGATGACGAGGCCAGTCCGCCCATCGGCATCCTTGAGGAGGTCGAGTTCCGCGACGAGGTGTTGCCGCTGATGCCGGGAGATCGAGTGTTGCTTTACACCGACGGCATCACCGAGGCCCCCAACGAAGACGGGGAGATGTTCGGCAGCCAGCGACTGGCCGAGACTCTCGCCGAGTTGCGCCAGGCCCGGTTGAAGGTGGCAATGGATAGCCTGCTCGAGCGTGTCAATGCGTTCAGCGGGCGGGTGCGAGATGATCTCACTGTGCTCGCTTTCGAGCTCGCCATTCCGGCCTGCGAGCCCGTCCCCCGGGGGCGTTGGCACAAGCAACTGGCCCCCGTAGCCCGCGACCTGGCCTGGTGCGCTCGCAACTCTTGAACGTGGTATACTCTGCCTAGCATGCCGGCAGCCATCGCCCGCTACAAGACCTGGCCTGGCTTCTTTGACTGGACGCCCTTCGCCCTGGTGCGCCCAGCCCTGCCCCCCGAGCAACTCGAGGCCTTGCGCGAATGCGTGCTCAGCTCTCCCTACCTGGCGGCCAACAACCTCAATCACCGATTCTCAGGCACTCGCGGCTTCTCAGTGGTCTTCCAACTGGAGGGTCGAGGCCGCCTGGCCCGGGAGTTCCCCCTTTTCGACCAGTATCTGAACGAGATTTTGCACCCGCGCTGCAACGCGTTCTTCCTCAACCCCCTGGTGGTGGTCGGGGGCTCTCGAGTGGCCCCTCACGTGGATCGGAGCCTGCGCTCCTACACCCGGCCCGAAGAGCCGCCCAACCCCGTACGGGTGGTGGTGCTCTATCTGCAGGTTCCTGCCGAGCTGAAGGGGGGCCACCTGATCCTGCACAGCAACCGGCCCCTGGTGGACATCGAGCCCGAGGTCAACAAAATGGTCTTCTTCCGAGGTGAACTGCGCCACGAGGTCACCGAGCTCGAGGCCCTGGAAGGTCAGGAGCGGGTGAGCCTGGTATGCGAGCAGTATCGGCTTCCGCCCGCTCTCTTGGAGAGCATCCCGAGCTTTGAGATCCGCTCCAAGCGCCCCTTCGAGGACTTCTTGCAGGCCGAGCTCGACCGGACGTAAACACAGGTGTAACAAACTTTGTCGCCCCCGCGGGCTATAGTTGGAGCGCAAATCGCCCAGCGGAGGAACCAATGCAGATCAGCTCCCTGTCCCTGAACGCCGCCCGCCCCCAGTCGGCCTGCGGATGCTCGCAGCCGCACACGCCCGGCGCCCCCGGCGACCGCTTCATTCGCAACGAGGAGCCGCCTGCTCCCCCGCCCGCGCCCGAGCCTCCATCGCCGCCGCCCGCGCCTGAGCCGCCGCCAGCACCCGAGCCTCCGCCCGCTCCCGAGCCTCCGCCCGAGCCCTCCCCCAACGTACAGGTGAAGGTCTACCCGCAGGACCCCCGCGTCTCTCCGCCGGTGACCATCGACTTCGCCCGCGGCAACATCGGCGCCGAGCTCGGTGGCGATCGGGTCCGCATCGCCGACATCGGGCACGAGATCGCCCGTCCGGACGAGAACGGCAACTACCTCTTCGAGCCTAACACGGCTCAGTTCTCGCAGGTGAACGCCCACGCGGTGACCTACAACACGCTCGAGCTGATGCAGCAATACCACGGCGGCGCCATCGAGTGGTCCTTCGGCGGCCCCACCCTGGAGGTCGTGCCCCACAAGCAGGAAGGCCGAAACGCCTACTACTCACGCTGGGAAGGCTCCACCAACTTCTTCTACTTCGACTCGCCCACTCAGGGCATCCACGTGAAGACCGCCAACTCGACCGACGTGGTCTCGCACGAGGCCGGCCACGCCATCCTCGACGGCCTCAAGCCCGGCTACTTCAGCACCTGGGATGAGGAGACCGGTGGCTTCCACGAGGCTTTCGGCGACTGCGCCGCGATGCTGGTCAACCTCCAGAGCCCGGAAAACCGCTCCAAGATCATGGATCAGACCGGCGGCAACCTGCGCACGCCGAATATCCTGGCCGGCCTGGCCGAGGAGTTCGGGTTCTCCAACCGGGCCGACAACCAGAACCCGGCTGACGACGGCAAGGAGTACCTGCGCACTGCTCTGAACGGCTTCAAATACAAGCCGGCCAGGGAATTCCCGCCCGGCAAGGGAACCGACGACACCATGACCCGCGAGGTTCACTCCTTCTCGCGCATCTTCTCGGCCGGCTTCTACGACGTCCTGGACGGCGTCTACCAGCAGGGCATCTTCGAGGAGAGGCAGTGCCCGGCCGATGCGCTGAAGTACGCCGCCGACGTGGTCGGACCACTGTTCATGAAGAGCATCTCCATGGGCTCGGCCAACCAGGCCCGCTACAAGGACATCGCCCTGGGCATGATCCAGGCCGACCAGCAAAACAACAACGGCAAGTACTCCGACATCATCAAGAAGGCCTTCCTGGACCGCGAGATCCTGACCCAGGAAGACCTGGCTCCCCCGCCGCCTCCTCCGACGCTGCAGCTCGACAAGCCGCTGGCCTCCAAGGAGGACGCGCTGGAGTTCGTAACCGCCAACGCCGACAAGCTCCAGGTTCCGGCCGACGCCAACTACCAGGTTCAGAACGTCTACAAGAACGGCAAGGGCGAGACCTTCGTCAACGTGCTCATCCCGCAGGAAGTTGCCGTGACCGGCGTGGCCGGCTACGAAGGCTTCACCACCGACATCAACGGCGGCCTGACCCTGGCCTTCGACGGCCAGGGCAAGCTGATGAACTGCAAGTACACCCCGGTCACCGCCGAGGGCATCGCCCAGGAAATGGCCGGCATCGAGCAGCTCAAGGATACCGGCAAGATCCAGGAGCGCGGCGTGTTCAACAGCACCAGCCCGGCCGGCAGCATCTTCAAGGGCTTCGTCAAGGGCCAGAAGCTGGTGCGCGTGCCGGTGGCCAACGAGTGCGCGGGCCACGACCACTGAGACCTTGCATGCTCTGGGGGGCTCTGCTATACTCCGCCTGCGGGGTGTAGCTCAGCCTGGATAGAGCACTAGCATGGGGCGCTAGGGGCCCGCGGTTCAAATCCGCGCACTCCGACCAACGGTCGTAAATAACGCGAGACCCCACGCGTAGAGTCAGAAGCCAGCTTGAAAAAGACTGGCTTCTTTCTTTTCGCCTCCGGCATGTTGCGGAGGAAAGCCACAATGAGCAAGGGAGACCGATCTCGAATTTCGCGCGAACTGCGACCACAGGGACTGCATGTATCCCTCTCCTCGTGCCTGGCATCAGGAGAGGTACGGGTGGCCACTTCCCAATTGGCCTCCCGAGCGATGAAGATACGGGCCGCCTGAGGAAGCCGCCCGCCGCGCATTGAGGGATACTCAGCGCTGGCCGAGAATTCATGAAGCGATGACGCTGATCGAACGCCCAGATACAAGCGAGCGCTTCCTGGCCTGGACCGACTGGGAAGGCTATCTCCACGCGTTGGAGGCCTTCAAGCACCAGAGGATCAAGATCACCTACGACCGCGGGAGGCTCGAACTCTTGACCCCGTCCTTTCTTCACGAGGGAATCAAGACCTATCTTCGACAGCTCGTGGAGGCTGCTTGCTTCGAGATGGAGGTCGACTACCGGCCCGGCGGCTCCACCACTTTTCGGCACCGCTTGGCCGAGCGCGGCCTGGAGCCAGACGAGTGCTATTTCTTCAGTCAGTTCCCGGAGCCGGAGACTTACGACCCGGAGGTCGGTCCCTGGCCCGACCTGGCGCTCGAGATCGAGGTGACTCGAAGTGCCCTGGACCGAATGGCCATCTATCGGGACCTCTCCGTGCGCGAGGTCTGGCGCTACTCGGCTCGGCACGAGATCTTCATCGAGCGCCTCGGGCCGGACGGCTATTCCGTGTCCGAGACAAGCACCGTCCTTCCAGGACTGAAGGTATACGAGCTCCCGCGCTTTGTGCAGCTCGGATTTCAGGACGGGCCCCGGGCGATGTTGAAGTCCTTCAAAGCCTGGCTGGCCCTCTAAGTTTCCACCCGAAGTCGAGCGCACGGAAAGACTCAAATCCGCGCACTCCGACCAACTGTCGTTAAATCGAGACCACGCGCGTAGAAGAGAGCCAGCTTCGCAAGCTGGCTTCTTTCTGTGGGCCCGTTTGCGGCGTGCAGACACTGATTGTCCGACGGCTTCTCTGATCTGCCTTCGAGCTGACTTCTTCTTTTCCGGAGCAAGCCGGTCTTGTGGAAGGGACCAGTGCGGAAAACTGCATTCCAGCGCGCTGTAATGTGCGCACCAAAGGCACTGCACATTAACCCTGGGGTGACTGCAGGCGTTGCTCCAGCTCTTTCAGCCGTGCCGTGGCCCTCGTATGCTTGAGCCATAACGAAAATAAGAGCGCGGGGAGCGCCAAAAGACCCAATCTTACCCAGATCACCATCTGCCTCGGGTGGAACCCGCGTGCAATATTGATCGTGTCTTTGCGGTCGATGCGGTTTCCCGGAACAACATCATTCCGCCCATCTTGTTACACCTTGCCCTGCGCCAATCCCCACAGGAAGTCCTCAAAGGACTTGCTATACACGTCCGTCTCGCCCTGCTCGTCGGTCAGCAAGAGCCATGGTCGGCCCTTCGCCCCACCGGGGCAGGATCACTCTTGCGGCGCGAGCGACATGATGAAGTTCGTGAAGCTCTCCGCGACTCGTTAGAAATGCTCGTACCCTTTCGGCTTGGGCGGAAGCTTGTTGACAACCACGCGGTGGTGCGGGACGATCTTCGAGGAACTCCCTATCGCCAGGGATCACCCTGCGCCGGTGAAGCGCCAGACCGCTACGGAAGTCCCAGTTGGACGCCCACTTCCTGGTTCAGAGGGGTCATCACGTCCGGACGGCCGTCGCGGTTGAAGTCGGCGACCGTAACCGAGTTCGCGGGCTGTCCGTACGCCCGGAGCTGTAGGCCGGCCAGCGGATCGAGGGAGATCGCCAGCGAGCTGGCCGAGAGGACCAGGTCGTCTCGGCCGTCTCGATTCATGTCCGCGACGGCAGGGTTCATAGTCGGGACAACAGGGATCGAGCGCACCAGAGGCGTCCCGAACGACCCGTCACCGGCATTGGGAAAGAGCGAGATCAGGGGGCTAGGTGGCGCTGACGGGCTCGAAGCGTTCTGGCTGGCCACCACGAGATCCAGGCCATTCTGCCCATCGAAATTCCCCAGCGCGATCCCTATCGGATCCTGGGAGCTCGACAGCGGGTAGACGACGGGCGGCTCCGGGGTGCTGCTCGTCGGGGAATAAACGCTGAGGATATACTGCTGGTCGGGTCCGATGCCTTTAACGGCGAGCGCGCCCACGATGAGCTCGTCTCCCGGCGCGCCGTCCAGGTTCCCCGCGGTCATGCTGAGCCCAACGACGGGTTCGGTGTAGTCGGGTGGCAGAGGCGGCTGAGGCAGGTTCACGGGAGGCCCGAAAGCTCCGTCCCCCAGATTGAAGAAAACCTGGGTCGTATCTTCCAACAGGACGGCGATGTCCGGGCCGTTCCGGCCATCGAAGTCACCGGTCACGATCTTGTTCGGTGGCGTCGTCGGCAGCAGCGAGGGAGGGCCCAGCGTACCGTTCCCCAGATTCGGAAAAACCTGGACGCCTTTCGTGGTCCCGACCGCGACGTCCGCCCCGCGGGTATCATCCAGGTCGGCGAGCGCGACGGCCATTTGCGCTGTGGCGTCCAGCTTGTAGGTGGTCGAGGTGAGTCGGCCCGTCCCGTCGTTCAGCAGCACCGCGAGCTGAGAGGAGGGGAAGAAGCCCGTCACCACGGCGTCCGGCCCGTTGGCGCCGTCGAGGTCGTCGGAGGCGACCACGCCCGAGGATATCGGAAATCCGACCGGGGCCGTCGCGAAGGGATAAAATGTTCCGTTCCCCTGATTGAGAAGAACCGCCGCCCCGGTTTGCCCCACTGCCGCGTCCAGCCCATCGCGCCCGTCGAAGTCCGCCAGCGCGACCGCGTTGGTGGCCACCCCGGTGGCGTAAAAGACCGGGGGCGCCCAGGCACCGCCTCCCAGATTGAGAGCGACGGAGGCCGTAACCAGGCCCGAGGAGGGGTCGCCGCTGTTCGCGGCCATGAGATCGAGCCCGTTCTTGCCGTCCAGATCTCCCACGGCCAGGCCCGTAGGAGATGGGCCGATGGGCACGTCCACGCGAGTATAGCTGAGGTTGCCCTGGGCGAGCAGGACGGTCACCACCGAGGCATGGTTGCAGCTGACCCCCAGGTCGTTTCCGTTCTTGCCGTCCACGTCTGCCACGACGACCTGCTGCGTCCCCCCCGCGGTCGCGACAGTCACGCTGCTGGAGGGTGTGAACACGCCTCCGCCCTGGTTTGGCAGGATGATCACGGCGCCCGAGCTGCTGAGGACCAGGTCGGGACCGTTCACGCCGTCGAGCTCGCCGGCAGCCACAAAGATCCCGGAGAAAGAAACCGGGACAGGAACAGGAGCGGAAAACGTGCCGTCCCCCTGGTTGAGCAAGAGACTGAGATTGCCGTCGAAATTGACCGCGAGGTCGGGGCCGTTCTGACCGTCAAAGTCCGCTGTGGCCATAAAAGCCTGCTGGGAGCTTCCTGAAAACGGCAATCGGACCATGGGCGCGAATTTTCCGCCTCCCTGCTCGAAGAAGAGGCCCACACTCTTGTCCGTTGTGTTGATTACCGCCACGTCCAGCCCGTTCTGTCCGTCGAAATCGGCCAGAACGACGGTCTGAACGTAGGTGCCACCAACGTTCGGTGCCATGAGAACGAGGGGCTCGTCAAACGTTCCATCGCCCCGGTTGAAGCAGACATCGACCTCCGGGGAGATGGCGCAGCCGAGCACGAGATCGGGGCCGTTCTTTCCGTCCAGGTCGCCCGTGGCGAGGTTGCCTGTAATAATCGGTAAGGAGCCGTAGTTGCGATTCCCCTGCACGAACCCGGAGCTGCCCTGGACCGTCAGAGTCGTGCCCGCCGCGCGGCCCTGGTAGGAGGCCTGGATGGAGGTGGTGCCGGAAATCTGGCCGGTGGCCGTCCCGTCTGCATCGATCGTGGCGACCGCGGGGTTGGAGGAGCTCCAGGCCACCTGTCCCGTGAGATCGGCCGTGGTGCCGTCGGAGTAAGTGGCGGTGGCGGTGAAGGCCTGCGAGCTCTGCCCGCTCTTCAGAGTCGGGTCCGTCGGGCTGACCGCGAGCGAGGTGAGCGTGGCCGCGGTTACGCGGATCTGGGCCTGGCTCTTGACCCCATGAAAGGTGGCAGTCACGACGGCCGTTCCCGGCGCGATGGCCGTGACGCGGCCGACCCTGTCGACGGTGGCCACCGCAGGAGCGCTGGACGTCCAGGTCGCCTGCGGCGCGACGTCATACACCGTTCCGCCCGCAAAGCTGGACTCCGCGCGCAGGGGGTGGGCGAATCCCGCCGTCAGGACGACGTTCTGCGGCTTGACCGTGAAGACATTGAGGTCGCTCACGTCGGTAAACGCGGGGCTTTCGAGCACGACCGTGGCGCCCGGCGAAAGATCGAGCGAGGCAGTAAAGACCCCGACCAGCTGGCCGTTTTGCAGATACGAGACATGCAGCAGAGTCGTCGTGATCGGCAGCTCGAGCCGGATCTCCGGCGCCCTGGCTCGGGAGTCGGGCCCGTAGACCACGCGCCCGGCGCTGTCTCGGCCCCAAAACTCCAGGTCCGTGATGCTGCTGGGAAGACCGCGCAGGACGGCCTGGCGGAGGATGACCGTGGCGGTGGTGCCCGTGATCGGGGCCAGGGGAGCGACATTGTCGCCGGCCGCCGGTCCGGGGTCGCTGGTCGGGCCTCCACAACCCGAAAGCCAGCTTGCCAGAAGCACGAGCCAGAAGAACCTTCTCATAGCAGCCGAAATTTTTCACCGGCCGGGGACTTCCCTGCCCTGAGGCTTCGTCTTCCCCGAGGCGCCTCGCGCATTCGGGCAAAGGAGGAGTGCAGACTCGATCCCCGTGTAACCCTTTGGAGGCATGAAGCATCCAAAGCCGGTCTACCAATCGAGAGGAAGCTGGCTCGTTTCGTCCCAGTGCTCGGGGATCTGAGAGCACTCTTCGGGAGGGTGACCGTGATGGTCGATGTCGGGCTCGAGAGGCTCGGGCGGCCTGGGAGGCGGCCTCGGCGGGTAACCGAAGCGGCCCAGGGCTTTCAGGGCCTCACGAGCTCGAGCCGCTCGAGCACCGCCCGGCTTCTGCTCATCTGCCTGCCAACGGATTGAGCATCGCTCCAAGGTTACGACAAGCGCCTGAAACTTTTCGGACACAAGTTGTTTACGCTCTGTTTACAAATCCGGCCGGAAAGTAGTCGACTCTGCCTCCAAGCCGAGGAGCACCCCAAAGCCCTCGACCCCCAAAGCGCCCGCCCCCGCGGGGTCTCTTGCAGGATTTCTTTGGCAATGTAGAAACTTACCTACATGAAGGCAAGATTGATCAGCAGCCGCGAATTCAACCAGAACACAAGCGGGGCTAAGAAGGCGGCCAACGAGGGCCCGGTATTCATTACCGATCGGGGGAAGCCGGCCCACGTTCTCTTGACCTACTCGGATTATCTTGAACTGGCTCGAGGCAAGCAGAGCATCAAAGAGCTCATGGCCTCGGATGACACTCTTGATCTCGAGTTTCCGCGAATCGACGAAGTTCCTCGCCCCGCCAACCTGACCTGATGTATTTGCTGGACACGAATGTCGTCTCCGAGATGCGCAAGATCCGCTCGGGTCGTGCGCACCCGCGGGTAGCCGCCTGGGTCGAGACCGTTATCTTGTCGGAACTCTACCTCTCGGTGGTCACGCTGATGGAGTTGGAGATCGGAGTCTTGCAGGTCGAGCGCCGCGACCAGGTTCAGGGAGCCCTTCTTCGAAAGTGGCTCGAACAAGTCACGGCGGTCTATGCGGGAAGAGTTCTTGCCATCGATGCCACCATCGCCAGTCGAAGCGCCAGACTCCAGGTTCCCGATCCCAGGCCGTTCCATGACAGTCTCATCGGCGCCACGGCCCTTACCCATGGAATGCTCGTGGCGACCCGGAACGTGACCGATTTCGAGCCGCTGGGCGTGGGGCTGATCAACCCGTGGGCATTTTAGGTCCACTCCGGTTCCACCGGAAGTCCAGCGCACGGAAAGACTCAAATCCGCGCACTCCGACCAGACGACGTAAATAGCCGCGATACCCCACGCGCAGGATGGGAGCCAGCCTGGAACCAGGCTGGCTTCCTCTGTTCTTGTGTCCCGGGAACTGCGCGGGCCGAGAATTCGCAGTCAACGCGAGGCCATCGTGGAAATCCGCTTCACCGGGTCCGTCGTCCGGTGCGCTCGCTTGCTCTATCGTTCAAACGGCTCGCTGGCTGACTCCGCGATGTCATGTTAGCGTCAGCTTCACTGCTGCAACAACCTGAAGATCCAACCGGCCTTGTCGTGGTGACAGGTATAGGGATAGCTGATCGTCGGATCGACGTGGAAGAATCCATCCTTGACGCGACCCATGATGTACTGGTTCCCTACTTTCGGTTGCTCCCCGTCCCAGAAGGCCTCCAGGGTCCGACCCGTCTTCAGGTTTCCTCGATGCACGTTCTGGATCTGCATCTGGTAAGTACTGGGGCCGTCGCCGGAAATCGTCCTCTTGGTAACGTAAACGTCTATCACGTCGTCCTGGCAGCCTCGGATAATGGCCTCGTCTCCATCGCCTTCCGAGGTTGGAGAGCTTGGGGGGGCCGCGTTGACGAGCTCGACTCTGAAGGCCGGGCTGACGTGCATCTCTTCACCGCGGAGAGTTACCAGCACGCTCCCGGAAAAGACCCGAACCACCTGGCCGATATACCGCTGGGGGTTGGCGACGACCTCAGCCATCTCGGGGTTATTCCGGACGTAGTAGTTGATCGTTTCCCCGAAGACCCGACCGTACAGCCGCGCGGCCTGGGAGTCAAAGGGCAGAGGATCCCACATGCTTGCGGCCCATTGCAGCCTATCCTGACGTCGTGCCCTCTCCTGCTCGTCGCCCGTGGCGTGAGGTCCGGCGGCCAACTCGGCCAGAGTGATAGCAGAGATGGCGGACTCGTCGGGGAGCAGGGCCGGATCCACCAGGTCATGGTCGACCACGACCGAAGTGTCCAGCAAGCCCATTGTCGCTTCAGGCATCGATGGATTGGTCCACCACCGCATCCAGATCGGAGCGCAACTGAGCGGCGTCGATCCGCGGAGCCCGGCGAGCGGCATCAGCAATGGCCGCCCTGGGCACGAACCTGCGCCCCGGAACAGGCCTGAGTTCAGCGACGGGCATCCAACATAGGAGGAAACACGCATGAAATGGGACCCGGCATTCAAGCCGACAAAATCCCGTTGCGGGTGATGATCATCGTCTGCCCTGCCTGAACCTCACGGAGCACGGCGCCGGAGTTGTTGCGTAACTCCCGTTGGGTAATGGTCTTGTTCATGCATCCCGAGTGTAGCATACGTTACGTAGCACTTCGTAGCAAAGGCGGTGTTGGGATGGAACTCATCATTCTGGCCAGGTTCCCGCGGGCGTCTACGTGTTTGGTGCCGCAGTCCAGGTCTTCACGCATCGCTGTGAAGAGGACGAAGGTAAACGCGAAACTCCCGGGGAACTGGCCCGAATGAAGCGCGCATTGACAATCTGGCTACTCCTGGTAGGGGTAGCTCTGGCCCAGTCCTGGTCCACCCTCAAGGCAGAGGGCTTCCAGATCGAGTTTCCTTCCGAGCCGAAGAAAATCGAGGCGGCTGCCTGGGAGGTGGACCACGGGCAGAACTCCTACCGCATGAGCGTGGACGCCTGCGAGGGGACGCCGGATGAGGTGTTTGCCTCGGCCAGGGACGAGTTCTCCAAATCGTTCACCTTTGTGAGCGAGAAGGCTCTAACCGTGGACGGCCACCCGGCAAAGCAACTCAAGTTCACGCTGCAGGGCACCGCCATCGAATGCCTCATGGTCGTGAAGGGAAATAAGCTGTACATGCTGATGATGATCGTGGCCGGGTCGGCTGACGAGGCCAAGAAGGTCATGTCCAGCCTGCACGTGAGCTAACCCTAACCTCAGCGCTTACGTTTGCGTAACTCCAGGAAGGCCGACAGTTGCGCCTCCTGCTCCGGGGTGGGCTGGAAGTCGATCTGGCCGCTCAGCCCGCCCGAGCCCTGGTGCAGCCACTGCACCGTGCCTACCAGCTGAAGCACGGTATCGGCCCGCAGCAAGAACTTCATCGTGACGGCCTCGCCCACCTCGAAGGGGGTTCGTCCCCGGAACAAAAGTCCGCGCAGGCCCACCTCCTGAGTGAAGATCTTGACTTCACCGGTGCGCACGACCTCGATCTGCAACACCCGGTCGAGCCATACCATGCTTTCCTGCGGGGGCGAGGCGGCAGGCTCGGGCGCCTTTCGGCTCAGGGCCCCCAGCCCGAACCAGGTTAACGCCTTACGGGCTAATGTCATCTTGTTTCCAACTCCTCCAGTCTGTAATCTCAGACTACAAGAACAGAACGCCAGTTCCACACAGGGAAATCCCTCCCCGGCGGGTAGGGGAAACCCTAC
>CAYYHB010000135.1:11001-14011 GCA_964471395.1 uncultured Burkholderiales bacterium | reverse complement strand
TGAAGAGCTCCAGGGCCATCTCCTTAGGAAGGCCGCACTGATGCAGCTTCAGGTGAGGACCGACCACGATGACCGACCGCCCCGAGTAGTCGACACGCTTTCCGAGCAGGTTCTGACGGAAGCGCCCCTGCTTGCCCTTGAGCATGTCGCTAAGGGATTTGAGCGGGCGGTTGTTGGGCCCGGTCACCGGGCGACCGCGGCGGCCGTTGTCGATGAGGGCGTCCACCGCCTCCTGGAGCATGCGCTTCTCGTTCTTGACGATGATCTCGGGCGCGCCCAGGTCGAGCAACCGCTTGAGACGGTTGTTGCGGTTGATGACGCGGCGATAGAGGTCGTTGAGGTCGGAGGTGGCAAAACGGCCGCCGTCGAGCTGCACCATCGGGCGAAGCTCGGGGGGGATGACCGGGATAACCTCCAGGATCATCCATTCAGGCTTGTTGGAGGACTTGCGGAAGGCCTCCACCACTTCCAGGCGCTTGATGGCCTTGGCCCGTTTCTGGCCAGACAGCGTGCGGATGTCCTCACGCAGCTGATCGTGCAGAGGGCTGACCTGAATCTCCTCGAGCATCTCCTTGACCGCTTCGGCGCCCATTCCAGCCCGGAAACCGGGGCCGTACTTCTCCTTGGCCTCGCGGTACTCCATCTCGGAGAGCAGCGAGTGCTTCTGCAGGGGGGTGTCACCGGGATCGATCACCACGTAGCTGGCGAAGTAGATCACCTTCTCCAGCGTGCGCGGGGACATATCGAGCAACAGGCCGATGCGGCTCGGCACGCCCTTGAAATACCAGATGTGGGTCACCGGCGAGGCCAGCTCAATGTGACCCATGCGCTCGCGGCGTACCTTCGAGCGGGTGACCTCCACGCCACACTTGTCGCAGATGACGCCCTTGAAGCGGATGCGCTTGTACTTGCCGCAGTGGCATTCCCAGTCCTTGATGGGACCGAAGATGCGCTCACAGAACAGGCCGTCGCGCTCGGGCTTCAGGGTGCGGTAGTTGATGGTCTCGGGTTTCTTGACCTCTCCGTAGCTCCACTCGCGGATCTGCCGCGGCGAGGCCAGCCGGATCTCCAGGGCATCGAAGTTATTGACATCCATGTTCCGATGGGCTCCTTCTAAATCATCTAGCAGCTAGGGCCTGAGCAGGCAGCGCGCCAGGCGGCGCGCTGCCAAGAACTACAGGCTGGAGAGGGCTTCCTGCCCCAGGTCGAGACCGAGCTCACGAGCAGTGGTCTTGATCTCCTGATCTTCCACCGACTTGATCTCCACGTCGCGTAACGTTCCGCCCGCATCCATCGACTTGATGGTGACGTCCAGGCAGAGCGACTGCAGCTCCTTAATCAAGACCTTGAACGACTCGGGCACACCCGGCTCGAGCACGTTCTCGCCCTTGACGATGGCTTCGTAGGTCTTCACGCGACCGATGACATCGTCCGACTTCACGGTCAACAGCTCTTGCAGCGTGTAAGCGGCTCCATAAGCCTCCAGAGCCCAGACCTCCATCTCGCCGAAGCGCTGGCCTCCAAACTGAGCCTTACCGCCCAGCGGCTGCTGGGTGATGAGGGAGTAGGGGCCGGTCGACCGGGCGTGGATTTTGTCGTCCACCAAGTGGGCCAGCTTGAGCATGTAGATCTGACCCACCGTGACCGGTCGATCATACGGGTCGCCGGACCGTCCATCGAAGATTACCGTCTTTCCATCCTCGGGAATGGTC
The DNA here is from genome assembly GCA_964471395.1 of uncultured Burkholderiales bacterium. Lineage (GTDB taxonomy): Bacteria > Vulcanimicrobiota > Xenobia > Xenobiales > QWHO01 > QWHO01. The sequence goes on along the minus strand of CAYYHB010000135.1, from coordinate 12,299 downwards.
AGGTAGGCTTTGATGAAGCGGGCCAGCTCTTCGATCTCCTCTTCGGTGCGCTGCACGCGGCGCAGCTTGAGGATCTCGCGCAGGCGGTCGGCCATGGTGGTATCCTTGAGGATCTTCTCCAACGCGGCCGCGTCCAACTTGGCGTTGGGCACGGCGCCGGCGGCAAAGGTCTTGACCCGCTTGGCCAGACTCTCGCGCGAGCCATCGTCTATCAGTGCCTGGGTTTCACCGGTGGTGATCACCACGTAGTCGCTGGCCAGATCGTTGAGGAAGTCGCGCAGGCGGTCCACCAGCGGCGTCTCGCTCAGGATATGGTCGAGCTGAGCCGTGGTGAGCCGATAACCTTTCAACGCCAGGATGGTGCGAAGGCGCGCCATCGACATCAGGTCGCGAATCTCGGTCTCGTGGGCCGAGTCGAATACCGGGCACTCCACCCTCATGTGCGGCTCTCCGGGCTCACTGAGGAAGTGGCAAACGCGTCCCATGTGGGTCTCGAGAATCTGTCCGATGTTCATCCGCGACGGCACGCCCAGCGGGTTGAGCACGATCTGGATGGGCGTTCCATCGGGCAGGAAGGGCATATCCTCCACCGGCAACACCTTGGCGATCACACCCTTATTGCCGTGGCGGCCGGCCATCTTGTCGCCCTGCAGAATCTTGCGCTTCTGGGCAACGTAAACGCGCACCAGCTGGTTGACTCCAGGGGCCAGCTCGTCAGTGTTCTCGCGCGAGAACACCTTCACGTCGATCACCTTCCCCTTCTCGCCGTGCGGCACTTTGAGCGAAGTGTCGCGCACATCGCGCGCCTTCTCGCCGAAGATGGCGCGCAACAGGCGCTCTTCCGCGGTCAGCTCGGTCTCGCCCTTAGGAGTGACCTTACCAACCAGGATATCCTCGGTGCGAACCTCGGCTCCGATGCGGATGATGCCACGCTCGTCCAGGTCCTTGAGAGCTTCCTCGCTGACATTGGGAATGTCGCGGGTGATCTCTTCGGCGCCCAGCTTGGTATCACGAGCTTCGCACTCATACTCCTCGATGTGGATCGAGGTAAACACGTCTTCCTTCACCAGCTCTTCACTGAGCAGGATGGCATCCTCGTAATTGTAGCCCTCCCAGGGCATGAAGGCCACCAGCACGTTCCGCCCCAGGGCCAGCTCGCCATTGACCGAGGAGGCCCCATCGGCGATCACGTCGCCCACTCTGACCATCTGTCCCAGGCGCACGGCCGGCCGCTGATTGATGCAAGTGCCCGCGTTGGAGCGCTTGAACTTCTGCAGCTTGTAGCTGACCAGCTTGCC
>CAYYHB010000135.1:0-10901 GCA_964471395.1 uncultured Burkholderiales bacterium | reverse complement strand
AAGTGCCCGCGTTGGAGCGCTTGAACTTCTGCAGCTTGTAGCTGACCAGCTTGCCATTGAGATCCTTGATCTTGACCTCGTTTGCGTTGCAGGTCACCACCTCGCCTTCGGTGGCCGAAACCAGCAGGGCGCCTGAGTCCTTGGCGGCGCGCAGCTCCATTCCGGTACCCACCATGGGAGCGACCGGCTCCACCAACGGCACAGCCTGGCGCTGCATGTTGGCGCCCATCAGGGCGCGGTTGGCGTCGTCATGCTCAAGGAATGGAATGAGCGCAGTGGCCACCGACACGATCTGCTTGGGCGAGACGTCCATGTAGTCGACATCCTCGCGGGGCACGATCTGCGTCTCGTGCTTGGCGCGCACCACGACGCGAGGCTCGATCATGCGATTCTTCTCATCGAGCAGGGTGTTAGCCTGGGCGATGACGTGATCGTCCTCTTCGTCGGCTCCCAGGTAGTCGGTGATGTCGGTGACCACCACCTCGACCGGCGCGTCCACGCCCTCAGCCAGCAATTTGACTCGAATCCGGCGCGGGATGATGTCTCCCGGACCGTACTTGACCTTGACCTTTTTGCCGGTCTCGTCGTCGGTAACCTTGCCCTCGACCTCAGCCAGGGCCTTGCACACCACCCGGCGATAGGGCGTCTCGATGAAGCCGAAGTTGTTGCAGCGGCCATAGGTGGCCAGCGAGCCGATCAGGCCGATGTTAGGGCCTTCCGGAGTCTCGATGGGGCAGATGCGACCGTAGTGCGAATAGTGCACGTCGCGCACCTCGAACCCGGCGCGCTCGCGCGACAGGCCGCCGGGCCCGAGAGCCGAGAGTCGCCGCTTGTGAGTCAGCTCGGCCAGCGAGTTGGTCTGGTCCATGAACTGCGACAGCTGCGAAGAGCCGAAGAACTCCTTGATGGCCGCCACCACCGGGCGAATGTTGATCAGCGCCTGAGGGGTCACCGTCTCGAGGTCTTGCACAGTCATGCGCTCGCGCACCACGCGCTCGAGACGCAGCAGACCGACCCGGAACTGGTTTTGCAACAACTCGCCCACTGCGCGCACGCGGCGATTGCCCAGGTGGTCAATGTCATCCACTCGCACAATCACGTCGAAACGGTCCTCGCTGCGAGCCCGCAGCCACCACAGGCCGCGATAAAGATAGACCTCGAGACCGCCTTCCTCGACGCCCTCGGGGGGAGGATTCTCGAGCACCTCACGCTTCATGAGCGCGAGCATGTAGCGAACCGCCGAAATGACATCTTCCTTGGTGAGGGTCTGGGGATACTCGAGCGTCTTGCCGGTGTCTGGATCATCGATCACGCCGGGTTTGTGAAAGGCGCCCGTCTCGGGGCTCTGAATCTTGAGACCCAGCTTGCGAGACAGCTTGTATCGACCAACCTTGGCAAGGTTGTAGCGCTTGGAGGTGAAAAACAGGTTCTGTAACAGCGACTGGGCGCTCTCCACCGTGGGTGGGTCGCCAGGACGCTGCTTGCGGTAGATCTCAACGAGGGCTTCCTCGGTGGTGGCGAATTGGTCCTTGGTCAGGGTCGGCTCGAGCAGAGGCTCGTAGTCGAACAACTGACGGATCTCGTCATCGGTGGAATAGCCCAGGGCACGAATGAGGACCGTGGCCGGAACCTTACGGGCCTTGTCGATGCTGACGAAGATGATATTGTTGGCGTCGGTCTGGAACTCGAGCCAGGCACCCCGGTTCGGGATCACGGTCGCCCCGAAGGTCCGCTTGTCGGTGACGTCGAGCGAATCGGTGTAGTAGATGCCCGGCGAGCGTACCAGCTGGCTGACGATCACCCGCTCGGCGCCGTTGATCACGAAGGTGCCCTTCTCGGTCATGGCCGGGAAGTCACCCATGAAGATCTCCTGCTCCTTGACCTCCTTGATCTCGCCGCCTTCCTTGGTGATCAGCCGGACTCGCACCTTTAGCGGACGAGCATAGGTGGCATCGCGGTCGCGGCACTCATCGGTGGAGTACGTCGGTGCGTCCAGCGAGTTGTCCAGGAACTCTAAAATGAGGTTCCCGGTGAAGTCTTCGATAGGCGAGATGTCCTCGAACGTTTCCTTGATCCCCTCTTTGAGGAACAGCTCGTACGAGGTCCGCTGCAGCTCGATCAGATTAGGGAGATCCAGCACGTTCTGGATACTCTGGAACGACACCCGGCCGTTCTCCGGATTTTGCAGGCGGAGAGTGGACATGGAGTGGGCTTCCTCCGTTTATTCTGGCAAAAATAACAAAAAGCCAGGCGTCAACCTCGCGGGCCCGCCTCGCTTCTCAAACCAACCTAGTGACTGTCGCGACGATTCCTGGTCAAAACTTTCTAGATCCACTTACGCCTGCTTTCGCTCCCCAAACTACCTGGCACAACCTCATCTTCAGAGGACATGCCAACCCTGAGACCCCCTCGCATCAGTTCGGGTGCGCTTTTCCAGGCGTAAGAGGCATTCTACCAAATGCCCCAGAACACGTCAATACCCTAGCCCATGGTTTCTGTGAACCTGAGCCAGGGTACCTTGTGTCGGTTTCAGTTGTGGTAATATACTACCAAATACCGGGGATTGAGTCAAGATCGGCTGGCACCGTCCCCGCTGAAACGGGGCTCCCCGGCGCCGAGTCGAGCTTTGCAGCGATTGCCTGGGAGCCGCAGTCGACTCGGGGGATGCTCTTGGATGCCTCCCCTGTCCGGTAGTATCCGCCCTGGCTAACTGAACGAAGGAAAGTTGGCTCGCACAGCCAGCTCGCGCGGGTCGAGGATAGAGATCTTGTGGCGAGCGATCGAGATGAGAGCATGCTCCTTCATCTCGTTGAGAATCTTGGTGGCGGTCTCACGGGTGGTTCCGACCAGATTGGCAAACTCTTGATGCGTGAGCGGCTGCTCGATTACCAGGTGTCCCTCGGTGGTCTTCTGGCCCATATCCTCGGCCAGGGAGAGCAGTTTGCGGGCCACCCGCGTATAGGCGTCCATGAAAGCCAGGCTGGCGATGTCATCGGTGAGGATGCGCAGACGCCGGGTCAGGTGCTTCAAGATGGGAACGCTGATCCCGGGATAGGTCTCCAGCATGCGATAGAAGTCCACTTTACTGATCACCAGAAAGGTCGTGTTCTCGAGCGCCACAACGGTCGCCGAGCGGGGCACGTCGTCGAGCAATGCCAGTTCGCCCAGGAACTGAAAAGGCTGCAGGATCGTCAGGGTGAGCTCCTTGCCTTCCGAGTTCATTAACTCGACCTTGACGCTACCCTCGATCAGAATCAGAAACTCGTCGCCCGGATCTCCCTGCTGGAAGATCACTGTTGCGCGAGGATGGCGTTTCCGGTGGCAAATTCGCACCAGATGCCGCAGATCGTCCTCTTCCAGACCTGCAAACAGGGGGACCTTTCGTAGCAGCTCTAAAACGATGTCGCCGGAGGTATTGAAGCCCATCGGCCACTCCTTTGGCCAAGGCTTTGCAGGAACCCTTCCGCGCCCCAGGAATCACAATAGTGGGAGATCAAGGCCAAAGATCTCCCCCCGGTTCGACCACTCCGGGACACATTTGTCTTATTGCTCGTCTTGCGGGGGGCGTGCTAGACTGAGTGCGGATCATGGCGGTTGTGTCGATCCGCGCCCGGAAGGGACGGACGAATGACAGTGGGCGCTGAGGCGACCCAGGGGATTGAAAGCTTGGATCTGAACCTCAACTTAAAACCCCTGGAAAAATTTCAACAGACGCTCAGCCTGGCAACCGGGCTGTCACTAACCGTCTGTTCTCCGACAGCAGCGCTGGTGGCGCACTACAGCCACCCCGGCGACCTCATCCACCCTCGACTGCTGGAAGCACGACACATCTTCAAGCAGATGATTGTCAGCAGCAACGGAGTTTTTCGAGTCGCCGAAGGGCCCGGCAGGTTGCAGTTCCTGATCCAGCCGGTGGTCTTCGAAGGCCGCGTTCTGGCCTACGTGATGGGTGGCCCGGTCTGGGAGGTGCCCCCCTCGGCCAGCCAACGCGAGGAGTTGTGCCACCTGCTTAACATGAGCGAGCCCGAGTTCAAAGAGGCGCTGCTCAAGCACCCCGCTCCCGTGCCCCTGGATGTGGCCCGCGGGCGGGACATGATCATCTCGTTGGCCGAGCTCACGGCCCAAATCTTCCAGGACCAGCAGCGGCAGAGCCGCAGTCTTTCCACTCTGGCAGCCCTCTACGAGGTGGGCACCGCCATCAGCTCCACGCTGCAACTCGAAGAGGTGCTGCGCAAAGTCCTGGACCATGCCATCTCGCTACTCGAGGCAGAGAACGGCAGCCTGATGCTGCTCGACGAAGTACGCTCCGAACTGAAGATGCTGGTCGCTCAGGGCCTGGACGAGCAGATCGTGACCACCACCCGGGTCAACCTGGGGGAGGGCATCAGCGGTTGGGTCGCCCAGGAAGGCCGGCCCCGCCTGCTCAAGAAGGGCATCCGTGACGACGAGACTCGATTCGAACGACCCTCCAACGAAATCGAGTCGGCCATGTGTGTGCCCCTGATCGTCAAAGACCGCTGCATCGGCGTGCTCAACCTGAGCGGGCGTCGAGGCGGAGGGGACTTCTCCGAGCAAGACTTGAAGGTGTTGACCATCCTGGCCAGCCATGCCGCCTCGGCCATCGACAACGCCCAGCTCTATGAGCAGGTTAAGCGCCAGGTCAACGAGCTCAAAGCTCTGCATGAGGTTGGTAACGCCCTGAACTCCAGCCTCGAGCTCGAGAAGATTCTACCCCAGGTGCTCTTCCACGCCACCGAGTTGCTCGAGGCCAAGGCCGCCTCGGTCATGCTGCTCGACGATCAGACCCAGGAGCTTTCTATCCGCATCGCTCACGGATTACCCGACGACGTGATCAAGCGAACTCGGGTCAAGCTCGGCGAGCGCATTGCCGGCCGGGTGGCTCTCGAGCGCAAGCCCGCCCTCCTCCCCCACGGCAGACATGACCACGACGATCTGACCTCCTCACCCGATCTGGCCTCTGCTCTGTGCGTGCCTCTGATCACTCAGGACAAGGTGGTGGGCGTGCTCAACGTGCGGGGCAAGAAGGATGGCAGCGACTTCAACACGGAAGACCTGGCGCTGGCCAGTCGCCTGGCGGCGGTGGCGGCCGTGTCCATCTCGAACGCCGAGTTGCACGACGAGCTCCAGAATCTGTTTGTCAACTCAATCAAGGCTCTGGCAAACTCCATCGACGCGCGCGATCCTTACACGCGTGGCCATTCCGAGCGGGTCACAGAGTACTCGGTGCTGATCGCCGAGGGGATGGGCCTCTCCCCTGACGATGTCGAGAATATCCGTTACGCCGGACTGCTGCATGACATCGGCAAAATCCGCATCCGCGACCATATTCTGAACAAGCCCGGCCGGCTCACCGATGAGGAGTTCGCCGAGATGAAGCGTCATCCCGAGTATGGGGTGGAGATCATGCAGCCGGTCAGAGCCTTTCACAAGGTGTTCCCGGGCATTTTGCACCATCACGAGCAGTGGACCGGCGGGGGCTATCCGCATCGACTCAAAGGCGAGCAGATCCCCCTGCAAGGGCGCATTCTGTGCGTGGCCGACTCCTTCGACGCCATGACCAGCGACCGCCCCTACCGCAAGGGCATGCCCATCGAGCAGGCCGTCGACGAGCTGCGCAAGAACTCCGGAGTGCAGTTTGACCCCGACGCGGTGAGAATCTTCCTGCAACTCATCGACAGCGGGAAGGTAAACGAGATCTTCGACCGCAAGGCTCAGAGCACCAGCACTCTATCTGCCCGCCCCCGTCGAGCCAAGCTTCAGAACGACCCCAGTGACGCGACCCCTTCTGTGATGGGTATTCCAGGCCGCGGCTTTTGAATCGGAAAATCCTGCTCGACCGCAGGGCGTGGGCCGGGACAGGTGGAACTGACTTCAAGCCATGGCCACACCCAAGCGACGCTCGCTCATCACCCTTTCCACCGAGCATCTGCCTGAAGGCTGGCTCTCGTCAACCCCCGCCCTGACGGGGATCCCGGAGAAGCTCGACGAGATTCTCAAATCGAGCCGTCCGATGGCCCTGCGCCTCAATGCCCCTTTCTCCCTACGAGACGCCGAGGTCGAGCAGATCAAGAGCGTTTCCAGTGAGTTGCGGGCCAACAGCGACGTGCTGTTCTTCGTGGCCACCGGTGGAACCTCGCTCACCGCGCGGGGGCTACTCGAGACTCTGCGCTCGCCCCTGGACGACGGCTTTGAGGTGATCTTCGCCGGAGACAGTCTCGACCCCAACGCACTGGGTGAACTGGCCCTGGTAGCCGAGCGGCGCCTCGGCCTGGTGGTGGCCGGGCAAGGTCCACTCTCGGCCGAAACGGCGGCTGCCACCGCTGTGGTACGCGATTTAGTGCGCCATCGGCATGGTCCAGCAGAAGCCCAGCGCCGCATCGTGGTTGCGGCCGACGGCGATTGCAGCGAATTGATTCAATTGGCCGGGCAAGAAGGTTATCGATTGTTGCCGGTGGTGCCCGGGCTCAGCGGGCGCTCGGCGATGTTCACAGCTGCCGGCCTGATGCCCCTGGCAGCCTGCGGCTTCGACGTTCTCCAACTCGCGGAGGGGGCCCGCTCCCAGATTCGAGGTATGGAATCCAAGTTGCTTGAGGAGAACCCCGCCCTGGCATATGCGGCGGCTCGCCTGGCTGCCATCGAGGCTGGACGCACGGTAGAGGTCTTGTGGACTGAAGGCCCGCGCTGGCAGGGGCTGGCCGACCTGTGGCGCTACCTGTTGTCCGGCGGAGCCTTGCTGCCCACCCGGGCCGGGCTCAACTCGGAACGCTGGTTAGTCGAGCCCTGGCAACGCCACAATCGCGACAAGACGTTGAACACCATACTCACCCTTGAGGTTGTGAAGAGTGAAGGCACAGTGCCCGAGGTACCCGGTTGGCCCGCTACGACCGCTCTGGCGGGACAGAAGCTGGCCGAACTCTTCCCCCGGTTGCGCGCTCAGGCGATCACCAGCCAGGCTGGTGAAGGCTTTTTGAGCATCGGCCTGCCCCGCCTGGACGCCTTCCACCTGGGAGCGCTGTGCGCATTTTTCCAGCGCAGCAATGCCCTGGTCGAGCTGGCCCGAGAAGCCAGTGCCTTCGACGAGCACCCCCTCCACCTGGGGGCCGCCCGATGAAGGCCATGGTGGTGTCCATCAGCGACTCCAACAACCAGGAGGTGGCCCGGGTGCTGGTACAAGCCGGTCAAGTCCGGCTTGAGGGCCAGTTCCCAGGGGGCCTCACGGAGGCCGACCTCCGCTCGCTCGGCTTTGTCCACTACGAAACCGACGAGCGCGGCGAGCTGTTGACCCGCGTCAAGGAGGTAGCCCCGGCTGAATCGCTGGAGTATGTGCGGGCCCTCATTGATGCTCTTCCTCCTGGCTTTCATATCAGTCACGTTGAGTCCGAGCCTGTCCAGGCCGAGCGACAGGCCAAACGAGAGCGCTTCGAGGCCGAGCTCAACATCATGGACCAGGAAGACTTCGGAGGCTAGCTACGTCGCCTGGACCGTGCCACAAAACGTGCGCAGACACGCTTTCAAAGTTGTGGCACGGGCGATGCGCCTGGTGTTAACACAGAGACCGGCATGTCAACGCCGACCTCCTCCGCGTCCAAAGCCCCCGAAGCCACCAAATCCGCCGGCTCGACCCGAGAAGCCCGAGCTCCGTCCGAAGCCGGAACGGTCGCCATAACCGCCGATGTTCCCGAACGAGCCGGTGCGCTGCTCTCCCCAACCGCGGGCCTGAGCCTTAGCGTTCAGGTCGGGGCGATTGACGTCGTTCCAACTGCCGTTGTTGTAGTGCTCCCAGCCGTTGTCGGTATTGCGATAAACGTTGCCATTGTGGTCAGCGTAGACGTTGTTGTTCACATCCACCACTCCGGTTCCCGACCCGGTGCGCGGATTGTAGGTCGTGCCTCCGGCGATGGTATTACCCCGCGATCCCGTGGCCGCTCCGGCGGTAGTCACCCGTCCGCTGTTGGGGTTGTAGGTTGCCCCCCGGGCACCACTGGCCCAGTCGCCGCTGTAAACGTTTTGCACGGTGCCGCTGTGGCCGGCCGAGATACGGCCAGTCGTGGAATTGTAGGATGCTCCTACGTGAGTGTTCCACTGATTTCCAGTCCAGGCGTTGTAGCCGGCAGACTCACGAGTCACCACGCCGGTATTCCCCCAGCGCGAATAGACGTTACCGGTGGTGGATGCCCAGCCACCGGGGCCCCAGTAGGCCGCTCCGCGTGCCCCCACGTAAACGCCGTGGTCCCAGTAGTGGTAACCCCAAGGGCCCCAGTAGGGCATGGTGCCCCAGCCCCAGTCATACCAGTTGGCCGCCGCGATGCCCCAGCCCATGCCCATAGCAAAGGCCCAACCGGTTCCCGGTGCCCAGGCCATGTTGGCGGCGTAGCCGTAGGTGGCGGGCACGGGATACCAGACCTGGCCGGTCACATAAGGATCGTAGTCGTAGCCGGTGCCGTAGACCACCACGCCGTCGCTGTCCACGGCCGAGCCCATGTAGCCCGGAGTATAGCCCACGACGACCTGGCCCGTATCGGCGTCATAGACCTTTACGTAGGTCACGTAGTGCAGCGGGGAGCTGGTGGGGATCGTGTAGATCACCGCCGGCACCGAGCGGGCGACCGTGTACGGACCGTTCACTGTGGCAGCCTGGAACCAGACGCCGTTGGAGCAGGCATAGACCTGTCCTGTCTGGAGGACCAGGATCGGCGTTGGGCTGTTGGCCACGTAGCTCAGCGAGGTGCCCTGAACGGGCACTACCGTCGGTGTCCCGTCAAACTGGGGAATAAAGCTCGTCTGAGCCGGCGTTACGGTGGCGGTGTGGGGGATCTGGTTGGCGATCAAAGCCTCCTGGGCCTGGACCGTACCGGGAATGCAAGCCTTGACGTTCTCCTTGGGACTGTCGTCGGGAATGCCTTCAAAATCCGCCGGTAGCAGAGTGGCATCGAGATACTGCCAGGGCCCTGCCAGGCCGGGGCCACGGAACCAGCGTCCCGTGACCAGCACATAGGTCTGTTGATCGGTGAGGCACTTGAAAACGTTGCCGGTGGAGTTGGAGACGAAGAGAAGGTTAGTGCCGTCCAGAGGCTGCCACTGCGCTGGGCCCTGGGTCACGATCAACTCGGTCGGGCTGGTGGCCACCAACACCTGGGGAGGATGGCTGGACAGGGTCGGGGCATTCGTAGAATCAGCAGGCGCCTGCAGCAGGTCGACGACACCGCTGGCTGCCAGTTTCTGGGCAGTCGGCGCAGCCTCGGCGGGAGGCTGGGTGGAGACCGTCCAGGGACCGGACAGTCCCGGGGCCTGCAAGAAGCCATCCAGTATGTGAACGTAGACGGTCCCGGAAGAATCCTTGAGCACCAGGGCCCGGGTATTGATGAGACGCTGCAGGGTGGTAGCGGTCACCCGGCCCCAGGTGGGCTGACCCTGTACCGTCACCAGCACCGTTGGCTGGGTGGCGAACACGATGGCTGGCACGGGGTTCTGTACCGGCACCGCGCGAGCCTGAGTCTGCGCGTTCTGGATGGCCAGCTCGGACTCTAGACGGTCCAGGGGCAGCACCGCCTCCTTGCTCTGCAACAACCCCTGAAGAGCCTGCTGGTAGGTTGTCGCCTGGTCCGGAGCGGAGGGGAAGTTGACCCGGGTAATGGTCAGGTCGTCGAAGTGCACGGTGCGGGTAACGCGATTCACCTGGGTGCTGGCCCTCAAGTTCATGGCACCGTAGGTGGGTTGCTCGGCTCCCGAGGGCTGCACCGCCACGGCCGCGTGGCCAACGAAGGTGGCCCCGTCCCATTTCTCCAGCTGAGGCTGGTACATGGTGAAGGTGGTCCCGGCCACCTGAGCGGTCTTGGGCCAGGGGTCGGGCGAATCCTGGGCGAGAAGGGGGCTGGCCAGGCACAGCAGGAGGGCAAGGAACAATCTCAGCATAGAAGCGGCGGTTTCTACAGTCCCGCGCCTTAACCTGTTCAGAATCAAAACGCACGGACTTGTCGGCACGAGAGCTCTACGGCGCCGCCCGGGGCATACCCGGCGCCATTGTAGGCTCGCGTCCGTGCGCACACGGAGAGGAGAGGCTGCTCCGATCGAAACGTCATCGCCTGTCTAAGAAGTGGTGCGGGAGGCGGGACTCGAACCCGCACGCCTTGCGGCCCGGGATTTTAAGTCCTGGGTGTATCGCGCTAGAGTTATTTCACAGCCTATGATTGCCGAGAAGGTAAAAAGTTAGTGGCACTAGAAGTGGCACTTCCCAGACTCGAACGCTCAGGAGGTTGACCGATGCCACCTTCACTTCAGAGCCACAAGCCCGACTGTGCCTGTAACCCTTGCCGGGCCCGAAGGCGCCGCGAAGGCATTCTCGACGAAGCACCAGGCGCAGAAAAGAAGAAGGAGCGAGGAATCGCCAAGAAGGGCGACTTCTTCTTCATCCAGTGGAAGGATGCCCAAGGGAACCGGCATCGGGAGAAGGCCGGCGTAACCATCACTCAGGCCAGGCAGCTCCTCAACAAGCGCCGGACCGAAGCTCTCCAGGGCAAGAAACTCCCGGAGCTGAACAAGCGTGAGAAGAGCCTCACCCTGGCCGAATTGGTGAAGAAGTATGCCGCCGAAACCCGCACGAACAAGAAGTCCTGGCAGTGGGATGAGCGCATCGCCGGCCACTGGGTGGCAGCTCTCGGCCAAGTCGAGATAGACCAGCTCCAGCCGGGGGACATCGAGCGCCAGAAGGCTGTCTGGCTGGCCGAGCTCGCCCCCGCCACGGTCAACAGGAGGCTTGCCTACTTGAAGAGCCTCTTCGGGAAAGCAGTCAGGGACGGACTCACCGACAGGAACCCTCTCAGCCAGCGAAAAGTGAAGATGATGCGGGAGCCTCAGGCCCCGGACCGGTTCCTGTCCCCCGA
>CAYYHB010000134.1:0-14091 GCA_964471395.1 uncultured Burkholderiales bacterium | reverse complement strand
AACACTGTGAAGATGCCCTGGCGGCCCACCGCCTGCTGATCGACGAGAACCTCGACCCCGAGGATATCGAGATTCGCTCGCCTTATCCGCTGCCCGAGGCGCCCATTCCGCCGCATCGCGAGCGGAGCTTCCATATGCGCACCGTGGTGCGCATCATGTGGGGCACCGCCATCATCCTCGGTTTCTCTTTCATCGCTTACACCCAGCTCGACTGGAATTTGCGCAGCGACGGCCACCCTATCGTGGCGGTCCCGATCAATGCGCTCTTGATGTACGAGATGGGCATGATCACGGCCATCTTGACGACCACCTTCATGTTCTTCTGGGAAACGCGCCACTTTCGCAAGCTGGTTCCGCCCCTCGAAGAAGACCTGCCGGTGGCCCACGGCCACGTGGTGCTGGTGGTGGATGGTCAGTCTGCCGACCGGGCTCATACCCTTCTTCAGAACCGAGGGGCACGCTCGGTGGTCACCTACCTGTTGCTTGTCGGTCTAGGTCTCGTCAGCACCGGTTGCGGCACCTGGCCCTACAACATGCGTGCGCAGGTGGTCAACAAGCCGGGTGAGACCCTCAAGCCTTACACCAATCCCAACGCCGAGCTCGGTGAAGTGGCACCAGCCGATTTGAGTCTGGTGATGCCGGTGGGAGATGCGGCGCTGGCGCCGGCCGTTTTCCAGAACCTGACCCCGGGTGACCCGCGCAACACGATGACGGACGCTCTGATGGCTCTACGTGGACTGGATCCCACTGCTGCCGACTACGCCCAGAAGTTGTCCGATTTTCGGACCCAGATGCCGGCCTGGCTGCAGATCAAGGCGCTGGTCATGAGCAGCGCATCGCTGGGCAAGCCGGAGTTCCTGACCGCCGGCAAGGATTCTGAGGATGTCGTGGACCGTCGCTATCGCGTCGAGCTCAATGAGCTCATGGGCACCAGGACCGGGCCGGTTCCCCGCTCTCCCGAGTCCGGCGAGCGGGGCAAGGTTTTATACCAGAACAACTGCGCATTCTGTCACGGGGCAAACGGAACGAGCCCGGGCCCGGTGGGAGAGTTGACCCAGGTTCCTCCGCCTGCCATCGGCAACGGCCAGATCTACTCCCAGCCCCAGTTCACCGACGGCTATCTCTACCTCTACATCGCGCTGGGCAAGAACGCCATGCCACCTTTCGTGACCAAGATGACGGCCCGGGATATCTGGGATCTCGTCAACCACCTGCGCGACCTGCAAGGCGCACCTCGCTGAGGAAACCAAGCAGGGCCTGGTTGAACCCCACCGGGTCATCGAACTGGGGTCCATGGGCCGCTCGGGCCAGGGTCACCGTCTGAGCCTGAGGGATCGCCTTTTGCCAGCGCTCGAGGTGGCTTCGCGAGACAAGCCCGTCTTGCTCACCCCAGATCAGGCACACCGGGCAGCGAATCTGGCTGGCTCGCTTCTCCCAGCGATAGTTCCAAATGGCCGGGAGGGCCGGCAAGAAGCCGCGCGCTCGGGCCATGTTGGCGTTGGCCAGAGCCAGGATGCGCTCATCAGCGTTTACTGTGACCCGCCCCAACTCGTCCAAGTTGGGAATCTGGGGAACTCCGGCCTGGTCGAACCAGGTGATGAGGCGGGCCAGGCGGGGATCCATCTCGTCCGGAACGCAAGCCGGAGCCGCCACCAGCATCAGCCCGGCCGCTTCTTTCTGGGCGGCCATCTCGAGCGCGATCAACGAGCCCAGTGAGTTGCCCACCAGCACCGGGCGCTTTCCTTCTACCAGTTTCCAGAGCAGTCGGGCAAAATCGGGAATGGAGTAGAAGCGGTCGGGCTCGTCGCTGACGCCGAAGCCCGGCAGGTCGGGCGCCATGGCCAGCCACTCGGGCCCCAGATGGTTGATATTGAGGGCCCAGGCGTTCCACGAAGCCCCGTTTCCATGCAACATAAGCACCGGATGTCCGTCGGGCGGACCGGAGCGCTCAACGTGAAGCTTCAAGCCATCCAAGAAAAAGTTCTCGCCCATGGGAAACTTTTTGCCACCCTTCTGCGTCTTATCTGATTGGGGAGGCCCGTTCACGATTCGTGGACTGGCATCAAGACCACGGAGGTGCTGAAATTAGCACGCAGCCATCACGTCCGGTTCGCTCAGATCGGTCACCCCGACCTGAGGTCACCGGGGGTGATCCATTGAGTCCCATCAACCCCAACTACATCACCATTCCCTCCAGTCTTCGGGTTCGGCCCAACCCGACCTGGCGACTGGGCGAGGTTCTTCCTGGTGAAATGGACCACCTTCGCAGCAAGGACCTGTGCCCTGTCTGCAAAGGATGGACGATTACAGAGAAGCTCACGGTTTGGCGCAGAGGTCAGGGCGCCTTCCGTCAAGTTGTGACCCGCTGCGTAACCTCTGGAGGCCGCTCGGTTCCACGTTGCGCCTCACGCGTCATCGCCGAGGAGACGCTGGCCGACTACTCTTTGCCGGAAGCAGTGGCTTCGGGTCAGTAAATCCTCCGGAGTGACTCAGGTTGCTGGGGACCCGGCCGTAAGGCCGGGTCTTCTTGCCGTCGCAGGGATTTTGAAAGCAAGAAAAAATCGTTGGCGGGCATGGCGGAAGTTATCCAGCGTTTCACCCCCTTTCTCACCTACCTCACCGAATTGCAGGCAAGCTGGCCCGTCCTGGAAATGAGCGACCTGGTGGGGGAGGCCGGCGGCCCCAAGCACGTAGCTTGCATTACGGTTGACATGGTTCGGGGCTTCTGCTCCGAGGGCCCCCTGGCCAGTCCGCGCATCCAGGCCGTCGTGCCGGCGGTGGCCCGCATCCTGTCTCGCGCATACGAGCTGGGAGTATGTGACTTTCTCTTTCCTCAAGACAGCCACCCCCCCGATAGCCCGGAGTTTGCCGCCTTCCCGCCTCATTGTCTTGAGGGCAGCTCGCAGGCGGAGACCGTTCCCGAGTTATCCAGCCTTCCCTTTGCCGGGCACTTCAAGCACTTTCCCAAGCGCTCCCTGAGCTCTCACCACGGCACAGGGCTCCATGAGCACCTGACGTCGCGCCATCGCACCCGGGTAATCGCCATGGGTGACTGCAGCGACCTCTGTCTTTACCTGCTGGCTCTCGAGCTGCGCCTGTGGGCCAACGTCAAGCACCTTCCCTGGGAGGTGGTGGTGCCGGCCAGTGCCGTGCAGACTTACGACCTGCCGGTCGACCTCGCCCGCACTCTGGGTGCGATGCCTCACGACGCAGAGTTGCTCCACCTGGTCTTCCTCTATCACCTGCAGCTCAATGGCGTGCGGGTGGTGGCCGATCTTGTTTAATCGTCATCTGCCAGCACCACCCGGTTGCGACCGCTGCGCTTGGCCCGGTACAGGGCCCGATCGGCTTTGGCGATGAGGGACTCGCTGGTCTGGCCATCCTCGGGGTAGGTGGCCACCCCAACGCTGACCGACACGGGGATCAACTGATGCTGGTGGGAGACATCCTCCTCGGCCACCGAGGCGCGTAGCCGCTCGGCGATGCTGGCCGCCTTGGAGCGTGGCGTCGAAGGCAGAATCACGGCAAACTCCTCGCCCCCGTAGCGCGCCACGATGTCATACTCGCGAAGAGCTTTCGTGAAGAGCTCGCTGACGATGCGCAGCACCGCGTCGCCGGCCTGGTGGCCGTAGGTATCGTTGAGCTTCTTGAACCAGTCGATATCGACCATGAAGAAACTGAGGGGATGGTGGAAGCGCCGGGCATAGGACAGCTCCTTGTCGAGCCGCTGCTCCATGTAGCGCCGATTGTAGAGATTGGTCAGCCCGTCCAGCACCGAGATCTCGTAAAGTCGATTGTTCTCGAGCATCAAAGAGACGTGCGCCGAGAGAAGCACGGTCAACTCGAGGTCCTCCTGCGAGAAGATGTGGTCCTCGTGGCGGGTGGTCAGGGTCACGACCCCGATCAGGCGTTGCTTGATGATCAGCGGCACGCAGATCATGCTGATCATCGGACGTTTCTGCTCTTTGACCGGCATGAACCGGATATCCTCACTCAAGCGAGGGATGACCACCGGCTTCTTGTGCTTGGCAACCCAGCCGGCCACCCCTTCTCCCACTCGGAAGCGAATGTTGTCGAGCTCCCAGCGCGTCAATCCGGAGGACTCGACGAAGGCCAGATGCTGCTGGCTTTCGTCGAGGATCATGATGGAGCACTCGTCAGCCTTGAGAATGCCGCGCAATTTGGTGGTAATGCGCTTGATCACGTCCGGCATGGGATAGTTGGAAGCGATGATGCGGCTCACGTCGAGCAGTGCCCGCAAAACCTCGGCTTCTCGCTGCATGCTGAGGGGCCTCCCCCGAATTGGAAAGATTTTCTTGCGCTACAGGTGGCAAGATTCGGCTCCGGAGTTCCACTTTGTGACCCTCCCATCCTCTGGAGGAATCGCTCGAAAGGCCTGCGAATGCCACGGTGTTTTGGGAGAAGCTTGAAGGCCATCCCAATGTCGCCGGAAACGAAAGGAGAAGTTCATGACGCGAATCTTTCAAGGCCGGAGCCGGGCATTCCTGACCCTGCTTCTGGCAGTCGGGCTGGCGAGCTTGGTCGGCCTTCGGGTCGCGCACGCTGCGGCCGTGACCAACGTAACCGTGGCCAAGGGCGCCAAGCACGTCTACGTCAAGGTACAGGCCAACGGCCCCATCACCTATCGGGTGCACCATCGTCCCCCTGGCGCTGACGACTATCGCAACATCGTGCTGGATGTCTCGCCGGCTCATCTGGTGGCCGGCAAAGAGCCGATGTCCAAGCTCTCGGTGGACGAGGGCCTGGTTGCCAACGTGCGCGTTCGCCCTCTCGGCGGTTCGGTGCGAGTCTTTGTGGACGTGGTTGCGTGGCCCAATTACACCGTTTTCTCGGATGGTTCCTCGGTCACCCTGAAGATCGACCCCTACCATATGCGCGATAAGAATCCGGCTGCCGGCCGCTAATGTAGCTCTATCGAGTCGCTCCAAAGCAGCCGACCTGCTGGTCGGCTGCTTTGTTTCTACGAAGGTTGCGCAGCCCGGTGCGTTGAATCCCTGTCAAGCATGCGCCCGAGACTACAGAAGTTTCTTCGCGCCCTGAGCCTGGCGGCGGCCCCTCTGCTGCTTGCGCTGGCCATCTCTCCCTGGCTCGGCCAGCTGCTTCCAGCCCGACCGGGGTGGCTTGAGCGCGCCCCGTGGGTGCTGGTCGCCTGCGCGGGCTTGCTGGCCCTGCGCTTTCACCGTCCGGGTCTGGCTCTGTCATTGCTGGTCAGTCTGGCTGTGCTTCCTCGCTGCGGTCTGCCACAGTCGCTGCTGGCCGTGCTGGTGCCGCTCAACCTCTTTCTGTTGACCCTGTGGTATCAGGCTGAGCTAACCTGGGTGCTGGCCCTGGCCCTCCAGGCCATCACCCTTCACTGGCTCTCGGGTCCCCTCCAGGACGGAATCTTGCGACGCTGGGAAGCCCTGGTGCTCGAGCCCATGCCCCTGGCGCTGGCCATCCTGGCGCTCGGCAGCCTGCTCTGGACGGCGATTCGCACCGGTGGGGCGCTGGAAGCTTCTCAGCTGGTCGTGGCGACAGGTGCCCTGCTGGCCCTGCAAGCGCCGGGCAATCCCGAGCTCTTGATTGCCGCCACCGCGCTGTCGGTTTTGCTGGCCCTGGTGCAGCACAGTTATCGATTGGCTTACCTCGACGAGCTGACCGAGTTGCCCGGCCGTCGGGCCCTCCAGGAGGAGCTCTCGCGCCTGCGCGGCACCTATGCCATCGCCATGCTGGACGTGGACCATTTCAAGTCTTTCAACGACCGCTACGGTCACGACGTTGGTGACCAGGTGCTGCGCCTGGTCGCCTCACGGATGCGCCGGGCTCCCGGTGGGGCTCGCGCTTTTCGTTACGGGGGCGAGGAATTCACCATGGTCTTTCCAGGCCGGACCCTGGATGAAGCCTGGGAGCCGCTCGAGAATCTTCGTCAGATGATCGAGGGCACCCCCATGGTCTTGCGGGGGGCCGACCGGCCCAAGCAGAAACCTCGCAATCTCAAGCCCCGCCGAAGCTCGGGCCAGAAGGTCAGTGTAACGATCAGCATCGGGGTAGCTCAGAAGAACGACAAGCTGCCCACCCCCGATCGAGTGGTGAAGGCGGCCGACAAAGCCCTCTATAAGGCCAAGAGGAACGGGCGCAACCAGGTGGCCTGCTGACGGGCGTGTAAAGGATCCCCCTCCTCGTCTGCGAACTTCCCCCCTCTATGGTCGACAATCAGGCGGTGGCCCGGACATTCGAAGAGATCGCCGACTTCCTCGAGCTCAAGGGGGAGAATCCCTTCAAGATCAAAGCCTACCAGCGAGCAGCTCGCACCATCCAGAGTTTGGACCGTCCGCTGGCGAACCTGGCCGAGGACGGAGCTCTGACCGAGATCCCCGGAATCGGCAAGGCCATTGCCGAGAAGATCATCGAAATGCTGCAAAGCGGCAAAATGACTTTGCACGAGGAGTTGCGGGCCGAGTTCCCGGGCCAGATTCTGGAGCTCATCACCGTTCCTGGCCTGGGCCCCAAGAAGGCAGCCGTGCTCTATCATGAGCTCGGAGTGGGCAGCCTGGCAGACCTCGAGCGTGCCATTCAGGAGGGGGCCCTGCGCGACCTGAAGGGCTTCGGGGCCAAGACCGAGGCCAATCTAGCCGAGGGGCTCAAGCGTCTGCGAGCAAGTCAGGGCGAGGAACGCATGCCCTTGCCGCGAGCCCGGGCCATCGTTGCCACTCTGCTCGAGACCCTGAGCCAGGTAAGCGGGGTCGAGCGCCTGGAAGTGGCCGGCTCGGCTCGGCGTGGCAAGGAAACCGTGGGTGACCTGGACCTGGTCTGCGTGGCTGCTGACTCCGGCCCCATCATGGAAACCTTCTGCTCGCTGGTTTCGCCCGATCGCATCCTGGCTCGGGGCGAGACCAAATCCTCACTGCTTTACTCCAAGAATCTGCAGGTCGACTTGAGAGTGGTTCCGGCCGAGTCCTTCGGGGCGGCCATGCAGTATTTTACTGGCTCGAAGGATCACAACGTCAGCCTGCGGGTGCGGGCCGAGAAGAACAAGTGGAAACTCAACGAATACGGCCTTTTTGATGAATCGGGTCAGAACCTTGCTTCGCGCACGGAAGAGGAGGTCTACCGCAAGCTCGGGCTTGACCTGATCCCACCAGAGTTGCGGGAAGGATTCAACGAGATCGAGCTGGCCGAGAAGCACCAACTCCCCTGTCTGGTGACCCTGGCGGATTTGAAGGGGAACTTGCATGCTCACTCGACCTGGTCGGACGGGCAGCACTCGGTGGAGGAGATGGCACGGGCTGCCGTGCGGTTTGGTTTGGAGTATCTGGCCATCACCGACCATTCGCCCTGGGTGGGGGTGGCCAACGGGCTGGACGTAGATCGATTGCGCCAGTTGAAGGTGGAGATCGATCGGGTCAATACCCTCAATCTGGGTGTGACCCTGCTCTGGGGAACCGAGGTGGACATTCGACCGGACGGTCAGCTCGATTACTCCGACGAGATCCTCTGCCAACTCGACGTGGTGGTGGCCTCGGTGCATTCCCATCTGCAGATGGGCAAAGACGAGATGACCGCTCGGGTGCTCAAGGCTATTCAGAACACGCATGTCGACATCCTGGGGCACCCCAGCGGGCGTCTGCTCGGACGCCGGCCGGGCTACGACATGGACTGGGAGGAGATCTACAAGACCGCAGCCCGCACTCGTACCGCCCTGGAGATTAACGGCTACCCAAATCGGCTCGACCTGCGCGACATCCAGGCTCGTCGCGCTCGCGAGCTCGGTGCGATGCTGGCCATCGGGGCCGACGCTCACGCTTGTGAGCACCTCGACTATCTGGCTCTGGGAGTGGGCGTGGCCCGGCGGGCCTGGGCCACTCCGGAGAATGTTCTTAACTCCCTCAGCCTGGCCGATCTAAGGTGCTATCTGACCCAAAAGGAAGGCGCCTCGCGTGGAGTCTGAGCCTCCGCTCAGTCCCTTAACCCGTTCTTTCTTTGAGCGCGAGACGGTGGAGGTGGCCCGCGATCTCGTCGGGATCTGGCTTTTGTATGAGGGTGTGGGTGGACCTCTTGTTGAAACTGAAGCTTATACCGACACTGATGATCCCGCCTCGCATGCTTTCCGAGGCCCGACTCGCCGCAATCGAGCCATGTTCGAGGAGCCCGGCCGTGCCTACGTCTATTTCGTCTATGGCAATCACTGCTGCCTGAATGTGGTGGCCCATCCGCCTGGACGGGCTGGAGCTGTGCTTCTGCGAGCCCTGGAGCCGCGAATGGGGACGGAGGCCATGGTCACTCGGCGGGGACGCGCCCAGCCTCGGCTGCTTGCCAGCGGACCGGGGCGCCTGTGCCAGGCACTGGCTATCGATCTTACGCACAACGGTGTATGCATGCTGGCCTGGCTGGGGGCCAGCACGGTTACAGCCTCGGTCAGCAGCAGCCCGCGCATCGGGATCCGCCAGGCTGCCGATAGGCCCTGGCGTTTTTGTCTTTCGGGGAGCCCCTGGGTCAGTCGGAGGTCGGTGTGATCGTTGTCAGCCTGGCCTTCCGCAATGTGATTCGCAACAAGGAGCGTAGCTTGCTTACGCTGATCGGGGTGCTGCTTGCGGTTGGCTCGTTCGTGGCCCTGCTCTCGTTGGCCGAGGGACTGTATCGCCGAGTGGTCAACGAGCTTGACGGGCGCGACGTACAGGTGTACGTGCTGCCGCACTCGGCCGTGCCCCTGCCGACGGGCCCGGTGGGGACGCTGGGGCTCTCCAGCGATACCATCGCACTCACCTGGCTCGATGAGATCAGGAAGTTCGAGCAGGTGGATACCGCAGGTGGGGTGATTCGCCAGGCCTGGACGGGCCGAACAGCTGTCATGCCGGTCATCGCTTTGGATCCGGGCCAGATGGGTGTCTTCTTCCCCGGACTCACCTTTCTGGGTGAGCCATTGGGGCCCGGGCGGGTGATGCTCGGAGAAGGGTTGGCCGTCAATGAAGGGCTGGCCCAGGGCTCCTCGCTGCAGAACGGCCAGAATCGATACGTGGTCTCCGGTTTGGTGCGCTCGGGGCTGGGGAGTTTTCAGGATTACTTCGTCTACATGCCGCTGGAAACGGCCATTGCGGAGACCAACGCCAGGGGGGTGCAGGAGGTCTGGATCAAGCTGCGCGATCCCTATTCGGCCCCGGAGGTAGCTCGGCGCATCAACGAGCTCGGCATTCCCGGCGCTCACGCCCTAACCAAGGCCCAGTACATGGGGGTGGCAAGCGACTACATCAAGTACGTCTGGCTGCTGCAGTTTTGCATCGCCTCCATCGGGGTTTTGATCGCCATCACCGCCGCGATGAATACCATGCTGATGTCCACCTATGAGCGCCTGCGCGAGTTCGCCACTCTACGAGCAATCGGGGCCAGCCGCACTCTGGTTGTGCTGATGATCATGGCCGAGTCGGTCCTTTTGAGCCTGGCCGGGGGGATGCTGGGGATCTTCTTCGGATGGCTGGCTTCCTACCTGCTCGACCGGGCTGTGCTGGTGCTGTTCAAACTAACCTTCCCGTTGGCCAAGGTAACCATGCTCCTGGTGGGGGAAGCCCTGCTCCTCTCTTGTTTCGTGGGTCTCGTGGGGGCGATGATTCCGTCGATTCTGGTCTGGCGTTTGAAGATCGTCGATGGGTTGCGCTGGGACTGAATGCACGTTCGTATCAACGCCGTCCACAAGTACTACGAATCTCCGGCCGGTCCGGTGAAGGTGCTCGAGAACGTGACCCTGCACATTCCCTCAGGGGCTTTTGTATCGCTGATGGGCCCCTCCGGCTCGGGCAAGACCACTTTGTTGAACCTGATCGGCTGCCTGGACAATCCTACCTTTGGCCAGGTGATTCTGGAGGATCGTGACGTGGCCAACGCCGACGAGGCAACCCGCGAGCGCATTCGTCTGCGCCACATCGGTTTTGTCTTTCAAAATTACAACCTGTTGCCCACTCTGACCGTCTTCGAGAACGTGATCTTGCCCATGCAACTGGCCTCTTTGAGGCGCGGCGAGCGCGACGAGCGGGCCGTCATGTTGCTCAAGGCGGTGGGTCTGGATCAGAGGGCCAACCAGCCCGTGAACAGCCTCTCTGGAGGTCAGCAGCAGCGGGTGGCCATCGCTCGGGCCCTGGCCAATCTCCCCCGCCTCATCCTGGCCGACGAGCCCTCCGGCAACCTGGATGGCCGCTCGACCAAGGAGGTGATGCAGGTGCTCAAGTCGATAAACGATACCCAGAAGGTGACCGTCGTATTGGTGACCCACGACCCGGCCGTGGCGGCCTATGCCGAACAGGTGTACTACCTGGAGGGAGGGCGTCTGGCAACCGGATGAGGGGGAGGGAGACGAAGGGGACCTTGTTGAAAGGCAATCGCTCGAAGCTGTCTAGCCGATGATCGTCTGTCTGAGTTGTGGCCACGCCAATGAGCCCGGCACTGGATTCTGCGTCCAGTGTAACGCCCGTTTGCCAAAAATCGACGCTACCTCCGTCTCCAGCGGCACGGGCCACATTACAGGCCGATTCGAGCAGATTCGAGATGCTGCCGAGAAGGCACGCACCGGCCAATGGTCGGCCACCGAGTTCGGCGAGTTCATCAAGAATCTGTTCGAGTTCCTTGAGAAGCATAAAGAAGGCATCGTGGCCTACGTTCGAGAGACCGGCTACTACGATTACGGCAATGAGGAAGTCAATCTGGGTATGACCGGGGTCGAGAAGTTCGAAGAAGGCCTGGAAGCGCTCTACCACTTCTCCGAGTCAGGAGACGCGCACCTGATCGATCAGGGTTTGAGCGTGATCTGGGAAGGCAACGAGATGATCAACGAGGCGATGCGCGAGAATCGCGCCGCCCGTCGCAGACTTGAAGAAGAATGGGGCTACATGTAGCTATATCGGCCCAGGGCTTGACGCGTCGTTTCGGAGCCCGGGAGGCGTTGCTCGACATCAGCTTCGAGGTCGACCAGGGGGAGGTTTTTGGATTCCTCGGCCCCAACGGGGCTGGCAAGACCACCACTGTTCGCATTCTAACCGGCCAACTGAAGCCTTCGGCCGGGGTCGTCAGCGTTCTCGGCCTCAATCCAACTGAGCGGGGGCGCGAGCTCCGACGCCGCATCGGCCTGTCGTTTGAAGACGCGGGTCACTATGATCGCCTCAGCGTGGCCAGCAACCTGGCTTTTTTTGCCCGCCTTCACGGGGTCGCTCGCCAGCGCTGCGAAGATCTTCTGCGCTCTTTCGACCTTTGGGAGCGCAGACAAGATCCGGTGGCCCGTCTCTCCCGAGGAATGCGTCAGCGATTGTCTCTGGCTCGATCCCTGGTGGGCGATCCAGAATTGCTGTTTCTAGACGAGCCCAGCGCAGGCCTCGACCCGCGGGCCGCAAGGGGGGTGCGCGAGAGGGTGCGCGACCTCAGTGCCGCAGGCAAGACCGTGTTTCTCACCACACATTCCATGGAGGAGGCCCAGGAACTGTGCTCCCGGGTGGCAATTCTCGACCGGGGTCGTTTGCTTGTTTGCGACCAGCCAGACGCGCTTCGCCAGGGGGGAACGCTGGAAGAAGTGTTCCTCCGACTGACCGGAAGGAGACTCCATGAAACCGTCGAAGACCCCGCCTCGTCGAGGATCTAACGCTTCGGCGTTGAATCGCGGTCAACCAGCCAGGCTGGTTCCGATTGACAGCTCCCGTATCATCGCCTAAACTGAAGGCGCTTTCCAGCGAGGATCGCCGTGTCTACCATCCGCAGAGCCCTGATTGCACTTGTCCTTGTCGGCCTCGTCGTGGACGGAGCCCTGATTGCTTATGCCAAGGGCATCTTTTCCAAAGCACCCGAGCCCAAGAAGTTTGATCTTTTGATCAAGGTCGAGAAGCGGGACCAGGCTACCAAACTCAAGAAAGCTCTGGAGGATGCGGGCCTCGGTGAGGTTCCCATTCAGCGCGAGAAGGGCGAGAAGAGGGTTCTCAAAGGCTACAAACTGGTGTTGGAGTCAGATGACCCGACCAGCCTCGAGCCTCTGGCCAAGACCCTCAAGCTCCAAAAGCATAAATTTGAATACAAGCCGGGGGACAAGATTTTGACCTATGGGGCCACCTATCCCAAGAAGGCCCAGGCCGAGAAGGCTGCAGCCAAGCTACTTTCCTCGGATGGCATTCAGTTCTTGGTGCGGGAGAATTACAAGACCCAGATCATGAGCTATGAGCGACTCGACCTGAAGGGTCTGAGTGAGGACCAGAAGTCGAGTGCTCGGGAGATACTCGATCCGGCGGGTGTCGAGGTGATCGAAACCGAGGTCACCTCGGGTACCGGCCAGGCGAGCGAAAAGGAGGTCGCACCGTCCCCCGACGAGGCGAGCGAACCCACGCCCTGAGCCGTTTTGGCCAGTCTGCGCGCGATAATCGCCCTGTTCGGTAAAGACCTGGAGGATGCTGCTCGCAGCCAGACTCTTCTGGTGATGTTGCTCGGTCCGGTCGTGCTGTCGGTCTTGATGGCGCGGTCGCTGGGGGCGGCCGACATCCGTCGGCCTCTCCTGGTGGTCTACGACCCCGGGTCTAGCGGCCTGGTAAGGGTGCTCGAGGCCTCCGAGTTGATAAGAATTGAGAAGGTTTCCGGTTGGAGCCAGGGGCGCCAGCTGGTCGAGCGAGGTCGGGCTCCAGCCCTGCTGGGGGTGCCTGCCGATTTCGATGGCTCCCTCGAACAGGATCAGTTCCCTCGCCTGGATCTCGCGGTAGACGAAAGCTACCGCGGTCAGGTTGTGGTGATACGTGAGGCGATTCGGTCCGCTCTGCGCGAGCAGGCTGGCCAGGAGGTCCCCGCTGACATCCGAGTGGACAAGATTCGCGAATTTACGGGGGCTCCCCGGAAAACGCTTCTGCCCATCTGGGTGGTCTTCACGACGCTCGGAGCGCTCATGGTGACCGCCTCAACCCTGGTGGAGGAGAAGGAGAAAAAGACACTTTCGGCGATACTTGCGGCTCCAGTGGAGCTGTGGGAAGTGCTGGCGGGAAAGATCCTGTCTGGCTTCTTCCTGGCAGCTCTGGCCTCGGTCCTGGTGCTGGCTCTCAATCATGGGTTTACCCGCTCCTGGTTGGCCGAGCTGGCCCTGATCGCACTGGGCTGTCTGGCATTCGCCGGGCTTGGCACTCTGGTCGGTTTGAGCGTCCAGAGCCAGGCCACCGCCAATGCGGTTTTGTCAGGCCTCTATCTGGTTTTGTTCGTGCCGGTTGCGCTGGCCGACGTAAGCCAGGTAATGTTCCAGGCAGCTCGTTGGATGCCCACTTACTACCTGCAGTCAGCTCTTAGCCAGGCCATTCTGGGGGGAGCGAGCTTCAGCGAAGTGAGCAAGCCTCTGCAGATACTGGCCGCGTCGACGCTGCTTGCGTTCGGGGCCAGTCTCTGGCAACTCAAGCGTTATCGTCTGGCCGACTAACGGTCAGCGCAGGACAGAGAAAATCCGGCCCGCGAGGGTCAACAGACAAGCTACCCAAGAAGGGGTGTACAATGGATCGATTCACCGGCGCCGAGCTTCGGCGCAAAACTCGCACCGAGTTGCTCGACCTGTCCAAGGAGATTGGACTGTCGGGACACCAGAAACTGAAGAAGGACGAGCTCGTGGACAAGATCCTCGAGAAGCTCGGTGCCCCGGATGGCGGCCAGGAGATGGTCGAAGCGTCGGTGGCTGTGGCGGTGGCTGAAGAGCCGCCCGCGGTGGTGGCTGAGTCGGAGGATGATGTCTATGTCCCGCGTCCGAGGCCTGGCCGCTATCGTCGCGAAGAAGGTCAGACCGAGGCCCAGCCCGAGCCCGTTCTGGCACGTCCTGATGAAGGCGGGCAGCGCGAGACTCGCCGGCACCCCCGGGATCGCTTCCGACGAGAGGAGTATCGAGTCGAGGACGCTCGGGAGGGCGAAGCCCGTGAAGCCGAGTCGCGCGGTGGACACGAGCGCGGTGGACACGAGCGCGGTGGCCGCGAGCGCGGTGGCCGCGAGCACGGTGGACGCGAAGGCGGTGGACGCGAAGGCGGTGGACGCGAGCGCGGTGGGCGGGAAGCCCTTGGACGCGAGGCTGAGGGCCGTGAGCGCGGTGGACGCGAGGCTGAGGGCCGTGAG
>CAYYHB010000133.1:0-14134 GCA_964471395.1 uncultured Burkholderiales bacterium | reverse complement strand
GGCGACTGGCTCAACAACCTGGTCGACTGGGCCCTGTCGCGCACCCGCTACTGGGGAACTCCCCTTCCAATCTGGGTGTGCCCCTGCGGGCACAAGGAGATGATCGGCTCGTTTACCGAACTGGCCGAGCGTTCGCTGACCCCTCTCAGGACCCCCTTTGACCCCCATCGTCCCTATGTGGACGACATTATGCTTCAGTGCCCGAAGTGCCCCGAGAAGATGAGACGAGTGAGCGACGTAATCGACTGCTGGTACGACAGCGGCGCCATGCCTTTTGCCCAGCAGCATTACCCCTTCGAGAACAAGGAGCGCTTCGAGCAGCACGCCTTCCCGGCCGACTTCATCTGCGAGGGCCTGGATCAGACCCGTGGTTGGTTCAACTCGCTGCACCAGCTGGGGGTGATGCTGTTTGACCGCATCGCCTACAAGAACGTGATCTGCCACGGGCTTATTCTGGACGGTCAGGGCGAGAAGATGTCCAAGCGACTGGGCAACATCGTCGACCCCTGGACGATTCTCAACCAGCACGGGGCCGACAGCCTGCGCTGGTACCTCTACACTTCGGCTCCCCCCGAGCAGAGCCGCCGCTTTTCGGCCGACCTGGTGGGCGAGGCCTGCCGCAAGTTCCTGGTCACGCTGTGGAATACCTATCACTTCTATGTCTCCAACGCCAACGCCAACAAGGTAGATCGCTCCAAGGCCCGGCCGCCGGCCGAGCGCAGCCCGCTCGACCGCTGGTTGCTGGCCGCCCTGCACGAGTTGGTCGGCGTTGTCGGCGAAAAGCTGGACGCCTACGACGTCACGGGTGCCGCCAGGGCTCTGGGCGGTTTCGTGGACCTGCTCTCCAACTGGTACGTGCGCCGCTCGCGCGACCGTTTCTGGGACGGCGAGGCCGACGCCAACGCGACCCTGCACGAGGCGCTGGTGACGCTGAGCAAGCTGCTGGCTCCGTTCGTGCCGTTCCTGAGCGAGGATATCTATCTTAATCTTTGCGGCGAAAAGCAGAGCGTCCACCTGGCCGACTGGCCGGTGGCCGACCCGTCACTGTTGAACCCGGAACTGGTCTACGACACGGTGGTGGCCATCCGGGCCGTCTCAGCTGGCCGATCGGCACGTACCCAGGCCAGCCTGCGCATCCGCCAACCGCTGGCCCTGGCGCTGGTGGGAGCCTCAACTGCACGTGATCGGCAAGCGCTCGAGCGTTTCCAGGACGTGATCCAGGAGGAGCTGAACGTTAAGCAGCTGCGCTTTCTCGACCCCGGAGCCTCCTTTCTCGACTACCAGCTTCGCCCCAACCTGCCGTTGATGGGCAAGAAGTATGGCAAGCAGATTCCTGCCATTAAGGAGGCTCTTGCCAAGGCCGACCCGCGCGAGATCGCCCGCCAGGTTCACGAGGGGCAGTTTGTGCGCCTCACCCCGGAGATCGAAGTGCTGGCTGAAGAGATCCTGGTCGAGGCTCGCAGTCCCGAAGGATACGCCGCCCAGGAAGAAGGCGGCGTGATCGTGGCCCTCTCCACCGAGCTGACCCCCGAGCTCGAGCTCGAGGGGACCGCCCGCGACCTGATCCGCCAGGTGCAGGAGCTGCGCAAGAAGGCCGATCTAGCCATCACCGACCGGATCAAAGCCTGGATCGAGGGCGCTGACGAGGCGGTGAAGGCCCATCGCCAGACGATCATGGAGCAGACGCTGGCGGTTTCACTGGAGCCATCCGAGCCGCCGGCCGAGGCCGTTCAGGCCGAAACCGAGCTGGAGAGAGGGCAGAAGGCCCGCGTTGGCGTGTTGAAGGCTTGATGCGTTAGGTCCGGTCCTCTTCCAACTGCAACGCCACGAGTTCGAGCTCAGCGGGCTCCCGCCCCTGCGCGCATCTCTACGTCGATGTCCAGGGCAAGATGGTTGGCCACCTGAGCCAGCTTGCTCTGCAGCGTGGTCATCGAGATGGAGGCCGGCGCCGAGAGCCGGAGCGTCATCGCAAACATCGGAGTGCCGGTGTGGGCGGCATGGGTGAGGCTCGAATCGAGCGCATCCACCGAGACCCCCTGCTCTACCAGGGCGTGGACGACGTCATGCACGATGCCTTCGTGGTCCATCCCCTTCACGTGCACCGTCAGTGGCACGCTCTCATTGGAGCTGCGGCGGGGAGTGGTCAGCTTGGTCGAGAGCACCATGTCCAGCTCCTGGGCTACCTCGCCCACCTGGGCCAGCAAGTTCTTGCGGTGGTCGGCAGGCACCGAGACCAGCATGACCATCGCAAACTCGCCCCCCAGCACCGACATGCGCGAATCCTCGAGATTGCCGCGGTGACTCTTGATGGCCTGCGTGACGCGATCAACGAGCCCGGTGCGGTCCGACCCGATCATGGATAACACAAGATACTCTTTCATGCTGCTCATGCTGCGGCTTTCCCCGCCCGGCGGGCGGGGTCCTCTCAGGGCGTAGGTGGGGGCAGCGCCACCCGGCCGCCGGTCTTGAGATACTGCTCGGAGAGCTTGATGTCTTCTGGGCTGCGCACGCGGTGCAGGCTGGCCAGATCCCGGTCCACTTTGCGCAGCTCATTCTCTTCCACGTAGCGAACGGCCGCGATGCGCAGCGCCTGGTCGCCCGATCGTCCCCCGCCCTCGAAGTATCGCTCCAGGGTTTTCATGCTGAGCTTGGACCAGACCCCCATCAGGGGAAAGGCGGTCCGGCCCACACGAGGAACCACGCATTCATAGCCCTCGCGCAGGTCAAAGAGCAGGCCCATGAAGGCTGGCCGGACGTGGGGGTAATAACCGGGCATGCAGATGGCCCAGTTGGTGGGAGCCGACCACAGGCCGGTGTACAGCCCTCCCAGGGGACCGTAGCCGGGTAGCGAGTCCCGCACCCAGTTCACGCCAGGGTGCTCGTTGACCGACTTTTGAAGCCACTGGCCGATGGCGAGGTTGTCGCCCACGACCAGCTGATTGGGGCAGAGCAGCCTGCAATTCTTCAGAACGTGGCTCAGCAATGGCTTTCCCGCCAGCGGGGTGAGCGGCGAGTGGTCGCCGCGGCTTGATTTGCCCCCGGCCAGAACGATGGCGGTGAAGCTCACGAGGAACAACCTTCTCCTGACATCGGGGGGAACCCTGTGGGGCAGCAGAGAATCTCGCCGCACCATGGATGGATGCTACATTTGGGAAGAGAACAAAGACGGCCAGCGCAGGCTTTTGAAAGGCTATCTCCGAGAAGAGCCTTTTGCCTGGATGGCCCGCATCATCGACAACGAAGGAAACGAGGTGTGGAGCGAAAAGCATGCCTCCCCCTCCAAGGCCCGGGTGGCGCTCGTGCAGAAGGTACCCGACGAAGCTCGTTTTCTCAAGGGCGCGGTCCCGGAGTGAAGCCGTAACCTCGGTACAGGCGTAAACGTCGCAGGGGCTTGCCGCCCCGATCGATCTCCACCATGGGGGCTTCCTCAAAGCGTACGAAGTGCCGCCTCAGAGTGTCCTCGCTGACCGGGTGGCGCGGATCGGCGACGACCAGGGCGTCCCAGCCAGCAAACTCCTCGGGGTCTTCCCAATAGCGATACGAGACCGCCCGGGGCATCCCCAGTGCGTTCTGGGCCAGGGTGTGGTGGGGGCGCCGGGTGGCGTAGGCCAGATGACTGGTGGTTTCGTAGCCGGTGCCCAGGTAGAAAGTCTTTTCAGGGTGCGGCATGCTGGCGCGCTCGGCCTCGAGCCGCACTCCCACCTCTCGCCAACCGCTGAAGGTATCGATCGGGTTGAACGCCCCCACGGGAACCAGAGCCACCACCCAGGGCAGATAACTGAGGGTGACGCCGAAGAGCCCCAGCGCGATGGCCGTGCGACGTGTGCCGGGCCAGCCCTGAACCAGAAAGCAGGCGATCAGGAGGATCGAGCCCAGATAGCCGGGGAGCGGCCAGTTGATGTTCACGAAGCGCTTGAGTGATACCAGCACTATCAGTGCCAGAAAGGGCAGCGAGCCCCAGACCAGGTAAGCGATACGCCGATCCTGCATCCGCTTGAGGGCTTTGGCCTGAGCCCAGGCAACCAGAGCCAGCCCCACCGGGGTCATCATCAGGAGTTGGAACAAGTAGGTGCGCACAAGGGCCATCAAGGTCGTCTTCTCCTGAAGGCGCTCACTGCCCTGAAAGAGGAAGGAGGCCCAGTCGTGGGTGGCGTTCCACCAGAGCACCGGGGTGAACAGGGCCAGGGCCAGCAGAGCCGCTCCCACCGTCTGCCAGGAGCGCCGCCCCAGAACCAGGGCTGGCAGGGGAATGAGGGCGGCAGGATATTTGCTCAGCATTCCAAGACCGGTAATCAGGCCGAGCAGCCACCACCAGCGGGGGTCCTCTGAATCGACCAGCCGCCAGCCCGTCCACAGGCCCGCGCTCCAGACGAAGAGGTGAGGAGAGTCCGGCATCATGGCCACCGAAAAGATGGCAGAGATAGGCAGGAAGTTCAGCATCGTGGCAGCCACCAGGCCCACCACGGGAGTGAACATGCGACGCCCCAGGTCAAAGACGAACCAGCTCGATCCGATGAACAGGAGCACCGCCGGGAGCCGTACCTGGAATTCGTTCTCGCCCCCGGTCAGGCCAATCAGCCAGCCCACCATGGGTGGGTGATCGAAGTAGGACCAGTCGGGGTGCTGGGCATAGTTCCAGTGATAGGCCTCCTCGTGGGCCAGCCCGGCCCGGCCGATGACCAGCAGGCGGGCGGTGGTGGTGAGGCCCATCAGGAGCCAGAAGAGACGGGTCAATCCTGAGAGAGCGTACGGAAGTAGTGGATAGTGGCCAGCTCTCTGGCACACCACTTCTGAAGAGCATTCAGGGGCTTTTTGGCCACATCACCGTGATCGAGGTTGAGCTGGGAGCGGCAGAATTTTTCCAGCAACCCCCCCACTGTGCTCATTCGGAAAACCGCCAGACGAGGGGGGTGGATGCCGGTGGCAAAGCGCGAGCGCAGGCGGGGGTGCTTTTTGATGTAGAGCAGGGCGGTTCGGGCTTTGGCCTCTGCCTGGCGGAGCATGCTCTTGACGTCGGTGCTCTCCGGGGCGCGTTTTACGTGGTAACCTATGGCCCGGTAGTTGTTGCGCGCCTTGAGACCGAGGGCCATCAGGCGCAGCCCCAGCTCCTGGTCTTCCCAGCCGTACTCTTTGAAGTCCTCGTCGAACAGGCCGGCCGCCAGCAGGTGCTCTCTCTTCACCGAAACGTTGGAGGTCCAGAAGAACGAGGTGGAGATGTCGGCCATGGTAAAACGGCGCTTCTCTGGTCGGACCGGGGTTTCGACGTGGTTGACCCAGCCGTTGACCACGGCTTTAGAATGCTTGAAGTGCGAGCGCAGGTGCTCGGAGAGCAGGCGCCGGTCGGCCAGAACGTCGTCGTCGATGAACAGCACTACCCAACCGGAGGCGGCCAAGATGGCGGTATTGCGGGCCGTGGCCAGGCCATTGTTGACCTGGGTGCGCAGCACCAGCTTGTAGGGCAGGTTCAGGGCTTGAACCCGTTCGGAGGTTCCATCGGTTGAGCCGTCGTCCACGACCACCACCTCAAAGTGCTCGGTGGGAAGCGTCTGGTCGGTCAAGGACAGCAGCACCTTCTCCAGGCTGGCGATGCGGTTGTAGCTGCACAGCACCACGGATATCTCGATCATCGGCGGAGCTCCTCGCGTCCGGCCCGCAGATACTCGCGATCGAGGCGCTGGGCCTCCGCCAGGGCCCTGAGGCCCGGGATTCGGTCCAACCAGGGCAGGCTCAGCAGCTCGCTGCGAGCGTAGTTTACCGGGTGCAGCCCGCTTCGCAGCAGCATGCGCAAGCTCGGGTAGCGACGCAGCAGCCGGGCCGCTGAGCGGCCGTCGGCGCGACGAGTGGCCACCGCCTGGGAGTGGGGTACCGGGGGCTTAAGGTGGTGCACGTAGGCCTCGGGCAAGAAGGTACGCTTGACGCCCAGGCGCTTGAGCCGCAGACCCAACTCGGCGTCCTCGAGCCGTTCCAGGCTCTCATCGAAGAGTCCGGCCTCGAACAGGTGCTCACGGCGCACCGAAGCGTTGCTCGTGCAGAAGTAGTTCATCGAGTAGTGGCGCCAGAGCTGAGAAGGGCACTGCTCGGGGGGGGAAGGGACGTTGATCACCGGCCCTCGCACCACCTGTCGCACCTGACCCCGGTGGGCCTCGGAGTGCAGGGTCAGGAGATCGGGCGAAGCCAGAACATCGTCGTCGAGGAACAGGCACCAGCCTCCCCGGGCGTTCTGGAGGGCGTGGTTGCGAGCTGCTGAGGTACCTCGACCTTCTTGTCTGAGTGGGCGCAAAGGATAGCTCAGCTGGAGGCCATGGAGGGCTTCGCTGGTGCCGTCCTGGGAACCGTCATCCACGACCACTACCTCGAAGCGCTCACGCGGAAAGCGCTGACGTTCGAGCTCGCGCAGCACCAGCAAGAGGCTCGGGCAACGGTTGCGGGTGGGGATGATCAGGCTGAATTGCACCGGAGGCAATACTCGCATGGCCCGGGAATTCCTGTCGCATGGATGCTCGAGAACGGGCCCGGGGATGTTTGGTCGGGCTGGCCCTGGGAGACGCGCTGGGCTTTCCACTGGAAGGGTTGACCCCGGCTCACATCAAGCGTCGCTTCGGTCAGTTGGCCAGGTTCAGGTTCTTGGGTCGAACCGGTTACGTTTCCGATGACACCGAGCTGTCGGTGCTTATGGGGGAAGCCCTGCTCGAGGCGGGCCAGGACCCTGAGCGGGCCGCACGGGCCTTCGGCCGTCGCCTGGTGGGCTGGTTCTGGTGGCTGCCCCCTGGAATCGGGATGGCCACCGCCCGGTCAGCGCTGCGCTGGACTTTCGGGGGCTCGGGCGGGGTGGCCTCGGCCGGGAACGGGGCGGCCATGCGAGCCGCGCCCGTGGGCCTTTGGCCGGACCGTCGGGCCGACCTGACCCGAGCGCTCAGCCGGGTCACCCACACCGACCCTCGGGCTGTGGACGGCGCGGTGGTGGTGACCGAGGCGGTGGCCTTGCTCTGCGCCGGACGCGAGGCCGACTGGCCCACTCTGTCGCAGCGATTGCCCGAGCTCGAGCCTCGCTTGCGCGAAGCCCTGGACCAGGCCTGGAAGCTGGTCAGCTTCGGTGCCTCACCGGAGCTGAGGGCCGAGCGCCTGGGCGTGAGCGGCTACGTGCTGCATTCGGTGCCGTTGGCGCTGGCAGCTCTCTGGAGTCGCCCGCCCTCCTTCCTGGAGGGCCTGCAGGCGGTGATCCTGCGGGGTGGCGACGCCGATTCCAACGGGGCCATTGCGGGCGCACTGCTGGGGGCTGCCTTCGGACGCCCGGCCTTGCCAGAGCACCTGGTCGAGGAGCTGGAGCCAGCTTTTTCGGCCCGGAGGCTGGAAACACTGGCCGATGACCTTCTGGCCGGTCGCCGTCAGGACTACCAGCCGGCCAGCTTCCGCACGCTGCGCGCGCGAGAGCTGGCCGTCAAGCTGGGAGTAGGGTTGCACGTTCTGCGTCGGCTCTGGCCGTTCTGAGTCTTGGGCTACAGTCCCGCGTGTTTCACGGCGTCAGAGGTCAGGGGTTGGGCGGATCGGGCGGCGCTGAGGCCGGCACCTCGACCGTGGCAAAACGCACCTCGGAGGTGTTGCCCACGTTGTCGAGCACCTCCAGGGCCACGTGCAGTGTGCGCGCTTCGGCGGAAGGCTCGACCGCGATGGTGGCGCGCTCGAGGGTGCCTGTGACAGCGGGACGGGCCGTGGCGATCAGCCGGGCCTGCTCGAGATCCTCGATGGGCCGGTCGCTGACCCTCAGCTGGTAGGCTGCCGCCTGGCCGCACCAGGAGTCGTCGCCGGTTGCGGTCCACTGCATGGTCACGCTGCTCGGCGCGGTCTCCACCGCCCGCAGGTCGTTGGGGGCGGCCGGGGCTACCTGGTCGTTCTCCACCGCTTGGGCGGCGTTAAGCCGTCCGCCGGTGGTGCTGCGGCCCTGCATCGCCTCCACCGGGTCGGTGCTGAGCAGAAGGCGCTGGCGAATCTCCTCATTGCTCGCTTGCGGATAGGCGGTGGCGATCAGGCCGGCCACTCCGCTCACGTGGGGAGTGGCCATCGAGGTGCCGTTGTAGGCGGCATAGCCGTTGTTGGGTACGGTGGAGAGGATGCTCACGCCGGGCGCCGCCAGATGGACCGTGTTGGCACCGTAGCATGAGAAGCGCGCCTTCTGGTCGTTGTGGTCAGTAGCCGCCACGGCGATCATGTTGGGCATGTCATAGGAGCTGGGATAGAACGGGCGCTGGTCGTTGTCGGTGCCGTTGTTGCCGGCCCCGGCGATGTGGAGCGCCGGCGAGTTGGCGAAGGCGTCGAACAGGGCCTGTGAGTAGGCTCCACCGCCCCACGAGTTGGAGGTGATCCGGGCCCCCATCTCGGTGGCGTAGGCCACGCCTCGCAAGATGGTGGCGGCATTCGTGGTGGGATTGGCTCCAGCGAAGATCTTGATGGGCATCAAGCGGGCCTGCCAGTTCACGCCCACCACGCCCTGGTTGTTGTTCCCCTCGGCGCCGATGGTGCCGGCGACGTGGGTGCCGTGGAAGTGCTCGTCCACCGGGTTGCCGTGCTGGTTGTAGGCATCGTAGCCGTGCACGTCGTCCACGACGCCGTTCCCGTCGTCGTCGATGCCGTTGCCGGGGATCTCCCCGGGGTTGGTCCACAGATTGTTGACCAGGTCGGGGTGGCTCATGTCCATCCCTGTGTCGATGACTGCGATGACCGGGGCGTCCGTCTGGTTGGAGCCGCGCACCGTGGCCCAGGCTCCCGGGGCGGAGATGTCGGCGCCGGCCGTGCCGCCGGTCTGTCCCTGGTTGCGCAGGCCCCACTGGTCGGGGTGCAGGTCGTTGGGAGCCTCGGCCAGTTGATAGGTGAAGTTGGGCTCTACCCAGGCCACCCGATGGTCCTGGCCCATGCGCTCGAGGGCCTGCTCGACGCTGGTCCCCTCCGGCAGCGAAAGGCGCATCCACTGTGCCGCTCCCGCTTCAGGCTGGTCTGCCGCTCCTGTCGTCGCTGGAGACGGCAACGACGCGCCCAGCCTGAACCGCTCGGCCACGGCTGCGCCGTAGTCGGAGGCGAAGTCGCTCAGGCCCGAGCCGCTCTTGAGCTTGACGAGCACCTCGCCGCTCACGTGGTCGCTCAGGGGGGCCGAATCGGCCCGGTCGTCGGGAACGGCGGCGGCCGTCGAGGCGGCGCGGACCGGTTGGCTCACGGGTTGGCTCAAGACAGGTCGGATCATCATAGCCAGGGCATCTTAGCCCGCCCTGGCCAGGGATAGATGAACTTTTGTGCAACCTTTAGACACGAGGGCGGTTTCAAACTGCGAAGGCGCGGAGCGAGCTTCGCGCGACAGCGGAGTGCGGCAATGGTAGTGAGAGTCTCCATGATTGCGATGGCCTTGTTGCTGGCGGCCGGGCTTGCGCTGGCCGATAATCCCGCATTGGAACGGGCCTTCGAGCCGGGAGGCTTCTTCAGCCCTTATCCGGGGCGGCCCGGACGCCAGCGCTCCTTCGAGAGCTTCACCCGACGCTACCACATCCGCCCCACCGCCAGCCGCCAAACCATCGTGCTGGTGCCCATCGGAGACTTGCCCGCCGAGCTCGAGCTGCAGGCCTTGCTGGGCTTTCTGGAAGCCTTCTTTCAGGTTCCGGCCCGGGTGGCCGAGGCCCGAGAGACAGGCCCCTCTGCTCTGGCCGGCAAGTGGTCGGCTGATGCCTTCCAACGCTCCCTTCGGGCCGAGCTGCCTCCCGATGCCCTCTCGGTCATCGGCCTGACCATGGTGGATCTCTATGCCGAGGACTCGAGCCCCCACCGGCAGCTCTTCGGTCAGGGCCATTACTACAATCGCACCGCCGTGGCCAGCTTGAATCGTCTCTACAGCGAGCGCCGCGAGCTGCTCTATCATCGCGCCTTCAAGCTAGCGGCTCACGAGCTGACCCATACCTTCGGAATGGGTCACTGCACCCGCTATCGCTGTTTGATGAACTCCTCCGGCAGCGTGGCCCAGAGCGACGCTCGCCCGCTCGAGCTGTGCCCCGAGTGCCTGCGTCGGCTCCATTTCTTGATCGGCTTTGATCCGGTCGAGCGCTGCCAGGACCTGGACGAGGCCACGCGAATCGCGCTTCCCGAGGATAGCCAGTGGTTCCGAGCGCGCCACGGCTTTCTGATTGGGCCCTGATGGTGTAGAATACTGCTGTGAAAAGGTTTTTGAAACTCTTGATGGTGCTGAGCCTGCTGCTGCCGGGCCGGGCTCAGGAGTCGCTGCCTGACCCCTCCACCTTCGGCCGCTCCGACAGCCTGGCCGTGTTCGTGGTCAGAGCCCGCTCGGAGGATAGCGGCTTTCGGCAGATGCTGGCCACCGCCATCAATGGCGCTCAGGCTCAGAAAGGTGCTCCCTCTCTGGCCAGCTTCCTGTCCTCGTTTTTGAGCCTGCGCAGCCAGGAGGAGATGGTGCTTGGAGCATTGCCCCTGCAGTGGGTACGCATCGATTCCGTGGGCCCGGATGGAAAACTGGCTTCCAGCGTGGCCATCACCCTGACCGGTTGGCGTGGTTTCCAGAGCTTGATCTACAACGCCCTCACGGCCGGGCCCGAGGGCAAGCCTTACGAAAAACGACTGCATCAGGGCGAGGAGATCGTCTTGCGCGACGGGTGGAATAGCCCGGGAGCTCGGCTCGTGCTGGCCCGGGTGAAGGGCACCTTTCTCAATTGCTCCACCCCCGATCAGGCCCGCTACCTGATCGATCGCGTGTTAGGCAAGGACCACAGCTCTCTTCAGGGCCCTCTCTGGCTGGCCTACTCAAAGCTGGCCCAGGACAAGGACGCCTTCGGAGCCATCGTGAACCGCGATGGCTCTCTGTTGAAGGTGCTGGAATGGGTCAACCGGGCGGATACCCAGCGAGTGCGCGAGAAGCTGGGCGCGGAGCGGTTCGAGCGAGCCGCCGAGCTGGTGGAGACCGCTTCCTGGGAAGCCGACGTGGTCTCCGACGACCGCATCGACATCGAGGTCCGCTTTGCCACGGCAGGCCGTCCTCAGGCCGAAGAGCTGGCTCTGTTGCTGGAAGA
Source organism: uncultured Burkholderiales bacterium (assembly GCA_964471395.1). Classification (GTDB taxonomy): domain Bacteria; phylum Vulcanimicrobiota; class Xenobia; order Xenobiales; family QWHO01; genus QWHO01. The sequence continues at coordinate 3,077 of CAYYHB010000133.1, read as the reverse complement.
GGCCCGCGAGGTTCTGGACCAGGAAGGGCGAATGGGGGATTTCTATCTCACGATGACGCCCGAGGGCGTGAAAGTGGGCTTTGCGATGGTGGGTTTCCACGACCTGGTCAGTCGCTATCTCGGGACGGTGAGGATCTGACCCGTGCAGGCCCCGATGAAGGAGTGAAATTTATTCAAGGCGAATCACCCTTCATGCCCTGCACCCTCTCCGCCGTCCAATCCGTCCTTCCCCAGGCCCGGCTGCACGGCGGCGGGGCCGCCGAGTTCAGCGGCCTGACCGCCTCCTCACGCGAAGCGAGTCCGGGCTCGCTCTTTGTCTGCCTGCCCGGGGCCCGGGCTGACGGGCATCAGTTCGCCCCCGATGCGGTGGCCCGAGGGGCGTCCGGTCTGGTGGTGGAGCGCGTGCTGCCCGATCTGACCGTTCCCCAGCTGGTGGTGCCCAGCTCGCAGCTGGCTCTGGCTCATCTAGCGGCTCTCTTCACCGGTCGCCCCACCGACCGCCTGACCACGGTGGGCATCACCGGCACCAACGGAAAGTCCACCACGACTTTCCTGGCCGAGGCCGTGCTGCGGGCCGGGGGCTATGACCCCGGGTTGATCGGCACCATCGAGGCCCGGGTGGGATCGGAGCGGCGCGCGCTGCCCAACACCACTCCCGACAGCTTGACGCTCTATCGGCTCTTTTCCGAGATGGTATCGGCCGGTCAGGACGCCGTGGTCATGGAGGTCAGCTCCATCGGCCTTCAGGCCGGGCGTGTGCACGATATCCCCTTTGATGTGTCCGTGTTCACCAATTTGACCCAGGACCACCTCGACTATCACTCCACCATGGAGGCTTACAAAGCCGCCAAGAAGCGACTCTTCAGCGAGCATCAGCAGACCGGCCGCCGACACGAGCCAGTGGCCGTGGTGAACATCGACGATCCAGCCGGTGGCTTCATGCTGGAAGGCTTTCTCGGCCAGAAGCTGACCTGCGGGGTCAGTCCCGAAGCCATGCTACGGGCCAGCGATATTGAGTCCCGCGAGGCCGGGGTATTTTTTCGCTTCACCGACCCCTCCGGCCAGAGCCATCCGGTGCAGCTTCGTCTGGGCGGGCTGTTCAATGTTGCCAACGCCCTGGCCGCACTGGGCATCGGCTGGGGATTGGGCATCGAGCCCGGCCAAGCGGTGGCTGCCCTCGAGTCGGTGGACAGCGTGCCGGGACGCTTTCAGGAAATCCGTCAGGGGCAGAGCTTTCGGGTGGTAGTGGATTACGCCCACACCCCCGATGGCCTCAAGAACCTGCTCGAGTCGGCTCGCCGGGTGAGCGACCATCGCGTGCTGGTGGTGTTCGGATGTGGGGGCGACCGCGACCGCGGCAAGCGTCCCCAGATGGGCCGGCTGGCTGGAGAGCTGGCCGATGTGGTGATCGTGACCAGCGACAACCCTCGCTCGGAGGATCCACTGGCCATCCTGGCCGACATCGAGGGCGGATTGGTGGGCAAGTCCTATACTCTCGAGCCCGACCGGGCTCGGGCCATCGCCCTGGCCATCGGACAGGCCCGGCCGGGAGACGTAGTGGTGATCGCCGGTAAGGGCCATGAGAACTACCAGATCGTCGGCAGCCAGGTCCTTGCCTTCGACGATGCCGAGGTGGCCCGCGAGGCCCTGCGCCGGTGAGCCTGTGGTCGCTCGATCTGGTCGCGCGGGCTACCGGGGGCAGCTTGATTCCCTTCTCGGGGCTCGATTTAACCGGCATCTCGACAGATACCCGGAGCCTGGCGCCGGGCAACCTTTTCGTGCCCCTGGTGGGGCCTGACTTTGATGGTCACGACTTCGTGGAGAAGGCCTTCGAGGCCGGCGCGGCGGCCACCCTGTGGGCTCGCCCCGGCGAGCCGGTGCGCCGACCCGCCGTGCAGGTTCAGGATACCCTGGCCGCTTACCAGGCCCTGGCGCGCTTTCACCGGCGACGCCTGGCGGTGCCGGTGGTGGCGGTGACCGGCTCGGCCGGAAAGACCACCACCAAGGAGCTCTGCTCCGCCGTGCTGGGCTCACGCTTTCAGGTGCACAAGTCGGCTAAGAACTATAACAACGAGGTGGGCGTTCCCCGCACCCTGCTCGAGCTAGAGCCGGGCCACCAGGTGGCGGTGGTGGAGATGGCCATGCGCGGGGCGGGCCAGATTCGCGAGCTGGCTCGTCTGGCCGATGCGCGTGCGGCGATGATCACTAGCGTCGGCGAGGCTCACATCGAGCTTCTGGGCTCGCGCGAGGCTATTTGCGACGCCAAAGGCGAGCTGCTCGAAGAGCTCGGCCCGGGGGCCACCGCCGTGCTGCCGGCCGAGAGCGAGTTCTTCGAGCGCCTCAAAAGCCGCACCCGCTGCGAGGTGTTGAGCTTTGCGGTAGAGGGCCCGGCCGACGTACGGCCGGTGCGTCTAGAATCACGGGGTGTGCTGGGCTGGCGATTGGAGGTGGATTGTCTGGGACGCCGCTCGGAGCTGGAGTTTCCCGCCCCCGGACGACACAATCTGGGCAATCTGATGGGCGTGCTGGCGGTAGCGGCTATCTTCGGGGTCACGCCCGAAGAGGCAGCTCCCGCCATTGCCGCTTTCCGGGGAGCCGAGCTTCGCATGGAGGTTCGCCAGCTCGAGGCTGGAGTGGTGCTTCTCAACGACAGCTACAACGCCTCCCCGGCCGCCATGGAAGGGGCCCTGGAGGTGCTGGGCTCGGCCACCGGCCGCCGCCTGGCCGTGCTGGGGGACATGCTCGAGCTGGGCGCCTTCGCTCCCGAGCTGCATCGCCGGGTGGGGGAGGCGGCTCGACATCAGAACCTGGACGTGCTGGTGGCGGTGGGGGAGGAGAGCAGGGCCCTGGCCGAGGCCGCCCGGGGCGGCGTGGGCGAGGTGCACTGGGCCTTGGATCGCGAGCAGGCCTGGGAGCTCTTGCGGCCGCGCCTGTCGCCGGGCGACACGATCCTGGTCAAGGCTTCCCGCGGCATGGGCCTGGACTGGGTGGCCCAGCGCTTGCAGGAAGCGCCTCTGCCGCTGAGCTAAACTTCGTCGCATTGACCGTGCCACGAAACGTGCGGTGAGAAACTTGTT
>CAYYHB010000132.1:5833-14179 GCA_964471395.1 uncultured Burkholderiales bacterium | reverse complement strand
GGAGACCGCTCCCCCGACCTTCCAGGTCAATTCGTGAGGCTCAATTGCTGAAAACAGAAACCTACCCCGCCTGGGTTCAGGGCATGCGCGAGGTCTTTCGCGCCGGCACCCTCAGCCAGTTCCTGATCTACGGCAACGTCTTCGATCTCGTGGCCCACCGAGGCGACGACGGCCTGAAGTTCTACGCCCTGAAGGACTACCTGGCCCAGGTGCTGTTCGGCAAGTTCGACTGTGTGCTTTACTACAGCCGCGGCGCCGGTCTGAAGGCCCTCAAGGGCCAGGAGACCTTCTTCAAGTTCCTCAAGATGATGGACGACTGGAACCAGACCAGCCACGCTTCCAGCCGCTTGCCCCGCGACCAGGGCCAGGCCATGGAGCTGTTGGACACGTTCCTTCGCTACAGCCTGCAGCGCACCGTCATTGAGGACGGCCAAGCCAAGCGCGACCCCCTGCGCGCCGCGGTGGTGATGGACTACGTCCAGTTCATGGCTCCCGAAACCGGAGGCCAACTCAACGACCGCAGCACCGAGACGCTGATCCGCCTGCTCGACTGGGCGGCCGATCCCAACCTGCTGGGAGCTCAGGTGGCCACGGTGCTGATCACCGAGAGCCTGGCCGGGCTAGCCCGCACGCTGGTGGAGAATCCCTACAACCACAAGGTCAAGATCCCTCTGCCGGGGGAGGAAGATTGCCTGGAGTTCCTCGAGCACCTGGCGGTCCAGTATCCGGAGCTCAAGCCCAGTCTGGACGTAACCCTGGAAGCCATGGCCAAGAAGGTGGTGGGGCTCACCCGGGTGAGCCTGCAGCACATGGTGGCCCTGGCTGTCAAGAACGATAAGAAGCTGACCTCCGATTACCTCTCGCGCATCAAGAAAGAGCTGATCGAAAAAGAATGCGCGGGCCTGCTCGAGTTCGTGGAGAGCAAGCAGACCCTCGACCAGGTGGCCGGCTGCGACGGAGCCAAGACCTGGCTTCGCGAGGATGCGCGCCTGCTGCGCGAGGGCAAGTTCACGGCCGTGCCCATGGGCTATCTGATGACCGGACGCATCGGCACCGGCAAGACCTGGCTGACCCACTGCTGGGCCGGCGAGGTGGGCGTGCCGTTCGTGGTCTTCAAGAATTTCCGCGACAAGTGGATGGGCAACACCGAGGCCAACCTGGAGAAGATCTTCACCGTCCTGAAGGCCCTGGGCCAGGTGGTGGTGTTCGTGGACGAGGCCGACCAGATGGCCGGTAAGCGCTCCTCGGGCGACTCCGACAACGGGCTGTCTGGCCGCATCTACGGCATGTTCGCCCAGGAGATGAGCAACACCGCCAATCGGGGCCGCATCGTGTGGGTCTTTGCCACCTCGCGACCCGACCTCTTGGAGGTCGACCTGAAGCGTCCAGGGCGATTGGACGTGCACATCCCGCTCTTCCCGCCCCAGAGCGACGAGGAGCGCACCCTCCTGTTCGAGGCCATGGCTCGCAAGATCAAGCTGCCCCTCTCGCGCGAAGACCTGCCCACCCTGCCCGCGGGCGTGGACCTGGGCGGCAACGAGATGGAGACGGTGATCGTGCGCGCCATGCGGGTCTATGAGCTGCAGGGAGCCGACAAGAGGCCGCTCAAGGAGGTGCTCGCCCAGGTGGTGGCCGACTACCGGCCGCTGCCTCACGTCAAAAACCTGGAATACATGGACCTCATCGCCATCAAGGAATGCACAGATCTGGTGTTCTTGCCCGAGCGCTACCGGGCCATCCCGCCCGAGGAGCTGGAGCGGCGCCTTTCCCAACTCAAGCTGGAGTTGAACATTCAGTGAAGCTTGGAAATTTGCTCGAGAAGCTGGGTCTCTGGTCGGACGGTAAGGACGATCCCCCTCAGAAGCCGGCTGCTCCGGTGGCCGAGGCCCCGAAGTATGAGACCCGAGTGGTCTCGCTGACGACGCTGAAGAAGGCCCGTGAGGTCGCCCACCGCGACGTCGAATCCGGGGCGGCCGCCAGGGGCCTGACTCTGGAGCTGACTCCCGAGGAGATCTACGAGCTGGCCGGGCTGCCCGCCGAGGGCTGGACCCTGCCCCGTCTGGGCCGCGAGTTGAAAGAGGGGGACAAGATCGAGCTGGTGCTGGCCGAGCACAAGGTGGCACCCGAGGCCTTACTGGAGGACGGATTCAACCGCGATCGAGCCCTGGACCTGTTCGAGGAGAGCCTGGACGCAAGCGTGCAGGCCTACCTGGAGGCAGCCTCCCAGAAGGCCGCCGTGCTCGAGGCGGAAGCGCGCGAGATCGCGAATCGGGCCGAGCGCATCCGGGAGGAGCAGGCAGCCGTGAAGGCCCGGCTGGAGGCCTGGCGCGAGAAAAAGCACCAGACCGAAGACGAGCTCGAGCGCCTGGCCGGGCTGGTGGCGCCGCTGATCAACAAGGAGGCGCCTCGGTTCTCGACAGGGCGGAAGATCGTCGCGCCGGTGGCGGCCCAACCCGAGGAGCCCGCGCCGATGCGCGGCCCGGAGGGGGCTGAGACGCCTCCCTATGCGCCCCCCGCCCTCGCTCCGGACGAGCCGCACGTGCGCAAGCCCCTGCCGCCCCAGCCGGCGGGCTACGCGCCACCCATCATCCCCGAGGACTCATCATCGAAAGAAGTCTGAGACCAGGCATCTGGGCCTGGGTAGCACCTCGGATCTGCAACTCGTCCACGAGCCTGCGGCGTGGCCGTGGACGGCTTGTGCTCAACCCCGCAAGACCGCGGCATCCTGGGTGCGGTTGAAGCGGTCGAAGCGCTCCTGGATGATCTGAAGCTCCACGGCCCGCACTCCCTGGTCCTGGTCGTGCCCCTCGTCCTGCCAGCCGATGAACAGGTGCGAGCCCCGCGAGCGGGCCCTGGCCAGGTTGGCGATACCCTCCACGGCCCGGATAGCCACCGGCAGCGAGCAGCGTCCATGCTCGGGGAAGCGCAGGCGGCCGCGGGCACTCGGATAATAGGGGTGCAGGTTCAGATCCACCGTCAACCCCACCTCTCCGGCCAGGTCGAAGGCAAACTCGGCCGTTTCCAGGGCGTCGGCCACACCGTCGCCGGTAGTGCCGGGTCCGGCCACCACCAGGTTGCAGTCCAGCTGGCAGTCGGCCCCCTCGGCCCGAGCCAGGGCCACGGCTCTGAACGCTCGGCGGATACCCGAGTCGGACATGTGCTTGTCCAGAGCCAGGTTACGCACTGACTCGCGGGCGCTTTCCAGGCCCAGGATAGGACGCAGCGTATGACCCAGGCGTCGAGCGCAATCAGCCAGGCGCTTCTGGCTCAGGAAGGCCTCGCGCGAGTCCAGCGACAGCACCTTCAAGCAAGGCAGGCTGGCCGCCCAGTCCAGGATCTCGTCCAGCATCAACACAGGCAGCTCGCGCGGGTTCAGAGTGGAGCCCGAGTTGTAGAGCACCAGGTGGGCCACCCGGGGCAGCGCCTCGGCGTAGTGCTGCTGAAACCAGGCCAGCCGGGCCCGGTTGTCTGACAGCGTGAACTCGCGTCCCTCACCGGCGCCGATGTCGCAGTGGTGGCAGCGCCCCGCGGTGTAGTAAGGGCACTGCCCGCCCGGGGCGTGGTTGCCGAAAACCAGGGCCAGGCGCAGGCCGTAAGCATCGTGCACGGGTAAGAAGCGTGCCGCCTCGGGGGGCGCCACGGTCATCACAAGCGGCGATCCCCCACGAACAACGCGTCCAGACCCGAGCGGCGGTAGGTGCGCAGGGCGTCCTCCACCGTGCACACGATGGGCTCGGAGTCATTGAAGGAGGTGTTCAGCACCAGCGGCACCCCGGTATGGCGATAGAACTCGCTGATCAGGCGGTGAAAGAGGGGATCGGTCTTCTGGCTCACGGTCTGGATGCGGCAGGTTCCGTCGTGGTGCACCACAGCGGGAATGCTCGAGCGGCGTTCGGGCCGGACCGGGTAGGCAAGCAGCATCAGATCGCGCGAGGCCAACGCTCCAGGGCGCCCCTCGGGCAGGTCGAGCCAGTCGGCCGCGTGCTCCTCCAGCACAGCCGCCGCGAAAGGGCGGAAGGGCTCGCGGTGCTTGATGCGATCGTTGAGCACCGCTCGCAGGTCGTGTTGCCGCGGGTCGGCCAGCAGCGAGCGGTGGCCCAGGGCCCGGGGGCCCAGCTCTAGCCGTCCCTGGAACCAGCCCACCAGCTGGCTTTGCGACAGGCAGAGGGCTGCCTCCCCGGCAGGATCCAGCGTGAGCGCTCCCTGCTCGGTCCGGTATTCCGGCCCCAAAAAGGGCGTGAGCGGTCCCTTCCTGCGCGGGGCGCCCAGCCGGTGAGCCAGCTCCAACGCGGCTCCTACGGCCGTTCCGGCATCGTGAGCGGCCCCGGGGATGTAGAGGGCCTGGAAGGGTCCCTCTCGTTCCAGCCGCGCGTTGGCCACGCAGTTCAGAGCGACCCCCCCGGCATAGGCCAGGTTGGAAGCGCCGGTCAGGCGATGCAGACGCCAGGCCAGGCCCATCAGGATCTCCTCGGTGCGCCGCTGCAGGGCGGCGGCCAGATCGGCAAAACGCGGCTCGAGGTGGGACTGACCGGGCTGATGGCGCTGACCAAAAAGCTCCTCCAGCCCCTGCACGTCCCCACAGCGGAAACGGGCCAGGCCCGAATCCACCGCAAAGCCGTCCTCGGTAAGCCAGAGCAAGCGGTTCAGGGCGCTCAGCGCATTCTCGGCCTGGCCGTAGGCCGCCAAGCCCATGACCTTGGGAGCGTCGTAGACCGAGAACCCGAGGTAGACCGCCACCCGCTCCCACACGAAACCCAGCGAATGGGGATAGGGGATCTCCTCGAGTCGCTCCAACTCGGCGCCGCTTCCCCGTCCCAGCCAGGTGGTCGCCTCCTCCCCGATGCCGTCCACCACCAGCACGGCCGCCTCCTCGAACGGCGAGGCATAGAAGGCGCTGGCAGCGTGGCAAAGATGGTGGGAGAGAAACTCAACCGGTCGGCCCAGATGCACGGGAATGCGGTGCAGGGCTGCCTCGAAGAGGGCTTCCCCGGCTGCAGTGCCCCAGTTGTCAGGCTCGAGCGGACCGGGGTCATCCCCGACCCGCCGCCGACCCGGCTCAAGAGCGTAGGCCACCCGGTCCACCTCACCCCCGGCAGCCTCCAGACAGGCAGCCATGGCGAGTCCGGGAAGCTCATCGGGATTGTCAACCCGAGCCTCCTTGCCATGCTTGCGCCGATTGAGGCGCTCCTCCTCGATGGCCAGCACCACCTGTCCGTCCACCACCAGGGCAGCGCTGGACTCATGGTATGCCGAGTTCAGGCCCAGTATCTTCACAGCCGCCGCCATTCGCCTCGACGGCCGAGAGCCCCCCTGGATGGTCCCCATCCGAGAAAACCCATGTGTCGTGTCCGGAGCCATCAGAATTTGCAGTGAAAGATTATCCAGTTTTCACTACGGTTTCTAATGGCCGTCGGCCGAACTCGAGCATCGGAGCCGGCCAGCCGTAGGGCTCAGTCCCACGACGTAGGCGGGTCGGATTGCCGGCCCTGGGGGACGCGGGGGAGGAAAGCCCCCTTGGCTTGAAGGAATCTCTGAACGATGAGCGAGTCCGCCGCCCTTCTGGAGGAAGGCCTGGAACACGAGAACGAGGGCCGCGTCGCGGAAGCGATGGAGCTCTACCGTCAGGTGCTGGCCCTGGAGCCCGACAACGCCCGGGCTCGGCTCTTCCAGGGCCTGGCCCTTCTGCGCGACACGGAGGACTACGAACAGGCCCTGGCCGACTTCGAACGCGCCTGTGAGCTCGATCCCAACGTCTGCCAGTGCGAGGCCGAGTCCGACCTGGGCAAACGGATCGACTGGGCCATCAAAGTCTTCGAATGGGAAACCACTGTCGACCCCAACGCGGCCCAGGTGCATCTGATGCTGGCCCGGGCCCTGAAGGCCTTCGGACGGCTGGATCGGGCCAAGCAGTCGGTGGAAATGGTGCTACAGCTCCACCCCGACAACTGGGAGGCATCCCACCTGTCGGCCCGGCTGGCCATGATTCAGGGGCAGTATGCGGCGGCCGTCAAAGACCTGCAGCAACTGGTGCGAGGTCGGTCCAACGAGCCGAGTCTGCAATATGAGCTCGGGTTGGCCTACGACAAGATGGGCTCGGGTGGGCCCGCCCAGCGTCACCTCGAGAAGGCCTGCGCCCTGGACCCGACCGTGCCCGAGTACCGGTTAGCCCTGGCCGACCTGGCTCTGCGCCAGGGACGTCTGCCCAACGCGGTGCAGGGTTTCGAGTCCGTCCTCAAGCTGCAGGACAATCATCCCAGGGCTCTGCTCGGGCTGGCCCGCTGCCACCGGGCCCAGTACCAATTCGACCAGGCCATTCAACGCTACAAGCAGGTCTTGCAGGCCATGCCAGGCGAGAGCGAGGCCGAGCGCGAGTTAGCCGAGGTACAGTTGCAGGTGGGCCAGCCCGAGAGTGCCCTCTCCAGCCTGACCCGGGTAGCGGAGTCCGAGCCCGAGAATGCGGAAGGATGGTTGGCCGTGGCCCAAGCGGCCGAGGAGGGCGAGAACCTGTCCCGGGCTCTAGATGCCTACCAACGCGCGCTGCGCCTGGATGATTCCAATCATTCCGTCTGGGCCCGACTTGCTCAGGTGCAGGCGCGGGGTCAGCAGCTCGAGGATGCCCTCCACAGCTTGACCAGAGCTGCCGAGCTCGAGCCTGGCGAAGTGGCCTACCCGATGGCCAGCATCGACCTGTTGCTGCGCAGCGGTCAGCGCGATCAGGCCCGCGTGCACCTCTTCCGAGCGGCCGCCCTGCATCCAACGAGCTTCGACCTGCAAATGCAGGCCGGTCTCCAGTTCATGGAGATGGGCCAGTTCGAGCCCGCCTGGCGGGCCCTGTCCGCAGCCGTCCGCCTCCGACCGGACCAGGCCCATGCCCAGGGGGCGCTGGGTCAGGTCTTCCTCCGCCAGCAAAAGCTGGATGAAGCGTTTGCTTGCTTCCGCGCGGCCCTGAAGCTTGATCCGCGCCATCTAGGCACCTTACTGGGCCTGGCTCAGGTTTGTCGTTTGCGGGGCCAGTTCGATCTGGCCCAGGACTTCGTCGAGCAAGCGGTCGAGATCCAGCCCAATGCTCCCCCACTGCTGGAAGAGATGGCCCACCAGGCTGCCGCCCAGGGGCGGGTGGCCGAAGTGAAGGCTGTGGTGACCCGCCTGCTGTCGCTTGGAGCGGACCCGCAGCGTCTCTGGTCTATGCTAGAGGGCTGGGCCCGGGCCCTGGTCAATCCGGAGCCGCTGGAGCCTTTCTGTCAGAGCTACCCGCACTTTGCACTGGCCGGGGAGCTCGCTGCTGAGCTGAGCGCTCGGGCGGTCGCGGGCATGGAGGTCCTCGAAGAGGTCGAGCACATCGAGGGAGAAGAGCTCGAGAGCGGCGAGGAACTGCTCGAAGAGGTCGAGTACGTCGAGGAAGAAGCGCTCGAGAGCGGCGAGGAAGTGCTCGAAGAGGTCGAGTTCATCGAGGGAGAAGGGCTCGAGAGCGGCGAGGAACTGCTCGAAGAGGTCGAGCACGCAGGCGAGGAAGTCCTTGAGGTCGTGGTCGACGAGGGCGAGGCTCTCGAGGAAGTCGAGCAAGAAGAGGAAGGGCTCGAAGTCATCGAGGAGGAGCACTTCCTTATGAGCGACGAGGGAGAGATTCTCGAAGTTATCGAGGAAGAAGTCCTCGAGGAGGAAGGAGAGGAGAGCGAGCAGGCTCTCGAGGTGGTGGCGGAAGAGCACATCCTCGACCAGTTGCCCACCTTGCCTCTCCTCGAGGGTTTGGAGCAAGCTCCTCCGTTGCCTCGAGCGACCCCCCTGCCGGGAGCTCGCTCGGGGGAATTCAGCCCCTTCCCGACCTGGAGTCCGGAGCCCGAGCCAACAGCAGCCGCACCGCAGCAGGATGTGAGCCCGTTTCCGCAGTGGCCGGCTCCCCCACCGGTCCCCCAAGTCTCCGCTTTCGAGCTTCCCACACTGCCCGCGAGCCCTCTGCCGGACTCGGTGGCCAGTCGGGAGCTGACTGCGGTGGCGAGCATGGCCGAGACGGCTCCGGAAACCAGCCCAGACGCGGAGGCCGAGCCCGCTGGGGAAGCCAGCCCGGCCGAACAGGCTACCCAGGCCGAGCCCTCCGAGACCGCTCAGCAGGCCGAGCAGGCCGAGCAGGCCGAGCAGGCCGAGCAGGCCGAGCAGGCCCAGGGCGAGCCCTCCGACACCACTCAACAAGCCGAGCAGGCCCAGGCCGAGCCCTCCGACACCAATCACCAAGCCGAGCAGGCTGCCCAGGCCGAGCCCTCCGACACCACTCAGCAAGCCGAGGAGGCTGCCCTGGCCGAGCCCTCCGACATCACTCAGCAGGCCGAGGAGGCTGCCCAGGCCGAGCCC
>CAYYHB010000132.1:0-5733 GCA_964471395.1 uncultured Burkholderiales bacterium | reverse complement strand
CACTCAGCAGGCCGAGGAGGCTGCCCAGGCCGAGCCCTCCGACATCACTCAGCAGGCCGAGGAGGCTGCCCAGGCCGAGCCCTCCGACACCACTCAGCAGGCCGAGGAGGCTGCCCAGGCCGAGCCCTCCGACATCACTCAGCAGGCCGAGGAGGCTGCCCAGGCCGAGCCCTCCGACACCACTCAGCAGGCCGAGGAGGCTGCCCAGGCCGAGCCCTCCGACATCACTCAGCAGGCCGAGGAGGCTGCCCAGGCCGAGCCCTCCGACATCACTCAGCAAGCCGAGGAGGCTGCCCAGGCCGAGCCCTCCGACACCACTCAGCAAGCCGAGGAGGCTGCCCAGGCCGAGCCCCCCGACACCGCGCAGGAAGCCGAGCAGGCTCAGGAAACCGCCGAGGAGGAGACTCCCCCGCCGTCCCGAGCGCCGCTCAGGCACCCGGCCCAGGAAGCAGGCGAGACGGTAACTGAGGAATCCCTGGCTCAAGAGGACTGGGCGGAAGAGGAACTGTATCTGCCCGACAGCCCGGAACCGGTCGAGCAGCTCGGTCCCCGTCACCAGCTCGGACGCGCACGCGAGAAGGCTTTCGAGCTTCCCCTCAAGCGGGGTCGACAGCAAGCCGACCAGACAGCCACCCTGCGCGAGCTTTATCGGCTGGAGGAGGCTGCCTCTCGCGCCGGCCTGTGGGAAGGCATGACCTCTTCGCTGGCGGCCCTCGAGCTGGCCCGCGGCTGGTTGGTGGCGGCGCCCTACAGCCACCCCGTGCGCGAGTTTTTTCTAAGCCACAGCCTGGACCTGGCCACCGCGCTCGAGGAAGCGCGAGCCCTGGAGGAGGCCATCTACATTCTGGACAACTGCCTGGAGCTGGCCGACGACTCCGCCGTCCGCATCAAGCTGGCCGCTCTTTGTGCCGAGCAGGCCCAGGAGCGCGGATCACGCGGACGCCATCCCGAGGCGGTGAGGCTCGCCCAGCGCCGGGTAGAGCTGCTTCCCGAGCAGTCCGAGGCCAGCCAGCTGCGCGACGAATGCCTGCGCCAGTGGGCTGAAGCCGGCCCGGTGGGAGCCGAGCTCAGGGCCTTCCAGCGTGCCCAGAAGCGTGCCGGGCTCAACCTGGCCGTCGCTGCCCCTCGGCCGCCAACGCCAGAGGAAGAGGACGAGCCCCCGCTGCCGACCGCCAGCGCCGACGAGCTGCGGGCTCAGCTCCTGGAGAACCCGGACGAACCGTCGCTGGCTCGCCAGCTCGAAGGCTTGCTCCAGCCCGAGCAACGGGTGGCTTTCTTCCGCGACCTGGTCAGCCAGAAGCCCGACGCCGTCCCGTTCCTGGTGTCCTTGGCCCAGGCTTACGAGGCCACCGGTCAGAGCCAGCTGGCGGTGGTGCAGTTCCAGAAGGCCCTCAAGCTGGGGGCCTCACCCGAAGTGGCCGAGCAGCTGGCCGGCATCTACGAGCGGCTGGGCAAGCCCAAGCTGGCCGCCAAGGTGCGCAAAGGCAAAGGCTGACCTTCGGGCACTATCCTGCCCTGCCCCTTCGTCCACACCTGAATAGGGCACCCCATTCAGGCAGGCGCGTCCGTGGACTGTCCACAATTGGGCTCCCCATTCGGGCGCGTCCGTGGACTCTCCTGAACAGGATACCGGCGCCCGCTTCCCGCGCAGGAAGGGTCCAACAGGGCACGAAGGCCGGCCTGTGCCCCGTCTCATCGGTTTGCTCTATGGTCGGGAGGAGACCTTTCCTCCGGCCCTGATCCACGAAATCAACGCCCGCCGCCTCAAGGACGTTCACGCCGAGCCTGTGCGTCTGGGCGCCGTTTCGGCCGTGGAGAGCTGTCCCTATCGGGTGATCATCGACCGCATCTCGCACGCAATCCCCCTCTACCGCGAATATCTGCGGCATGCGGCCGTCAACTCCACCACTTACGTGATCAACAATCCCCTCTGGTCCGACCTGGATGATCGTTTCCTGCAGATCGGGCTGGCCAGACGTCTGGGAATCAGCGTTCCCCCAACACTGCTCTTGCCTTCCCACAGCTATCCGCAAGAGATCACGCCCGAGTTCCTGCAAAACCTCGAGTACCCGCTGCCCTGGGAGGGCATCCTCGAGCGGGTGGGCATCCCGGCCGTCCTCAAATCGGCCCGGGGCTGGTCACGCGAGCAGAAGGCCGTCAATTCCCTGCGCGAGCTGCTCTACCACTACAACCACAGCGGCCAGAACCTGGCCCTACTGCAGGCCCGGGTGCGGCGCGAGGCCTACGTGCGCTGCCTGGGGGTGGGCTCGAGCTTCATGTGCCGGGCTTTCGACCCCGACAGCGAAGTCTATCTGGAGACCGACAGCCTGCCGCGCTCCATCGAGGAGCGCGTGGTGGAAGCTGCCGAGAAGCTGACCCGGGCGCTGGGCTACGAAGTCAGCGTGGTCGAGTTCGCCATTCAAGACGGCGAGCCGTGGCTGCTCGACCGGGTCTATCCCGTGCCCGACTTCGACTGGTGGACCCTGTCTGAGCCCTATTTCCAGCAGGTCGTGGGCAATTTCGCCGATCTCGCCATCGAGCGTGCCAAGAGCGACGATCCCACCCCTGCCACTCTCGGTTTTGTTGCATCCGCGGGCCCCGGGCCCGAATCAAAACGGCCGGCGACCTCTCGCCGGCGTGGGGACGGTAGCTAATGAGTAACGCAGTCGATTCCTTGCTCCTGGCCGACGCCAAGGAGCCGCGCCGATTGGAGGCCACAGCTCGCTACAACCAGCTGCTCGAGAAGATCGAGCTGACCGAGATGGCCAACAATCTGCAAAAGCGCATGGCCGAACGAGGGCTCCTGTTCGGAGAGCGCCTTCTGTGCCCGTTCCTGCGCCCTCACTTCGTGGGCAAGGAGCAGCTCGAGCTCTTGCGCAACGCGGTGCGCGAAGTGGTGGGAGCCATGAACGTGCTGGCCCCCCGCATCGTGGCCTCCCCGGCGCTGCAAGAGCGGCTCGGGCTCACCGAGGAAGAGAAGCGCTTCACGGCCATCGACCCGGGCTACCCCGAATTCTCGGTCTCCTCGCGCCTGGACAGCTTCCTGCTCGGCGGCAAGCTGCGCTTCGTGGAATACAATGCCGAATGCCCGGCTGGCATCGGCTATGGCGATATCCTGATGGAGGCCTTCCTCGAGTCGCGCGTCATGAAGGCCTTCCAGGAAGATTACCCGGTGCGTCCCCTGTTCTGCCGTGAGCAGCTCTATCAGGCCCTGCTCAGCTCCTGGAAGAAGTGGGGCGGAACAACGATCCCCACCATCGCCGTGGTCGATTACGAAGGCCTGCCCACCCGGCACGAGTGGGAGATCCTGCGCCGCTACTTCACCGAGCGCGGGGCCCAATGCGTGGTAGCCGACCCCCGCAAGCTCGAATACAAGGACGGCAAGCTGACCAGCGAAGGCGTCAAGATCGACCTCATCTACCGGCGATTGCTCGTAACCGAGTACCTCGAGCACTTCGACCAGGCCAGAACGGTCTTCGAGGCTTACCGCGACCGTGCCATCTGCATGGTGAACTCGTTCCGCTCCAAATTCCTTCACAAGAAAGCCATCTTTGCCCTGATCACCGACCCGGAGATGCAGGAAGGAATGACCAGCGACCAGCTCTACGCCGTCTTCACACACGTGCCCTGGACCCGCAGGGTTCAGGAGGGCAAGACCACCGATCCCGAGGGGAAGATGGTCGACCTCGTGCCCTGGATTCGCAACAACCGCCGTCAGCTGGTCATGAAACCCAACGACGAGTACGGCGGCAAGGGCATCTTCGTGGGCTGGGAAACCACCGAGCAAGAATGGGAGAAGGCCATCGAAACGGCTCTCAGCGGCTGGTATCTGGCCCAGACCCGGGTGGAGGTAGCCCGCGAGCACTTCCCCTACTACGATGGCGAGAAGGTCATCTGGGGCGAGTACACCGTGGACCTTGATCCCTTCGTGTTCGGAGCCGAGGTGGAGGGCCTCTTGACCCGGCTCTCGGCCACCGCTCTTTGCAACGTGACGGCCGGAGGAGGGGTCACGCCCACCTTCGTGCTCGATTAGCCTTTGCAGCCCGTCGCACCCGAGTACCCCCCCGATCCGCCCCGCCCCCCGTCGCGGCCCGACCCGCGCTCGCTGGGGCTGATCGCTGTTGGCCTCTTCATCCTGGCCATCGGCGTGGTGGCCGGCATTCCCTCCAAAGTCGTGGCCCTGTATCCCTTCTGGGATACCAGCCAGACCTGGCACCTGCACGTCGGGGTCAAGGAGGTCGGGCGCTGGATGGCCCTGCTGGGCTACTTCTGGTGGTGCCTGGGCAAGCGCGGCCTGACCGGCTGGATCTTCTTCAGCATGGTGGCCGGCATCGAGGTCGGCCACTCCCTGCCCGAAGTGGGCGTGGGCATGCGAATGTTCAGCAAGATCTTCCTGGCCCTGGTCAAGACCATCATCGCCCCGCTCTTGTTCGCAACCCTGGTGGTGGGCATAGCCGGCCACTCCAACCTCAAGCAGGTCGGCCGCATGGGCGTGAAGGCCCTGATCTACTTCGAGGTCGTGACCACCATCGCGCTCTTCATCGGCATGGCCGCCATCAACATCAGCCAGGCCGGCGTGGGCGCCGAGCCCCCGGCCCACATGGAGGAGCTGCCCACCACCAAGGCGCGCAACCTGGCCGAGATCATCGTGCACGCCTTCCCCGAGAACATCGCCAAGTCGGTGGCAGAGGGCGAGGTGCTGCAGATCGTGGTCTTCAGCGTGCTGTTCGGCATCGCCCTGGCCCAACTGCCCGAGAACCGCAAGCGGCCCGTGCTGCACCTGTGCGAGGGGCTGTCCGAGGTCATGTTCAAGTTCACCGGCCTGGTCATGCTCATGGCCCCCATCGGCGTGGGCGCCGCCATGGCCTACACCGTGGGCCACATGGGGTTAGACATCCTGGGCAATCTGTTCAAGCTCGTCCTCACCCTGTACCTGGCGCTGATCGCCTTCCTCTTGTTCGTTCTGGTGCCGGTGGCCCTGGCCTTCCGCATTCCCATCCGCGAGTTCGCCCGTACCATCGCTCCCCCGGTCTCGCTGGCCTTCGCCACCACCAGCTCCGAAGCGGCCCTGCCCATGGCCATGGAGCGCATGGAGAAGTTCGGCGTCCCCAAGCAGATCGTGGCCTTCGTGATGCCCACCGGCTACAGCTTCAACCTGGATGGCACCACACTGTACCTCGCCCTGGCCAGCATCTTCGTAGCCCAGGCCGCACACATCGAGCAGACCTTCTTCCAACAGCTCGTCATCGTCGGCACCTTGATGCTGACCAGCAAGGGCGTGGCCGGCGTGCCGCGCGCCTCGCTGGTCATCTTGCTGGGCACGGCCGCCTCCTTCGGGCTGCCCGAGTGGCCCATCATGGCCATCATCGGCGTGGACGAGCTGATGGACATGGCCCGCACCTCGGTCAACGTGATCGGCAACTGCCTGGCCACCTGCGTGGTGGCCCGCTGGGAGGGCCAGTTCCGGGTGCCCGAGCCACCCCCCGACGCCGCCGCCTGAAGGATCAAAGCGGCATGCTGGCAAAGTTCCCGCCTTCCGCGTCTAAGGAGGAACAACGCTGATGCCGGCTACCACAGAGCGCACCAAGAACGCCAAGCTCATCCAGTGGATCGGGGAGGTGGCGGCCCTTTGCAAGCCCGAGTCCATCCACTGGTGCGATGGCTCGCAGACTGAATACGACGAGCTGTGCGAGCAGATGGTGCAGTCCGGCACCCTCATCCGCCTCAACCAGG
>CAYYHB010000131.1:0-14257 GCA_964471395.1 uncultured Burkholderiales bacterium | reverse complement strand
GGACAGTCCACGGACGCGCCCGAAAGGGGCGCCCTATTCAGGACAGTCCACGGACCCGCCCGAAAGGGGCGCCCTATTCGGAACAGTCCACGGACGCGCCCGAAAGGGGCGCCCTATTCAGGACAGTCCACGGACGCGCCCGAAAGGGGCGCCCTATTCAGGACAGTCCACGGACACGCCCGAAAGGGGCGCCCTATTCAGAACAGTCCACGGACGCGCCCGAAACGGGCGTAACTGTCCAGGAAGACGCCCGAGCTCACGGGGGCGAAGTCAGGGGTGGAACCAGAACACCACCGCAAAGAACAGGTACACGGCCAGGAACATGGCCCCCTCGAGCCAGTTGCACTCGCCGTCCGAAAGTGAGGCCCAGGCGATGAACACGGCCGCCCCCAGCGAGGCCAGCTCGAAGATGTTGAAGACCAGCGTCATCGGGTTGGCCGGGTTGAAGTAGAAGGAGGCCAGCACCAGCACCGGGGCCACCAGCAGGCCCACCTGCAAACACGAGCCCATGGCGATCTGGTAGCTCAGCTCCATCTTGTTCTCGCGGGCCACCCAGACGGCCACCATGCCCTCGCTGGCGTTGCCCACCACGGCGACCACCACCACCCCCACGAAGAGGTGGCTGACGTTCATCTTCTGCACTTCCAGAATGTGGTTGATCGACTCCACGAAGGCGTCCGACAGGAAGGCCACCAGCAGGGTGGTGCCCAGCAGCACGCCCACGGCCAGGGCCTTGCTCCAGGCCGGCTCTTCCGGGTCGTGGCTGTGGGCCCCGTCGGGCATCAGCAGCGAGCGGTGGGTGCGCAGCGAGAAGATCAGGCTCAGGAAGTAGATGCCCAGCAGCACCAGGGCCCCCGCAAACGAGGTTTTGACCGCGATGGCGTCGGCCAGACCCGGGTTGGAGCTGAGCGAGGGGTCAGCCGAGTAGGCGTAGTGGGCCATGGAGGGCACCACCAGGATGATCAGCGTGACGATCAGCATGGCCACGTTGACCGAGGCCCCTGTGCGGGTAAAACTCTGCTGGCGGTATTTGGTGCCGCCGTAGACCATGGCGGCGCCCAGCACCAGCAGCAGGTTCCCAAGGATCGAGCCGGTGATCGAGCTGCGCACGATCTCGTAGAGCCCCTGCTTGAGGGCGGTGAGAGCGATGATCAGCTCGGTCACGTTGGCGAAGGTGGCGTTGATCAGCCCGCCCCAGAGCGGCCCGACGTAGATGGACACCTCCTCCACGCCCTTGCCGATCAGCGTCACGCAGCCCAGGATGGCAAGCGCCGAGGCCACGAACAGCGGCACCCCGTGGATCTTGTTGAGCCACATGTAGAGCGAGGCCGGGGCGAATAAGACGATCAGAAAGCTGAGCTTTGGGAGGGATTTCAGGAAGGTGCCCATGGCCGAGGGCAATTTGCGCCCGGACCGGGAGGCTCCTTCACGCCCCGGCGGCGCGGGTGAAGTCTCTTGCGCTGCGCCGGGCCAGCCAGAAGAAGCCCATGGAGTAGAGCATCGTGCAGATCAGGCCAAGATACTGGCGCATGCCATCGGTCGAGGAAGCAAACCCTTCCGAGAAGCTTAACAGAGCGATGAGCGGATCGAGGTAACAGAACACCATGAAGTCGCGGTGCCTGGTGGTCTCGGAGATCATCACGTCCAGCCAGATGGGCACGATCACCACCAGGGCCAGGCAGCCCACCGCGATCTGCAGGGCCCGCAGGCTGGAGGGAGCCCGCTCCGAGACGTAGAGACCCAGCGCGCTCCAGAAGTAGATGCTGACCAGGGTGAAGAGGAGGATGCCAAAGATCTGGCCGACCGTCACCTGCCGGTTGGAGAGGAACACGAACATGAGAGGGGAGCAGACGAGCAGCTGGGTCGCCAGCGGCCGGGTCACGGCGCTCAGTTGCTGGCGATAGAGCTCGCGTCCCGTCAGCAGGGTTCCCAGCATGGCATCCCAGGTGCCTCGCTCGCGCTCGCGGCTGATGCGGGCCGAAGAGCGGGCCAGGGCCAGCAGGGCGAAGTAGAGGAAGTGGCACACCAGGCCACCGTACATGGTCCCCTCGACCAGGCTGGAACGCTGGCTGGAGAGGGCTCCAGTGGCCAGGCTGGGGCCCAGCAGGAGAGCGGGATAGATCAGCCACCCGTTCCAGCGCCAGTCGCGCCGACGGGCTGACAGCCAGGCCCGGTAGGCCAGAGGGGCTTCCGGGCCGGGACCGTTGACGGGCTCAAGGCGCCGAGGGGCGGCGACGGTGGCTGGCTGCGCGAAATGGCGCAGCGCGTCGGCCAACAGCACGGGAGCCAGGACAAAGCCCATCGAGCTGAACCAGAGCCAGAGTCGATCCTTGCCAAATTCGGGCCAGACGATGGAGCCGGCCGCGAAAAACGGGTTGACGGCCAACACCCAGCGAGGGCCGTCCTCCATGCCTGCGATCAGCTCGAAGGTCAGGTAGACAAGGCCGGTCCCCACCGTGAGCAGGCCCAGCAGGCCGTAGACCAGCTGGCCGGCCTGCTCGGCCGAGCTGCGAAAGAGCGAGGCCCACAGGCCGAACGAGCTGAAGAAGGCCTGCAGGCCCAGCGTGAGAACGGCCAGTTGGGCCAGCTGGCTCATCCGGGCCGCGTCCATGGCCACGAAGACCAGCCAGGCCGGGCTGTAGATCGCCAGCTCGAACAGCAGGGGCGCCTGGCTGGCCAGATACTTGCCCAGCAAGAGCTGTCCGGGCTTAAGCGGAGTGGCTGTGAGGGCGTCGAAGGAGCGACGCTCTTTCTCCCAGGCCACTGTGGCCACCGTGCCCGAGATGGCCCGCAGGGTCACGAACAGACAGTGCAGGAACAGGCTGACGGCAAAGCCGACCTCGGCTGCGTCGCGCCAGTTGGAGTGCTCGTTGAGGACCCGCATCATCAGCGTGGGCACGACCAGCAGGGTGGGATAGGTCAGGCGGGCCAGCAGGCCGCCCCGTCGGCTGCGGCGCAGGGCGACCCACTCGCGGTAGAGAATCGGATTGTCGAGCATATGTGCCCCCGTCGCGGACGTTTCATGGTTTGTTCCGCCCCACCCTTTACATTTCTTGCAAGGATCGTGAGAAACGTTCCAAAGCTCGCTTGAGGAGAGTCACTTCATGAACGCAGGATTCATGCCCCCGATGATGCCCGGAATGGACATGATGGGCGGAATGGGCGGAATGTTCATCATGATGCAGATGATGCAGATGATGCAGATGATGATGATGATGATGGGCCAGCGCCAGCAGGGTGGAGGAGGGGGAGGCTGCGGCTGCAACGGCGGCTTCCCGATGGGCCCCCAGATGGGCAACCAGATGGGCATTCCCGGGATGCAGCAATTCCCCCAGATGCCCTTCCAGATGCCCTTTCCTCAGCAACAGGGCGGCTGCGGTTGCGGCTGCGGGGGCGGCGGCCACATGCGCAACTACGGCAACCCGCAGGCCAACCCCAACGCCCAGATCCCCAACCACGGCCCTCAGCCGAACAAGGCCCAGATCGGCAACATGCTCGACGCAGCTGCCCAGAAGTACGGTATCCCGCCTGAGATCCTCAAGGCGGTGGCCTTCAAAGAGTCGCGCTGGAACCCCAACGCGGTGGGCGACGGGGGCAATAGCTTCGGGATGATGCAGATCTACCGCAAGGCCCACCCTAACTACAACGTGGCCCAGGGTCAGGCCAACCCCGCTTACAACATCGACTACGCTGCCCGCTTGCTCCGCAGCCATTACGACAAGACGGGCAACTGGCAGACGGCGGTGATGCGCTACAACGGCTCGGGGCCCATGGCCCGGAACTACGCCAACGACGTGTTCACCAACATCCTGCCCAACCGACCCTGGCAGCGTCAGTTCGGCGTCAACTGAAGCGCCGCGCGCGCACCTCGCGCACGATGGTCTCCACCTCGAGCATCGCTCCCGCTCCTCGGCGGGCAAGCTCCATTCCGTGGTCCAATCGGCCCGGGTCGGGTCGCTCCAGATAGCTGGCCAGAATCTGCAGCCCTTCCTCGAAGTCGTCCATCCCGGCCTGCATGGCTGAGCGGGCCTGCTCGAGCGCTTCGAGCTGATCGGCGGGAGTGTCGGCCGGAGGGTCTTCCTGCTCGGCCAGCATCTTGCGGCTTTTCTCCACGTTCCCCAGCAGCCACTCCAGCGTCTTGCGAAATTCGCCGGGGTCGAGGCGTTCGTCGCGTATCTGCTCCACCGACTCGGCCAGGATGGCCAGATTCTCGGGCAGTCCCGCCTGAGTGGGATCAAGGTCTGAGGTCACGATGCCGGGTCCGGCCTGAGGAGGCGGCCCCATGGAGGGCAACTGGGCCTGACAGCCGACGCAATAGCGGGCTGTCAGCGCGTTGGCAGCTCCACAGCGAAGGCAGGGTCGGGTTTTTTCCTGGTGGGCGCCCTCCAGCCTTTTCTGCAGCGTCACCAGGTTGGCGGTCGCCTCCAGCACCACGGCCAGGCCGTCTTCAAGCAGGTCGGGGTCGCTGAGAGAGAAGGCCTCCTGCATCTGCAGCACTCCTTCGGCCTGTCGCTCGAGCGCCTCGTGCAGCTCGCCCGGCTCGAGCACCTGGCTTTCGGCCGGATCGGGCTGCAGGCTGACCAGCCCGGCAGCCACACGCTGATGGTATTCTGCGAACTGGGCCAGGCGCTCGGCCAGGGCCTCCTCGGGCAGAGCTCCGCGGGTAAAGGCCTCCACCACGCGGGCTAGCTCGTCCACCGCGGGCACCACCGAGACCGGCTCGCGCTCGCCCAGGGCTTCGCGCAAGCGAGCAAAGTAATGGTGCACCTCTTGCACTGCCTGGCTGCCGTTGGCCAGAAGCGTGCGCGCTCGTTCGGCCTCGCCCCCGGCCAGGGCCTCGCGCAGCGGCTCACGCTGGGCGGCCAGTTGATCGAAGGCCCGGAAGATCGGGTCGAGCACCTCCTCGAGCACGGGATGGTCTTCCTGAAAGCGCAGTCCGTCAAAGAACTGGATGTAGAGCGCGTCCAGGGTGTCTTCAGCGGCCTGCAGGCTGGCTTCCAGGGTTTCGGGAGGAAGGTGTCCCTGCAGGAACCTCTCGGCGTCCTGCAAGAGCTGGTTGTAGGCCGGCAGCTCGGTCACGGGCGAGGGGAGGTGAGGCTGCGGAACAGCTCCTCCACATGCAGCATCACCCCCGCAGCTTCGTTGACCATCTCCAGGCCCCGCGCCAGCTTGCCCGGGTCGCGCCGCTGCAGAAAGCTGCGCAGGGTGTTGAGGCCGGCCTCCATGTCGTCGGCTCCGACCGCCATGTGCTCGCGCGCCTCATCCAGAATATCGATTTGCTCGGTCGGGGTGTCCGGGTGGGTAGGCTCGAGCTCGCCCAGCCGTTTGCGCACCCCGTCCACCTTGCCCTGGAACCAGTCCAGCTTCTTGAGAAACTCCTCGTCTGTGATGGCGCCCACTCGCACCTGCTCCACCAGATCGGTCAGAACCTGCAGGTTTTCTGAGTTGGCACTGCGGTTATCGCTCTCTTCGCGCAGGTCGAGCTGTCCGGAAGGGGTAGGCTCGTCCATCACGGCCGGAAACATGGCGTTGCACTGCTCACAATAGCGAGCGCTGGCGGGGTTGCTGGCCGAGCAGCGCAGGCAGGACTTGCTGGCCTCCTGAGGTTGGACGGCGCCGGTCAGCTGGTGCGTCACGGCCAGGATCTGGTCGGCCGCCTCCTGAATGGTCTGCAGGCCCAGCCGCAGCTCCTGCACGTCGGGGTGCTCGAAGAAAGACACCAGCCTGGTAATCCCTTCGCCCTGACGGTCCACCGCCTCGCGCAGCACCTCTCCCTGCTCGGCCAGCACGTTCAGCTCGGCCGGAGTGGGCTGGAGCACGTCCAGACTGACGGACAGCATCTGGTGGAACTCGATGAACTGATCGAGGCGCTGGCGGAAGCGCTCCATGGGAAGGTGCCCCAGCATGAAAGCCTCGCCGACCCGCATCAGCTCATTGACCGGAGGCGACTCGGAGTAGACAGGGCGCCCGCTCGCCTCCTGGCGCAGCAGCAAGAGGCCGTTGAATATCTGGTTGACCAGGTGCCGGGCTCGAGCGAGCATCCGGCGCACCTTGCCCTCCGACCCGGCATCCAGAGCCTGGCGCAGCTCGGGCAGCACCAGGCGAAGCTTTCCGAACCCCTGGTAGATCAGAGGGGTGGCCTGTCTGACGGCCTCGGTCTCCTCTTGATAGGGCAGGTTCTCGTGGAAATGCTGGAAGATCTGGCCCAACGCTTCTTCCAGAGCCGAGAGCGACTCCAGGCCGGCTTCCACCGGAAGCGTCTGGGCCAGCACGCGCTCCACCCTACCCTGGAATTCGTTAAAGGCCGGAAGGTCGGTCAGGTCGGGGCGTTCCTCGGCCTGGAATGCGGGGGCTCGGTCCATGGTGGTAGACAGTTTTCGAACTGCCGTGAGCTTTCCTTCGAAGCCCGGGCTTTGAGAGAAATTTCCGCCGCCCCCTTTACCGTGAAGCCGGGGGTCGTGATAGGGGCGACAAGACCAAGAACGAGGAAGGCTTGATGTCATGAACATGATGATGCCTGGAATGGGCCCGATGATGATGCCCGGGATGCCCGGAATGGATATGGGCATGGGCGGAATGAACGGAATGTTCATTATGATGCAGATGATGCAGTTGATGCAGATGCTCATGATGATGATGGGCCAGCGTCAGCAACAGGGTGGCTGTTGCGGCCAGCAGTATCCGCAGATGGGCATGGGCAATCAGTTCGGCAACATGGTGATGCCCCAGATGCCCAACTACGGCGGGGCTCAGATGCCCTGGAGCGGTGGCTGCAGCTGTCGTCAGACTTCTCCGGGCAACATGTACGGGACCGGACCCGGCAATTGGAACCCGCAGACTGGCAACCGTCTGGCCGACATGGCCGGCAGCTGGAACGGGCAGCACTTCAAACCCGGGCAGACCAAGCGCTGCGCCGACTTCGTCTCCACCATGCTGACCCAGTCGGGTACGGCCCCTCCGGGTTTCCGGCATCAAGTGAGCGCGGCCGGTCTTCGCAACTACGGAACGCCGGTCGGGGGGGGAACCCAGAATCTGCGTCCTGGCGACGTGGTCTTCTTCGGCAACACCTATCGACCCGGTCATACCACCCACACGGGCATTTACCTCGGCAACGGTCAGTTTGCCCATCGTCCCACCGCCAACGCTCCGGTCAAGATCGACAATATCAACAGTCGCTACTGGGGTTCGCACTACACCGGCGCCAACCGGATGGGCTGAGTTCGACCCGCCCGCTGATAGCCAGGAAGGCCGGCTCGAAAGGGTCGGCCTTCTGCATTCCGCGACGACAGACCCCGCCCGATAGCGACGGGTTACTCTCCTCTTCTTGGCTTCGACTTCAGCGTGAGCGGTAGACCTGATCAGTGACGACAGGAGCGGTCGATCTGAAAGGGACCCTTTCGGTGGCCGCGAAGCGCCGGGCATGCAACCTTCTGCCATCGCTGACGCCTGCGCCCTCCACCAGAGCGAGCTCGACCCTCTGCTCGAGAGCGTGCGGGGGGAGTTCGACCCCGAGAGCCGCACCGTAATTGTCTTCGTAGAGGCTGCCGATGATGAAGAGGTTCACGAGCGACTGCTCGAGATCTATTTTGACTTCAGCTTCTACCTCCCGATGGGTCCGCCCGAGGTGCAGCGCTATCGAATGGAGCTCTCCATCAGCCAGGAGGGCGAACCGCGCCATCTCTATGTGCTCGAGTCGGACGTGAGCCTTCTTCCTGACACGGGAGGAGCCACCCGGGAGCAGTGGACGGCCTTTGCCAGTCAGTTCCTGTACACGCTTGACGGGGCGGCCCAGGACATTCCGATGCCCGACGACTTTCCCGACGATTGAGGGTTTGAGGCAAAGCAGCAGCCTGACCACCGCGCGGGGAGGCGGGACAGCACTCTCAGAAACCACTTCGTGTTCGGCTTTCGATGACTCGCCTGCCGAACACAAAGTGGTTTCTGGGGTTAACTCGTCCTCGGGCTAAGCGTCTTCCAGTCCGTCCTCTACGCTTTGCAGGAATTGGTCCAGATCGCGCGTGCGGATGCGCCATAAACGGCCCAGCTTCAAGCCTTTCAGCTTGCCTTGCCGAAGCCATTCAAGAACCGTCCGCTTCTTTACCTTGAGGCGGCGAGCCACCTCAACCGGGGTCATGATGTCGTCCATACGGCTCGCTTTTCGTATCAGGCCACAGTTTCCTGCGGATTGAAGGAGATTCTTTGCGTCCTGGAAGGAGTACCCTTATGGCCTATCAGGTCCCGTGGCGCTCCATCCATGCCTGGGCGAGCCGCAACCTCAACCCCGGCACCACGAGGGGCGGGCAGGCGACAAAGCGAGCCCCCAGTCGGTCGGCCAGGACTGCCAGCTCTGGGTCCGCTCCGATGAGACCCAGGACCACTCGCTCAAGCTGGAGGGAGGTGGTCGGCTGCAACTTCATTTGGTCCAGGTCGAGAGAGAGATAGCGGCCGGGGGAGAGCTCCTCCACCGCCTCCACGGCCTGGCCCAGTCGCACCCCCTGGCGGCGCCACACCCCGGGCTCGGGGTGGGTCATCAGGGCCAGAATTCTGGGCCTGGTCAGCTGAGCGGCCAGTTCGGCCAGCACTTCCAACTGGAGGCCGTAGAGGCGGGCCGGCTCGAGCAAACGGAACACCAGTCGCCGATTGCCAAAACTTGCCACCAGGGGCTCGAGAGTGTTGCGCAGGGCCGCTCTGGTGGGCTTCCGGCCGGCCAAAACTGAATTCAAACGCACAAATCCGCCCCGAGCTCCCAGGTCGAGGCCCAACTCGGCCTGCGAAGGGGTGGTGACTTCAGCCAGCACGCGGGCGGTGGTCACCTGGTCGGCCCACTCGAGCAGTCGCTCCATGCCGGGGGGGAGAAACTGGATGTGCCAGATAGGCAAGGCCCCGGCGTAGAGACGATTCCCTTCCAGGGTCACGAGGCCTTCCTGAGAGTCGGGGGGAGTCCCGATGAGCGAGGGGATCCTCAAGCGTCGCAGCCATTCCTCAGCCGGTCCCGGTCCGGTCAGCAGGGCACCGGCGCATTCGCGCTCGCCGTCCTGTCCGTCCAGCACCGCAATCTCTCGGCCCAACTTGCCCACGGCCAGCCCCCGGAACACGCAGTTGCCCCGAGCCAGCAGGCGGGCCTGGCGCCGTCGACGCGGGCTGAGTCGCGGCTGCACGAATCGGTCCAGGGCCACCGGGCTCGTCCTCGCCAGCGCTTGCAGGGCTGAGAGCACACGATCTTCCACCATCCAGATCAGGGTTTCGCAGTGCTGCTCAAAGGTGCGGCGCGGGCGGATCAGCCGCAGGATGGCGCCCGAGCAGGCATCCAGCTCGAGAGCCACCGCGTCCCTCACTCGGCGCTCGAGAAACCCCAACAGGCCGCGAAAGGCCTGGTCGTCGGGACGAAAGCGCCCTCCCAGCGGACGGCTCTGCACCCAGCGCACCACCCTCTCTTGCTGACACAGCGGTCCACTCGGACGGGAGGAGAAGCTGTCCGAGAACGATCGGTAGCCAACGGGACAATCCTCGGAGGGCTCCAGAAACCAGGTCGGCGCCACCGGCAGCCCTCGACTCGCCGCCCAGCAGAGAAAGCGAGACTGGGGGCCGCGTCCAGCAGTGAGCGGGATCAGATCAGAGGGCCCCGCTGCAGAACCTGAGAGGCGCGGCGCAGCCATTCGCGAGCGCTGCGGCGGGCCATGTGCCGGTTCCAGGCGTCGGCCGAGGCCAGCGTCCAGCCCGTTTGACGGCCGTAGAGCGCGTACTGCGTGGCCGGCCAGTGCTCGACCCCGTTCAGTCGCAGCTGGCAGGGTGGCTCGGTGATGGAGCGCGGGATGGAAACAGTATGGGAAACCGCCAGGTCGGCAACCCAGGGCACGAACAGCGGCAACTCCTCGGGCATGGCGTAGATCTTCAAAGCCCATGGCGGACGCCGACGGTCGACTTCGGCCAGGTCCCAGCCCATGCGGTGCACGAAGGCGTTGGACAGACGCGAGAAGCAGCGTGGCAGGTTGGCTGTGATGCGCAGAATCAGGGGCTCGTCGGGCTCGCGCTCCCAGGGGATGGCGTAGGTCACCACCGACAATCCATTGATGCGCTGGAACCCATCCAACCAGTAGGCCACCAGCGAAGGGCATGTTTCCAGGCCCACATCGAGCTTGCGACCGGAAAGCTCGAAAGAAAGCCGGGTCACAAACTCATGCTTGAGCTGATTGGCCGTATTACGCGCTTGCTCAAAAGTCATTTGAACGCGATTCGACTTCATGGTCGAAAATCCTTTCGATTTTTCAATAGCAGGGGAAGGGGCCGAGGGGGCCCGAAACGAGCGGCGTGCTTTACGATCAACTGGTTCTGTTGCTGCGCCAGAGCGGCTGGGCGGCCTTCGAGGCCGAAGTGCTGCAAACGAGTGAGTTGGGCCGCACGCTCCGCTCCGAGCCCGACAACCTGGAGCAGGCCCGCCAACTGGCCCTGGCCCTGCAGGTTCTGGCCACGGTGCGCTTCCTGCCCCAGCGACCGCCGGCAGGACAGGCCCTGGCTCCGGCCTTGCAGGCGCGTCTTGAGCTGCATGCTGGCAAGCTTTCATTTGATGAATTCCTTCGCGTCCTGCGCGAGAGCCTGCTGGACCTGCGTGGGCAGTACTCCTACCTGCTGCTCCCCGTCAAACGCCTGGCGGCCCGACTGCGGGCCGCCGGTGAGGACGCCGGCTGCGACCCCTTTGTGAAGGCGGTGCGGCAAGTGGCTCCCGAGAGCGCCCTGTGGCGCGGCTACGAGGAGACCCGGGCCCGGCTCGAGGAGCGCGTCCAGGCGGCCGGGCTGCTCTTGCGCGAGGTGGCTCCCGACCCGCTCGACGAGTTGCTCTTCCACGTCAGCTCGGTGATCAAGTCGGTGGAGCTGGCTTACGTCTGCGCCGGCCTGTTCGTGGACCCCTCGCCACGGGAGGCTCTGGGCGAGTTGCAACCGCTCGAGCGCGAGGACAATCAGCTCGATCAGCTCAACCGGGCTTACTATCGGCTGCGCGGCGCGGAGATTTACGAGGACTTCGTTACCGCCGTCAGCCACGACAGCCTGCAGGCTCGCTCCGACGCCTACTGGTTTCGCAATGACCTGCGTCGCCTGCAGGCCAGCGACGGACCGGTGACGGTGCTGGAGGTCGGGGTCGGCGGCGGCCAGTTTGCGGCCGACTTCCTGGAGGAGTGCAAGAAGCTGGGGGGCGAGTGGTCTTCGTTGCCCTTTTACGAGCGCCTCAGCTACGTGATGGGCGACATCTCACCGGCCATGCTGCGCGATGCCCTGGAGCGCTCGGGTCGTACCCAGAAGGTCGAGGTGGTGGGACTCGACGAGTTGGCCGCCCGGGGGCCCTACGCCCTGCAGCGTTACAACGAGCTGTTCGACGACCTGCAGGAATGCTCCATCCTCTACGTCGATCCGGCTGGCTCGCTCTACCGGGCCGAGCTGTGCGGCACCTTTCCGGCCGGCCTGCTCCCCGAGGGCGTCAAGGGCAGTGACCTGGCCAGCTGGCTCGAGGAGGCCTGGCTCGAGCCACTGGGCATGCTGGGGGTCGACCAGTTGGCGCTGATCGACTGGGAAGTGCGCTTTGTGCCCTGCCAGCTCTCTGAGCTGCCTGGCGGCGAGTTGCTCGACCCCAATGAGCTGCCTCGCGATCGCCTGATCCCGTTCAACGGGGGCGGGGTCAAGTTCTTGCGTCAGGCCCTGGAGCGGGCTGGCAACGGATCTGTGCGAATCTTCGATTACGGTCTGGGAAGCCTGCAGGAGTCTGCCGGCGATTATGCCCAGGCCAACCAGATCGTGCGTCGTTATGGTGCCTCGGCCACCCGGGACGTGCTTTTCCCATTGCTCGAGCGGGTTGTGAGCGCGGCCGGACGCGAGGTGCGCCTGCTGCGCCTGGAAGAGTTCATCGCCGAGGTCATGGGAGAGGCTCCCCTGGCCTTTCGCTTCCTGATGGGGATCGAGGGAGGCAACCTGGTCAGCCAGGTGGCCTCAGGCCAGCAGGCTCCCTTTCCCCTCCAGGCGCTGCGCCACTATGACCAGATTGCCGCCCTGGAATGCACCAGCTATCTCGACTGGGTGGCCGAGCTCGAGCGTCGCGGCTGGCTCAAGCTCGGGCATCCTCCCTGCGAGGGTCCTGGCAGCCCTCTGGAACGGCTGGGCCTTGATCTTGACTTTGCCGTGAACTCGATCTTCCGCAGTCTGTGCGAGTCGCTGCTTTCCAAAGACGTCGCCTGGCTGACCGGGGCCCAGGCCCGGGCCGAGGTCAGGGTTCTGCTCGAACGGGTGGGGTATCTCGGCGAGGCGGTCGAGCAGGCTCTGGCTCATCCCACCTGGGGCAAGTTCTGGGTCCTGGCGATCGAAGCGGAGTAGGATCTTCCTCTCATGCGGGGAACCCATGCGAACGGGGAGGTGCCGATGCAGGACGATCTCGACCCGGCTCTACGTGAGCTATCCGAGCAGGCTGAGATTCCCGTGGAACGCCTGCGTGAGCTGCTGACTCGCCTGAAAGCCGGCGGGGAGGCCACGCCCGACGACCTGGCTATGGTCATTTCAGCTCTGGGCGCCCAGCGCAATCTGCTTCAGACCCTGGTGGCCCTGACCCATCGCCGAAACTCGCCCTGACCTTCCTGCAAAGGAGGAAAGTAGCGCCGCACAGAAGGAAGGGCCTTTGGCCGTCATGGCGAGCCGGGGGTTCGCGTGAGCGGCGGATTTGAGACTAGACGGAGAGGGCATGGAAGCAAAGGTGTCGGACGCTCAGGACCCACCCGCCGAGGAGGGCCTTGTCGGGGAGGATTCTGAGCCTGAAACAGAGGCTCCGGATTCCGTCGGGTCCTCCACGAAAGACGAATCCCCTGAAGAGGCCGCGGCCCCCCCTCCCGCCAGCAGCGAGTCTCCTGTCGATCAACGCACCCGTACCGTGGTGGCTATTGGTGATCTGCACGGGGACTACTTCCGTTTGCGCCGACTGCTGATCGAGAACGACATTCTGTTGCCCGACACAGACGCCTGGAATCCCGAGGCGGACCGGGTCGACCTGATCCTGATCGGCGACTACGTGGATTGGCGCAAGGAGACCCTGGAAGGTCCTCGTGAGGAGTGGGTGCTCGGCGCCCGGCGCATTCTTGAGCTGCTCTTCTCCCTGCACAACGACGTCGAGCGATTGCAGGCCAGCGACACCGGCTTTGACAGTCGGGTCTACGCGCTGCTCGGAAACCATGACGACATGATGCTCGAGGCTCATCGGGTCTTCAAGTTCCTGGAGTATGAGCAGATGGAGAGCTTCCTCTCCAGTGTCGGCAGCCAGGCTCACGTCAAGCGGGCCATTCACGAGATGGGGCTGTCTCCGGCCAATGTCGAGCGCCTGCTCAAGTTCCTGAACTGGTATGTGCAGGGCGGCGAGGCCACCATCGACGGCTTCGAGGGCCTGAATCACTGGAAGTCTGCCATGGATGGCGACCTGGGAGACTTCTTGCGCGACCACCTGCGCCTGGGCGTGGTGGTGAACCAGCGGCTTTACGCCCACACCGCCCCGGACCACCGCGAGTTCTGGCGACCCCTTGAGGAGATTGTGGAGTTGCCCGAGTCGGCCTACCGTCAGGCCAAGGAAGCCTTTCTTTGGAGCCGTCGAGTCTGGGGCTACGACTACTACACCGGCACCCGCACCGCTCCGTTCACCGATGAAGAGCTCGATGAGATGCTGCGAGGCATCGGTGTGATCGGTCTGGTGGTGGGCCACACCCCGTTGACCCGCGAGGGTCGTCCGGTGGTGGCCTACGACGGCCGGGTGGTCAACATCGATCTACACGGCTTCCCCGACAGTGCCGCCCTGGTGGAAGAGTACGTGCCGGCTGAGCCGGGAAATCGGGCCCCGCGTCGGGTCGGTGACAGCCAGGCCGACGAGGCGGCCGACTCCGCCGAAACTTGACCGACGCCCAGGTCATCGGGCGCCGGCTCACCGAGAACATCGAACGGGTTATCCTGGGCAAGACCCGTGAGGTTCGATTGGTGCTGGTGGCTCTGCTCTGTGAAGGCCACATCCTGGTCGAAGACGTGCCGGGAGTGGGCAAGACCATGATGAGCCGGGCGGTCGCCCGTTCGCTGGGCTGCTCGTTTGCCCGGGTGCAGTGCACCCCCGACCTCTTGCCCTCCGATCTCATCGGCGTCACCATCTACAACCAGAAGACCCAGGAATTCGAGTTCCGGCCCGGGCCGCTTCACCACCAGATCCTGCTCGCCGACGAGATCAACCGGGCCACCCCCAAGACCCAGT